>NZ_JBHTAC010000012.1:0-199014 GCF_042663325.1 Catellatospora aurea
GACGAAGCCACCAACCGCACCGTCGCCGCCGGCATGATCATCGAAGCCGCCTGACCAACCCGGCTGACACGAAACCGCGCCCTCCCACACGGGAGGGCGCGGTTTCGGCTTTCATGGGCTCGCTACCCGCGACGCCCACCGCTGGTCGGTCCCCACACCGCGGAAAGATCGCCGTCTCCGGTCAAGAACTGCGGCTTCACCGCACGATCTGACCTGAAACGGCGATCACCACCGACCCGCACCCGGCAGCCCCAGCCAGTCGATCACGGCCCCAGGGTCACGACACGCCGCCGAACCCTTCCATAAGTTCATGATCAACGCGGGCCGGGGGTGGGTCAGTGGCCGGGTTGGCGGGTCAGCCAGGGGTCCTTGGCCAGCAGGGTGAGGGCTTTGAGGGCGTCGGGTTCGTTGTCGAAGGTGGTGGCGTAGCGGGGGCGGGAGTCCGTGGCGGTACTGAAGTAGAGGACGCCCTTGATCTGGGGGTGCTGGGGCAGGGCCAGGCGCATCTCGTTGAGCCAGGCGGAGCGCTGGCCGGGCTCGCCCTGCACGACGCCGAACTCGCCGATCAGCAGCGGGCGGGGGCGGTGCCTGGCCCACTCCAGAACCGGGGCCATCAGCTCGGTGAAGGTGTACATCTCCGGGCCGGAGTACACGTCGGCGCACAGCCAGTCGACCTGGTCGTCGCCCGGGTAGTAGGGCTGGGCGCGGCCGTCCATGAAACCGTCGGCGTGCGGGCACCAGACCCAGGCCGCGTTGTTCGCGCCGACCTCGGTGAAGATGCCGCGTACGTGCTTCCAGGCGGCCACGTAGTCCTCGGGTGAGTGGACCACGTTGAACAGGTTCGGGCGGTCCATCTCCCAGCGGTAGCGCAGCAGGATCGGCGTGCGGAAGTCGCGTACGGCCGCCGCGCGCTTGCGGATCTCCTCGTCGTAGACCCCGGTGACGATCGACCGGGTGTCGGTGCCGGCCCAGGAGATCATGAGCAGCTTGCCGCGGTGGACCAGCTCGTAGTCGTACGTCGAGGGGAAGTCGTCCTGCCACGGGTGGAACGAGTGGGCCAGCGCCAGCGGACGGTCGATCATGTCCTCGAAGCCGTCGATCGCTTCGAGCTGGTCGCCGGTGCGCCGGTTCTGCGCGTTCACGAACGCGCCGAACCAGGCACCCGTCTCGGGCACGGCAGGGCCACGTCCGGTCGTGGTGAACGGGCCGGACGCGGCCGCGGGGAGTTGCTTGAGGGTGGGGCTGGGACGGCCCGGCACCGCCGGCTCGTCCTCTGGGACGACGGTCGTGCAGCCGGCAGCCGCCACTGCCAGAAGCACCATCACCAGCCCCGCAGCCGGTAATGCTCTTCTCATGGGACGAGGGACTCCACTGGGGGTGAGGGCTGTGCCGGGGTCTTGCCACGGCGCCGGAGCGCGCGCAGACCGGCCAGTTGCAGAACGTGCCGGCACCGCCACACTACCGCCGCATAGGCGACTGTCGCGACTAGCACCGAGCCGAACCCGACGAGCGGGTGGTCGCCGAGCAGGACACGGACCAGCAGCGGTAGGGCGGCGTAGCACGCGACGGCGGCCGCCATCGCGATGAAGCCGCCCCGGCAGAGGGGGGACAGTCCGTGCCTGCGCTGCAGCTGTACCAGCGGCAGCAGGTTCTTGATGAGCAGGGCCGCCGACCAGGCGATCGCAGCGCCGACGATCCCGTGGGACGGGATCAGCACGATGTTGAGGACCACGTTCACCACGAGGGCGAGCATGGTCTGGAAGAAGGCGATCCCGGTGTGGCCGGCCATCTCCTGGACCGTGGAGACCATGCCGCACGCGGTCGCGACGAGCATGGTCAGCGACAGCACGACGCCGACGAGGCCCGCGTCGCCGCCGGCCGTGTAGCCCTCGCCGAACACCGTCATCAACTGCCCGCCGAAGATGGCCCAGGTCAGGTAGAACGGCCAGATCAGCGCGATGAGCCAGGTGGTGGTCATCTGGTAGAGGCTGTTCGCCTCGTCGTGCTTGTCCTGCGCGAGCAGCCCCGAGAAGCGGTGCTGCACGGTCTGCCCGAGCGCCTGGCCGCCGAGCTGGCCGATGACCAGGAAGCGGGTGGCGGCGGTGTAGAGCGCGGCGTCCACCGGGCCGCGCAGCGCGGCCATCAGCACGACGTCGAGCCGCTGCAGTGCGAGCTGTGCCAGGCCGGTGCCGGCCCGCGGCGAGGCGTAGCGCCAGAACCGGCCCCAGTCCTCGCGGGTGGGCGCCTCGACCGGCTGTCCGCCGGAGCGCTCGGCCTTGCGTCGCAGTTTCGCCGACCACAGCACCGCCACGACCAGGCCCAGCGCGTACGGCACGGCCCAGGCCAGGGCGAGCGACACCGAGCTGGTCCAGCCCGCCACCAGCACGGCGACGACGCCGAGCAACTGCAGGCCGGGCCGCAGCACCCGCATGACCATGACGTTGGGCCGGGTGGTGCCGAGTCCACGGCCGACGGCCAGGTGCACGCCGGTGATGGTGGAGGTGGGCAGGAAGACGGCGAACACCCGGATCGCCGCGACGGTGCCCGCCGGGGCCTCCGGCAGCATGACGTCGACCAGCCACGGCGCGGCGAACCAGAGCCCGGCCGCGAGCAGGATGCTGGCCACCACGACCGGGGTCATGGCGACCCGCACCGTGGCCCGGATCCGGCCGGTCTCCTCCCGGACCCGCTGCTGCGCGAGCAGGTAGACCACGCCGGTCTCCGCGCCGAGCAGCGCGGCCGCGGACAGGATCAGGAACACCGAGGTGAGCGTGAACAGCACCCCGGCGACACTCGCGTCGAAGCCGCGGGTGACCACCACGGTCAGCGCGAGCCCGGCGATCGCCGAGATTCCCGCGCCGACCAGGTTGAACAAGCTGCTGCGCATGACGCGCCCGCGGTCGGCCCCGTAGGCGCCGGCGTGGGCCGGCGCGTCGACGCTCATCGCCGCCAGCTCGGCTGATGGCCGAGCCAGTCGGCGAGCCGGGCGTCGTACGGCGCGAAGTGGTCCTCCAGCCGGGACCGCAGCTCGTCGGACATCGGCGAGCGCGGGCGGGCGTTGTGCTGGTCGTGAACGATGCCGGGCACGTCCGGGATGCCGAGGAACTCGCACACCCCGCTGAAGACGCGCGCGGGGTCGGCGAAGTAGTCGTGGCTGTCGACGACGTGCAGGCGTTCCCGGCCGACCAGGGACTCCAGGTGCAGCAGTTGGTCGATGTACTCGCCGCGGCCGAGGTGCGCGAGGTGGCGTACGGCGTGGCTGTGGTAGTTCGGGTCGGCGGCCATCTTCTCGCGCTCGCCGGCCATGCGCCCGGCCTCCAGCGCGACGGCCTGCTCAAACTTCTCGGTCTCGAAGCCGCGGGCGTATTCGTGGGCGTGGCCGGAGTAGGCACGCTCCACCGGGTCGCGCAGCAGCACGATCAGCTTGACGCCGGGCAGGTCCTTGGCGATGCGCTGGGGGGCCAGCGGGTGCCACATGTAGTAGGGGCTGGCCTCGCCGGTGACCACGGGGTGGCCCAGGGTCTGCGCGGCGCGCTCGGCCTTGGTGCGGCTCACGAAGTGGCCCATGAACCAGGCGTGCCCGCGGTGGTAGTCCATGTCGAAGTAGTGCACGCCCTTGCGGAAGCGCGGCGGCAGGTAGGCCGGGTGCTGCGCCAGCGCCTTGTGCAGTGACGTGGTGCCGCCGCGCTGGGTGCCGACGATCAGGAAGGACGGCACCATGCGCCGGTCCGCGGTGAGCTGTCCCGCGGTCCGGGCCAGCGCGCCGGCCTTGCGCCAGACGAACTTGCGTACGCGGCTCTTGACTGCCATCAGTTCTCTCCCACCAGAGAAGCCCATCGCCCGCCGAGTCCGGCGAACGCCCCGTTGATCCACTCGTCGACGCGCCCCATCGGCCGGCCGAGGTTGTCCAGACCGTCGCCGAGGTACCGGCTGCCGATCTCGACGAAGTACAGGGCGGCGACCTCGTTGGCGACCGCGGCGTCGACCCCGAGCGGGGCGAGCAGTTCGACGGCCCGTTCGGCGACCGCGCGCGCGGCCACGACCGGGTCGGTGTGCCGGACCGCGACGGCCTCATGCAGCTCGAAGTGCAGCGGGTCGTAGCCGACGGGCACGTCCGGGGTGAAGCGTTCGAAGTCCCACAGCAGCAGCTCGCCGTCGCGGACGGACATGTTGCCGCCGTTCCAGTCGCCGTGCCAGCAGCCGAAGCCGAGCTCGGCGCCGGCGCACTCGGCCAGCGCGCGGCGCATCAGGGTCGCGGCGGGCCGCTCGCCCAGCACGTCGACCTGGGCGGCGAGCCGGGCGGCGTAGGTGCTGCCCGCGTACCTGCCGCGGGTGACACCCTGCACCTGGGCGATGGACCGCATCGCGGCCAGGCTCAGCGGGGTGAGTCCGTCCGGGGGCGCCTCCGCGCTCACCGGCAGCGCGCCGACGACGAGCAGGGCCGCGCCTGCCCACGTGCCGAAGTGCAGCACTTCGGGCACCCGGGCGGGGGCCAGGTCGCGGTCGGCGAGCATGCGCAGCGCGCGGTGCTCGGCGTCGATCAGGGTCGTGGTCAGCTCGTTGACGGCCATCTTGGCGTACGCGATGGTGCGCGCCCGGCCGTCGATGAGCTGGAGCACGGGTTTGCGGTTGGCCCGCGGCGGCCCGAAGCGCACGCTCAGCCGCACCTGCTCGCCGAGCAGCGCGCTGAGGTGTTCGGCCAGCGACGGCTCGGCCCGCACCGCCAGCCGGTCACGGAAGACCAGGTCGCCGAGGGTGCGCCGGCCGAGTCCGGTGGAGAAGACCCCGGCGAGCACCCGCTGGCGCAGCCGGTCCTTGGCCGAACGCGGGGCGCTGGTGTGCCGGATGGCGGCCCCGGCCGCGCGGCGGTCGCCGTGCGGCACGAGCAGCCGGGCCTTGCCGATGGCGGGGACCACGGTGTAGACCTCGTCCGCGGCGTGCGTGCCCCGGCCGAGGAAGACCCGGTCCGCGGGCGCTCCGACGGTGTCGTCGCCCAGCAGCCGGCCCAGTTCGGTGAGGAACTCGCCGCTCACTTCGCCGCCTCATGGCGGCGGGCGGTGGTCAGGATCGGCGCGCGGCTCATGTGTACACCCGGTTCGTCTCGTTGCGCCAGAGCAGGGCCAGCGGGACCATCATGATCACGAGGGTCATGCCGGTCGAGTTGTAGATCGTGGAGAACCAGACCGCCAGCGGCACCGTGACACCGGCGGCGATGCCGAGCCACGAATGGTCGCGGCGGAACCGCCAGCCCATCCACAGGAAGAACAGCAGGTAGAGCCCTGCGCCGACGAAGCCCTGCGTGATCAGCAGCATCCACAGCTGGCCGTCGCTGCCGATGTCGCGGTTGCCGCACTGCTCGCAGGACGGGCTCTGGCCGATCGCGATGGACCGCTCGCTGCCGATCGTCTCCGACTGCCCGCCGAACCCGATGATCGGCGAAGCCTTGGCGGCTTCCAGGGCGGCGGCGTTGAGCGAGGCCCGGCCCTCGTTGGAGTGCGGGTTGTCCATGCGGGCCATCACGGTGCTGCCCAGCGGCGTCGCGAGCACCAGCAGACCGGCCAGCGCGACCGCGACGAGGACGCCGGCGACCGGCATGATGCTGCCGCGGATCGCCATCCGGACCACCAGGTAGGCCAGGATGATGCCCAGGCCCGCCCAGGTGCCCCGGTTGAGCGAGTAGACGATCGGGATCATCGCGGCGACCAGGATCAGCGACGGCCAGACCTTGTTCCACAGGCCCTTGGCCTTGTACAGCGTCGCGAGGATGAACCACGGCAGCAGCACCGCGATGCACTGCCCCCACGCGTTGGTGTACTGGAACGGCGCGGCGGGCCGGGGCGAGGGGGCCTCGCCCACGATGGTCTGCCACTGGGCGAACTCGATGCGCACCGAGGAGCGCACCCAGCCGTTGGCCAGCAGCGACTTCGGCAGCACCTCGGCCAGCGGAGTGGTGACCGCGATCCGCGGCAGGAGCACGCCCGCGATGCCGCCGACGACGAGCACGACGAAGAAGTACGCCAGGAACTTCACGACGCGTTTGGTCGGCAGCTCGCGCTCGGTGAGGTTGCCTACGTAAAGCAGCACCACGATCGCCGCGGCCATGTCCAGCAGGCGGCGGACGAAGGCCAGGATCCGGCCCAGCCCCATCTCCGGCGGCAGCGCGTTGGGCACGGTGGCGTCCAGCATCACGACGCCGACCAGGCCGAGGAAGCACAGCAGCAGCCAGGCGAAGACCGGGGCGGGCATGCGCACCCGGCCGCGCCGGAACAGCTCCAGCGCCATCGGGATGGCCAGCAGCGGCACCCAGGCCAGGGTCAGGCCGAGCAGCCAGCCCACCGGGTACAGCACGATCATCGCGAACAGCGCCCAGTCGCGGGCCGGGATCGGGTCGCGCTGGCCGCGGCGGTGCAGCACGGCCGCGAGTGGCGGCAGCGCTCGGGCGTGCTCGGGCGCCGCCGCCACGCCGCGGGCGCCCTCACTGCCGGGTGCGGTGTCCCCCGGCAGGCGGCCGGCGGCGGTGCTCACGAGACCGTCACCTTCGCGGTCGAGGGCAGCAGCAGGATCCAGGTCGGGCCGGGGGTCAGCCGCACCACGGACTGCTCAGGGCCGAGCAGGTTGAGGGCGGCGAAGAAGCCGTCCTTGTTCCACGTCGCCTTGACGCCCTGGCCGGCGCCGAACACCTGGGCCGCGCCCTTGCCGATCGGGTCGGCCATGGTGACCTCGCGGTCGAGTGCCTTGACGTCCTTCTTGTTGAACGGGGTGGTCAGCAGGACCAGGTTGGCGGTGGCCACCGGCACCCCGCCGAGCGTGGTCTGCCAGCGCCGGGCCGTCGTGTCGAACTTCCAGGTCACCGCGGCTTTGCCGGGGGACGCGATGGAGATCGTGGTGGCCGGGGTCGCCCCCATCGCGACCGGCTCGCCCGCCTGGCCGAACTGGAACAGCGACGCCAGCAGCTTCTGCTGGGCCGGGGCGGACGCCTGCAGCGTGCCCGTGTTCACGAAGACCCGGCCGGAGACCGTGGTGAAGCCGGTCTTCTTCGCCGGGGTCACCGCGGCCAGCTTCGACAGGGTCAGCAGGTCGAGCCAGCCCTTGGGGGTGCCGTTGTGCACCATGTACGGCTGCAACTGGTTGAGCAGCTTGATCTCGGCGGGGCGCACCGCGGCCACCGGGCCGACCTTGTCCGCGGGGGTCGACTGGAACACCGCCGCCACCCGCAGCAGCTTGCCCTCGGCGAACTCCAGCTCGACGACGTCGGCCTTGTCCAGCCCGACCGGGGCCGCGGCGCCCGTGCCCACCTCGATGGGCACGATGACCGCGGCCTTCGACTTGGTCGCCTCCTCCGTCTCCAGCCCGGTCAGCGGCGCGCGCGGGCGCACCGCCTCCGGCGACGGCAGCGTGAACGGCGACTGCTCGACCGGAGCCGCCGTCGACGGCGGCTTGGCCGGGCCGACCGAGCACCCCGAGGTGAACGCCGCGGCGGCCAGCGCGGCCGCCGCACCCAGGCGCAGTGACCGCTTCATCGCAGATCGGCGGAGGTGGTCTGGTCGGAGGAGGAGGTGCGCTTTCCGTTCACCTTGCTGTCGGTGGTGCCGCCGGCCCAGAACTCGATCCGGTCGCCGTCCTCGCCGACGCGCGGGATGACCATCGTCTGGTCGAATTCGCGGCCCGCCCGGGGCAGATCCGCGGCTGCCGGAGCGGCGGGCTGGTCGACGACCGCGGCGCTGGGGACCGCCTTGACCTTGATCTTGCGGCCGACCCGCGGGCTGCGCACGACCAGCAGGCCGGCCAGCGGGCCCTGGACGCGGGCGACCTGCTCGACCGACTCCTCGACGTCCTCGGCACGGGCCACCCGGGTCTCCACGACCAGCAGGACGGACGCGGCGATCTCGCTGAGCGCCTGGGCGTCGACCGCGCGGCTCGGCGGCGCGGTGGCCAGCAGCACCCGGTCGGCCTGCTGCTGCAGCTGCGCCAGCAGATCGGACACGGCGGCGACCGGCAGTTCGACCCGCGGGTCGAGGCGGCCGGCGCCCAGCAGCGAGACACCGCGGATAGCGGGCACGGCGTACAGGGCGCTGTCGAGGGTGACCTCACCGGCGATGACGTCGCCGAGGCCGCGGGACGGGCTCACGCCGAGCATGGCGGGCAGGTTCGAGGTGGAGTCGGTGCACACGATCACGACCCGCTCGCCCGACCGGGCGAACGCCGCGGCCAGGTTGGCGACCACGAACTCGACCGCCGGGCCGGGGGCCGCGCCGCAGATCAGCAGCGCGTCGGTGGCCGAAGGGCGACCGCCGCGGGCGGCGCCGGCGGCGACCCGCAGCACGTTGCGCAGCAGGCTGAACTCGCGGCCCAGCGCGCTCGCCGCGTCGGCCACCGCCTTGTCCCGCCCGCGCTGCACCTCCATCAGCACCGGCACGTCGTTGCGGTAGGGGATCTGGCGGCTGTGGTAGATCCGGGAGTCCATGCGGTCCAGCACCAGCGCGCCCGCCAGGCCCAGCAGCAGGCCGATCGCGACGCCGCTGACCAGGTAGAGCATCAGGTCCGGCTTGGCCGGCGAGGTGGGCTTGGTCGCCGCGGACAGGATGTTGCCCGGCTTGACCGTGGTGGCCAGCAGCGGGATCAGCCGCGCGTTCAGGGTGTTGATCTGCGAGGTGAGGATCTGCTGCTTCTGCACGGCCTTCTGCCGGTCCGCGGAGTTCGCGGCCAGGCCGACAAGCTGCGCGGCCACCTCGTCGAGCTGCTTGGTGAGGCCGGCGATCTCGTCGCGCATGGCGGCGCCCTGCACGTCGACGTTCTTCTGCGCCTCCGCGGCGCGCTGGTCCAGGTAGGCCTGGGCGAAGGCCTGCGAGCCGCGCTGCGCCTCGGCGACCGTGGGGGCGTCGAAGGTGATGGACAGCACCGAGGTGTTCGCCGGGACCGTCACGGTGACCCGGGAGACCAGCTCCTCGACCGGGGTGTCCGTGTTGAGGAGGTTCTTGGCCGCGCCGCCGACCGTCGTGGAGCGCACGACCTGGGACTCGGTGTCGAGGTTCACCTTGGTCGTGGTGTCCTGGCCGACCTGCATCACGAGCACCTTGGTCTCGGACACGTACACCTTGGGCTGGGTCGCCGCCACCCCGAGACCGCCGACCGCACCGACCGCCACCGCGATGACCACAAGCCACCAGCGGCGGGCCAGCCAGCCGACGTAATCGCCCACGCTCGCCGTCGGCACCGAGGCCGCATTCGTAGCCATTGATTCCCCTTGTTAACAAACCCATGAACACAGGACCGACGACCGGCGCGGCGCAGGTGAAGACGCCCTGGGTAGACGGTCCTCACCCTAGCCATCGCTGCCTGGCACGCGCTCAGCCAAACGGCCACTTCTGTGTCAGACCGGAGTTATTGGACGCCACGATCGCATCTGCGGGGTCAAGAGTATGACGGCCGAACCTGCCGTTCGGTCAGATCACGTGCACTGTCAGGCTACCGACAATCGTCCGCAACGAAATGTTAAATCGTGTCGCTAGGCTGCGGGTCGTCGACAGGAAAGGAACCGAGGTGGGCGAACCGAATCGTGCACGTCATGTCATGCTGGTCGGCTCGTCGGGCGGACATCTCGCCCAACTGTACGCACTGCGTCCATGGTGGACAGACCGTTTCCGCACCTGGGTGACGTTCCCCACGCAGGACGCACACAGCCTGCTCGGTGGGGAGAACGTGGTCTACGCGCACTACCCGACCACCCGGAACATCCCGAATCTGCTGCGCAACGCGCTGCTCGCGGTGAAGATGCTGCGCAGATCGCGGCCTGATGTGGTGATTTCGACCGGTGCGGGCGTGGCGCTGCCGTTCTTCATCGTCGCCCGACTGCTGCGGATACCCACTGTTTACGTGGAGGTCTACGACCGGTTGGAAACGCGTACCCTGACGGCCCGGCTTTGCAAGCCGTTCACCTCGCGCATGCTCGTCCAGTTCGAGGAGCAGCTGCGGCTGTACAAGGGCGCGACGCTGGTGGGGCCGCTGCTGTGACGACCACCTCTCCCGAGCTTCCCTCGCAGCGCACCGCGCTGACCGTGCCCGCGCCGCGCCGACCGGAGCGCGACGCCGTGCTGGTCGTGGTCGGCACCGACGTGCACTCCTTCGACCGGCTGCTGGACTGGGCCGAGGGCTGGTCCGCCGACAGCGGCGTGCCCTGCGTCATGCAGTACGGCTCGTCGACCCCGCGGCAGGCCCCCGGATCGGACGCGTTCTTCGACCACGAGACGCTGAACGAGCGGCTGCGCCAGGCCGCAGTGGTGGTCTGCCACGGCGGCCCCGCCACCATCACCGAGGCCCGCCGGGCCGGGCACAAGCCGATCGTGGTGCCCCGCGACCCGACGCTGCACGAGCACGTCGACGACCACCAGCAGCGCTTCGCCGCCCGGATGGGCAGCCTGGGCATGGTCGAGCTGTGCCGCACCGAGGCCGAGTTCCGGGCCGCGCTCGACGCCGCGGTGGCCGAGCCCACCCGGCTGCGCATCTCGGGCAGCGAGGCAGGCGCGGCGGCGACCGCGGCCGCGCTGCGCGTGGGCGCGATCGCCGACGGCCTCATCAAGCGCACACCCCGCCCGGCACCGTCCGATCAGGTCACCGTGCTGTTCATCGGCGGCTGGGGACGCAGCGGCTCCACGCTGACCGACCGGATCCTCGGCCAGGCCCCCGACGTGTGCGCGGTCGGTGAGGTGACTCACATCTGGGAACGCGCCCTGCGCGACAACGAGCGCTGCGGGTGCGGCAGCGCCTTCGCCGACTGCCCGTTCTGGGCGAAAGTGGGCGATCTGGCGTTCGGCGGTTGGGACAAACTGGACCTCGACGCCGCGATGGCCCTGAAGCACCGGGTCGACCGCATGCGCTTCGTGCTGCGGATGTCCCTGCCGTTCTTCCTGAACCGCCGCAAGCGGGACCTGCGTGCGTACGGCGAGCTGCACCGCCGGATCTACCGCGCGGTGGCCGACGTCTCCGGGGCGAGCGTGGTCGTCGACTCCAGCAAGCACGCCTCGCTGGCCTTCGCCCTGCGCCACGCGCGCGGCATCGACCTGCGCGTGCTGCACCTGATCCGGGACGGACGCGCGGTCGCCTACTCGTGGAGCCGCGAGGTGCGCCGTCCGGAGATCGTGGGCGCCGAGGTGTTCATGCCGCAGTACTCGACGGTGAAGTCGGGGGTGCTGTGGTCGGTGCACAACGCGCTGTTCCACGTGCTCGTCTGGGTGCGCACGCCCACGCTGCGGCTGCGCTACGAGGACGTGGTGGCCCGGCCCGTGGACGGCCTGCGCCGCATCCGCGCCTTCGCGGGCCTCGCCCCCGGCGGCACGGAATGCCTGACCCAGCCCGCCGACGGGCTGCCCGTCGCCCGGCTGGAGACCACCCACACCGTCGCGGGCAACCCGATGCGTTTCACCAACGGCGAGCTGGAGCTGCGGCTCGACGCCGCCTGGCGCGGCAAGCTCGCCCCCCGCAAGCGCCGCATCCTCAGCGTGATGACGTGGTTCGGCCGCGCGCGCTACGGCTACCTGGACTGGAGAAGGAAATGACGGCGAGCGTCTCGGTGGTCGTGCCCACCCGCAACCGCCCGGAACTGCTGCGCAAGGCGATCGATGCGATCCTGGGCCAAGACTACGCCGGCCCGGTCGAGATCGTCGTCGTGTACGACCAGAGCGAGCCCGATTACTCCCTGGTCCAGGACGATCCGCAGCGCCGGGTCCGGGTGATCACGAACACGCGCACCCAGGGCCTGGCCGGCGGCCGCAACACCGGCATCCTGGCCACGGCGACCGAGCTGGTCGCGTTCTGCGACGACGACGACGAGTGGCTGCCCGGCAAGCTGGCGGCCCAGGTCGCCATGCTCGACGCCCACCCGGCCTCCGAGCTGTGCTCGATCGGCGTCGTCATCGACTACGACGGCAAGGACGTGGACCGCACCCTGGATCGCGACCTGGTGACGCTGCCCGAGCTGCTGCGCTCGCGGCTGACCGAGCTGCACCCGTCGACGTTCCTGTTCCGCCGGGCGGCGCTGGTCGACGGGATCGGCCTGGTCGACGAGAACATCCCGGGCAGCTACGCCGAGGACTACGAGCTGCTGCTGCGCGTCGCGCGGCGGGCGCCGATCGCCAACGCGCCGGGGGTCGGCGTGCGGGTGCGCTGGCACCGGCAGTCGTACTTCACCGCGCGCTGGGCGACCATCGCCGAGGCACTGGAGTGGCTGCTGGAGCGTTACCCGGAGTTCGAGGGCGCGCCGCGCGGCCACGCCCGGATCACCGGGCAGATCGCGTTCGCGCAGGCCGCGGGCGGGCACCGCAAGGACGCCATGCGCTGGGTCAAGAAGACCATCCGGCACAGCCCTCGCGAAGCGCGCTCCTACCTGGCGCTGGCGGTGGCGACCCGGCTCGTCTCGGCCGACACCGTGCTGCGCCGGCTGCACCAGCGCGGCCGCGGCATCTGACAGCACGACGAACGAAGGGGGCGGGATCCGCGGATCCCGCCCCCTTCCGTCTGCTCACCTCACGCGTCGCAGAACGCGCGCCACGCCTTCTGGCTGGGCGCGTCCAGCAGCCGCCAGTCGGCCCGGGTGAAGTCGACGTCGAAGTACGTCACCCACAGCGCGCCGCCCTTGATCGAGGCGTTGCCCGCGGCGGTCAGCCAGGCGGCCCGGCCGGTGCCCGAGGAGTCGCCGGGCAGGATCGCGGTGCCCAGCTCGGCGATGCCCCACGGCTTGCCCTCGGCCTTCGAGATGTTGGCCACCCGGTTCACCATGGTCGCGGCGTCGGGGTACTTCGGGTTGGTGAAGTTGAAGTTGTAGACGTCCCAGCCGAGCACGTCGATGACGTCGCTGCCGGCGTAGTAGTCCTTCCACTTGCGGCCGGACTGCGGGAACACACTCCAGTCCATCAGCACCAGCGTGGCGTGCAGCTTCGGGTTGCCCGCCGCGTCGGCCAGCCCGGCGATGCGCCGCCAGGCCGCCCGGTAGTCGGCCGCGGTGAACACGCCGGCCTCGATGTTGTCCTCGGGCTCGTGGTAGTAGACCCAGTAGACGTCGCGGTCCCGTGGCGCCTGGGCGAACCAGTTGCGCAGGTAGGAGTCGCGGGAGCCGCCGAGAATCTCCTTGGGGTTGTACTTGAAGGAGACGACCACGGTCCGCCCCGCCTTGCCGGCGTTGCCGGGCCAGGCCGCGGGCGCGCCCGTGTAGAACGTGCGGAACGCCTCCAGGCCGCCGTAGAGGTTGTCGACCCGGGTCACGCCCTGGGCGTACGACTCGCCACTCTTCGGGATGAAGCCGACGCCGCACAGCGTGCGCCCGGCCGGGATGTTGCCCGGCGGGTTCGGCTGGCCCGGGGTGACCGAGGCGGAGGGGTCGACCGACGGCGACACCGACGCGCCCGGTGAGGCGGTGCCGGACGGGTTCGGCTTGCCGCTGCCGTCGCCGCGCTGGTGCCCGTCGAGCGTCTCGGTGTCCTGGATCTCGATGAAGGTCACCGCCAGGGCCGGCGCACCGGCGCCGTGCTCGCCGGCGAACAGGGTCAGCGTCTCGCTGTCGCTGGCGTTGGTCACCGCGAACGAGTACCGGGCCGGGCCCTGTCCGGGGGTGGGCACCGCCGCGCTGACGTCGAAGCTGACCAGGTTGCTCGCCGAGACCGTCGGCTCGCCGCCGAGCACCTCGCCGAGGCCGGGCCGGGTGGCGTACGACAGCTCCTTCTCGGACCAGTCGCTGCTGAGCACCGAACGCACCTGCAGCGACGCCGGGGGTTTCGCGTCAGCCTGCAGCTGCAGCGACATGGACTGGACGCGGAAGCCGGCCGGCGTCGCGACCTGGAACTTCAGGTATGTCACCGCGTAGTAGTCGGGACGTGCGACGGACACCAGGGTGTCCCGGCCGCCGAACACGGTGTCCGGCTCCTCGCGCACCACGTATCCGTCTTCGCCCACGGGGATGCGCTGGGTGGTCGTTTCGGGCGGGCTGTCCTTGGCGAACACGATCGCCACGCCGATCAGTGCCACACCGACGCAGGCGGCGACGACAGCGGCCACGATCATGCGGCCGCGGGACGGCGGCCAGAAGCCGCCTCGCCGTGTTCGAGGGGGGTCCAAGCGTTCTGGCGGTGCGAAGCGGGTGCTTCGCGCGGGGTAGGCCACAGTCAGACTCCGAGCAGGTTCACGCGGCCCGTGCCGCGATCTCTGTATTGGCTCATGGCAGCCGTATGCGGCGCCGTCGCGAACATGCATTGTCCGCCACGGCGCCGAATATCTCACTGCCGATCCTGATCACATTTCTCGTGATCGGCGATCGGAGGCAATCCGATCACATTACCGGCAATGGAAAGAATGCGATCCTTCCATGGAACTCGCCATGAACTGTATCGGTATCGCTGGCAATCCACAGTCCTGCGGTAGTGGGGTAGATGTCCTCAGTGCCGACGCCTCGATCCTTTCCGGGGTTCCACGCGAAGGCTTTGCCGGTCACCGGATTGATCGCGCCGATGCCCTCGGCCGGGACCGCACCCGGACCGGCGCTGTCCCGGCCGTCCGGGTTGTCCAACCAGCGCTGGTGACCGCCGACGTAAACGGCCGCCCCGGCGACCGCGACCGACAGCAGGGTGTCCCCGCCGGTGTAGTTGACCCACACCGGCTGCTTGTTGGCGACCTGGCTGACCAGGTCCCACCGGGCCGCGGTGTCGCACAGCGAGCCGGTGCGCCGGGCGCCGGTGGTGACCGCCACGAACCAGGTCCCGTCGGCCGAGATGTCGACGCCGCGCATGTAGGTCGGGAACGAGTTCGCGCACATCTGCTGGTAGCGCGTCGTCGTCCAGGGCGACAGCGTGGCCGGCGAGGTGGCCAGGTTCACCACCGCGATCTGGTGCCGGGCCTGGCCCGCGACACTGCTGAAGTTGCCCATGATGACCAGCTTCGAGCCGTCGGGGGTGACGTCCATGCCGGTCACCTTCACCGCCGAGGTGGCCCCGGAGCCGGTGACCCGCGCCCCGTCCAGGCTCATGTTCACCGAGGCGTCGGCCGCGCCGGTGCCCGCGTTGAGCGCGGCCAGGCCGCGCCGGCTCGCCCCGCCGACGGTCTGGAAGCGCCCGCCGAGCAGCAGCCGGCTGCCGGTCAGCTCCAGCTCGTCGACGCCACCGTTGATCTCCGGCACGGTGAAGCCGGACACGGACGCACCGGTCGTCGCGCTGATCCGCTCCACGCCACGGGAGCGCACGCCGTTGACGTTGGTGAAGTCGCCGCCGATGTAGAGCGACTGGCCGTCGGGCGCGGCGACCAGGGCGCGGACGGTGCCGTCGACGACCGGCTTGAACGTGGCGTCGATCGCGCCGGTGGTGGCGTTGAACGCGAACAGCCGGCGCTGGGTGGTCACCGTGGCCGAGTTCGACGGCCTGATCTGCGTGAACGAGCCGCCGACGTAGACGCGGCCGCCGATCGCCAGAATCTTGAAGGCGGTGCCGTCGAGCGCGTGCGGCGTCCAGTTGACCGGATCCTGTCCGACCAGTGCGGTGTGCTGGACCGATACCGCCGAGACGGGGGTGCCGAGGGCGACGGCGGCGAGGGTGGCCGCCGTGGTCAGCGCGACGAGCACCGAGCGCCGCCTACCGCGACGCGCGATCGAGAACCCATACATACGTCCGGATGCTGCCACGGATCGGCGAACGAGCCTGTCGTGCAGACGACCGCGGGAAAGCCCGGTAACCGCTTGCGTGAATACCACTTCACGCACTATTACGGGTCTATTGTCGACAATTAACCCCGGGCATTCGGCACACTTTAGCCGTTCGGCCCGTAACCGGCAACGGCCGTCCCCACAAAGAGAGCGGACCGGCCACCCGAGGGTGACCGGTCCGCTTTACCGCTTGGTGCTCGCTCAGCCGTACAGGAAGGCGCCCGGGGACGTCCAGTTCACCGAGTCGATCGCCGGACCGCTGATCGCGGTGGCGACGCCGCTGAACGCGGTGCCGTCGAACGCCCGCTTGACGAGCCGGCCGTCGGTACGCGACCAGTACACGTAACCGCCGGACAGGAACAGCGCGCCCGACGTGGTGCCGAGCCACTCCAGCGAGGTGCTGGTGCCGCTGCCGTTGGCCTGGAAGCGCTGCGAACCGATGACCCCGCTGTCCGGGCTGAAGTAGCGCCAGAACAGCGAGTTGTTCCCGGTGATCGTGTAGTACAGGCGGCCGTTGCTGTAGAACATGCTCCGCACGCTCGGCAGCTCGGTGTAGATCGCGGTCTTCTTGCCGTCGTACGTGGCAGTGGACCCGAACTCGTCCACCAGCACACCGTCCCAGCGCGGGTCGGAGTGCGGGTTGTGCAGCGAGGCCGGACCGAAGTTGACCCCATCGAACGTCCGCTTGTAGAAGTTGCTGTCCGACATGCCGTAGTACAGCGTGTTGTCGACCAGGAACGCGCCGCGCAGGTTGGCCCACACGGTACCGTCCGCACCACCGACGCCGGTGAGCGCGCCGGCCGTGGTGCCGTTGTACGTGCGCTTGGCGACACCGAGGCCGGTGCCACCGCTGGTCCGCACGATCTCGATCGCGTCCACCGCGGGGTTGAGCAGCCCGTGGATGAACTCGATGTTGATCGTCCCGTCACTGGTGACCGGGAACTTCAGGGTGTGCGCGACCTTGTAGCCGACCTGGGCCACAGTGTCGTAGTCGTCCGCGCGGACCACACCGTCGATCTTGATGTCGAACACGCGCTGACCTGCGGAGCTGTAGTTCCAGTCCCGAGCCACGAAGGAGAGGCGGACCTCCACCTGCGTGCCCGCGGCGACCGGGAAGTTCCACATCATCTCCGGCGCGGCCGACGGGTCGAACCGCCGGTCGTCGAAGACCGCCATCGGCGTCGAAGCGGCCACCGAGGCGTCCGCCGTGATCGTGTTCGACACGATCGTGTTGGCGGTGCTGCCCGAGTTGCGGTACAGGCTGGTGCTGGCGGTGTCCGCCAGCCAGGCCATCTCACCGTCGGTCGCCGCCAGCTCCGGGCCGCCCGCGTTGACGCGGTACAGCACGTCGTTGGCCGGCACGGTGACGGTGCTGTTCGGGAAGAACACCTCCGTCGGCAGGTCGCCCACCACGCCGGCCGGCGGCGTCAGGCCGCCCTCCAGCGGGAAGTACGCGATCCGGCCGCGCATGTACTCGTAGTTGCCGATGTAGGGGGTGTCCGAGCCGACGTAGAGGCCGTCCTCCGTGGCGTACAGCGCCGAGGCGCCGACACCACGCGGGTTGCGGCCCGGGTTCCACTTCATCGGAATGCCGGTGGCCGGCTCCAGCGCGGCCAGACCCGGCCGCGCCACGGCGCCCTGCATCGCGGTGTCCTTGCCGTCAGCGTTGTTCATCCAACGCTGGTGGCCGCCGACGTAGACCGCCGTGCCGGTGATGGCCACCGACAGCAGCGTGTCGCCACCGGTGTAGGCGACCCAGGCCGGCTGCAGGTTCGTGCCGGTCACGAAGTCCCACCGGCTGGCGGCGTCGCACAGCGTGCCCGCGTTGGGCGCGCCCGTGGTGACCACCACGAAGTACGTGCCGTCCGGCGAGATGTCGAGGTCGCGCACCCACTTGTCGAAGTGCGTGGCCTTGCAGCGGTCGTCGAACCGGTTGGTGTGCCACGCGGCGATGGACGCCGCGGCGCCGGTCAGGTTCAGCACCACGACCTGGTCGTAGTCGCCGCCGTTGGCCTGCTTGAAGTTGCCGAGCACGACGGCCTTGGTGCCGTCCGGCGTGATGTCGAGCTCGGTGGCGCCGACGGAGGAACTCGCCCCGGAGCCGTTGTAGTTGTGGTGCCCGGTCAGCGCGATGTTCACGAACGGGTCGAAGACACCCGTGGTCGCGTTCACCGACGCCAGGCCGTTGCGGGTGTTCCCGTCGGCCGTGGTGAAGAAGCCGCCGACCAGGATCCGGTCGCCGAACTGCTTGACCGAGTTGACCGCGCCGTTGAAGGACGCCGCCTTGAACGACGACACCACGGAGCCGTCGGTGGTGTTGAGCAGGACCAGCCTGCTCCAGCCACCGGCCTGCACCCCGGTGAAGCGGCCGCCGACGAAGACCGTGCCCGGCTGGCTGCCCGGCTGCAGCGACAGCACCTCGTCGTTGATGTTCGGCGCGAACGTCGGGTCCACCAGACCCGTGGTCGCGTCGAACGCGAACAGGTACGGCCGGCTGTGCACCGTACCCGTGCCTCGGTCGGTGACCCCGGTGAAGGTGCCGCCGACGAAGACCTTGTTGTCCACCTTGACGATCGCGTTGACCGTCCCGTCATTGATGTTCGGTGTCGCGGTCGACGGAACCGCGGACACGGACCGATCGTGCGGCGGTTGCACCGCCGACGCCGGACCGACGCCCAAGAGCAGGGCCGCGATTACCGCAGTCCCCGCCACCGTGGTGCGACCTAGCCTTCGCACAGTTGTTTTCTCCCGCCCAACCAAAGGAAGCGGGCCCGGTAGAGACACCGGTGCCCGGACGCGATAAGCCGCAGCTGACGCTAATCCTGAAGCTTCGGCGAACCCGCTGTGCAAGGCAAGGGGAGAGCAGGCAATGTGGCTGATCGGACAATCAATCAACACCCAAGGCGGGTGGGTGTTGTATCTTCCGCGACGGCAGCTCAGCTGGCAGTCACGGGAGCGACCGGATCAGCTCCTCCTCGTGTCGACTGCACGACATCGAGTGATCGAGTAAGCCTCTGCGTCCGATCACGACGGTCGTGTTATCTGGAGCGAGTCTAATTCGGACCGGCCTGGTTTGCCAACTGTCGACTATGCCCTGCTCAGCGACATGATCACGATTGCGGAAGCACCAGCGCGACCGCGATCGCGGCCAGCCCTTCGCCGCGGCCGGTGAATCCGAGCCCGTCCGTCGTCGCGCCGGAGACGCTGACCGACGCCCCCGCCGCGGCCGACAGCACCCGCTGCGCCTCGTCCCGGCGCGTGCCGACCTTCGGGTGCTTGCCGACGACCTGCACCGAGACGTTGCCGATCTCGAACCCGGCCGCGCGGACGAGCCGGGCCGCCTCGGTGAGCAGCGTCACCCCGGAGGCACCCGACCACTCCGGCCGGTCCACGCCGAAGTTCGCCCCGAGGTCGCCCAGGTCGGCCGCGCTGAACAGCGCGTTGCAGGCGGCGTGCGCGATCACGTCGCCGTCGGAGTGGCCGGCCAGTCCGGGCACGTCCGGCCACAGCAGCCCGCCGACCCAGCACGGGCGGGTCTCGTCGAACGCGTGCACATCCGTCCCGATACCGACCCGCACGGCCCGCCTCCTAGATCATCACGGCGCCAGGGTGGCGACACACCGTCGAACCCTGCCACAAGTTCATGATCGACGAGTCAGAGGGGGTGGGTGGCCAGGAGGGATTCGGCTATGACGAGGTCCAGGGGGCGGGTGATTTTGAGGGCCAGGTCGCTGCCGGGGACGCAGTGGACCTTGTGGCCGAGGCGCTCGACCATGCCGGCGTCGTCGGTGTGCTCGCCGACGGCTTCGGCGTGGGCGCGGATCAGGGTCAGGCGAGGGAAGCCCTGGGGGGTCTGGATCACGCGGAGGGGGGTGCGGTCGATCGTCTCCAGGACGTGCTCGCCGGCGTCCACCCGCTTGATGGTGTCGACCACGGGCAGGGCGGGCACCACGGCGGCCGCGCCGGCGCGGACCGCGTCGGCCACCGCCTCGACCAGCTCGGGCGGGGTCAGCGCGCGGGCGGCGTCGTGCACCAGCACGACCTCGATGGATTCGGGCACGACGGCCAGGGCGGCGGCCACCGACTGCTGGCGGGTCGCGCCGCCGGGCACCACCGTGGCGCCGGGCACCAGCGCGCGGACCGCGTCCACGTCGTCGGGTGGCGCGGCGATGACGATCATCGCTACCGAGGGAGCCAGGGCGAGCCTGCGGCACGCGTGCACCAGCAGCGGCTCGCCGGCCAGCTCGCGCAGGGCCTTCGGGGTTCCGCCGCCGAGGCGTACGCCCATGCCCGCGGCGGGAACGAGAACCGCGACGTCCTTGCGCCGGTGGGGCGCAGGAACGTCGCGGCTATCGATATCAGATGACACTGCCGTTGTGCGGGTCACGCCTCGGCGAGCACCTTGTCCAGAAGGACCTCTGCGCCGTCCTTGGTGCTCTTCTCGGCGAGCGCGACCTCGCCGACGAGGATGTCCCGAGCCTTGGCGAGCATCCGCTTCTCCCCCGCCGACAGACCACGCTCACGCTCACGGCGCCAGAGGTCACGCACGACCTCCGCCACCTTGAGCGGGTTACCCGAGGCGAGCTTCTCGAGATTCGCCTTGTACCGCCGCGACCAGTTGGTCGGCTCCTCGGTGTGCGGGGCGCGGAGGACGTCGAAAACCTTGGACAGGCCCTCTTCGCCAACCACCTCACGCACGCCGACGATCTCGGCGTTCTCGGCGGGCACCCGCACCGTCAGGTCGCCTTGAGCAACCCGAAGGACGAGGTATAGCTTTTCCTCGCCCTTGATGGTGCGGGTCTCGATAGCCTCGATGAGTGCGGCCCCGTGGTGGGGGTAGACAACGGTCTCGCCGACACTGAAATCCATAGGTACGAAACCCCTTTCGCTGTGTCTAGGGTAACACGGGCGTGCCGCGCAGTCCCAGCCCGTCTTGCACAGTTAGCGCAGCTCACCCCCGTTGTGAGCCGTATTTCTTCTGCTTGACACTGCTCCGGACCGCTTCTTCCGCTACGCTGAGTAACCTTTTATGCACTGATTGGCATCTGTGGGGTCGATGTCCACATCGCGAACAGACCTCAATCTCCTCCGACGCACCACTAGCGTGAGTCTGTACGACGCGGGACAGTAGAGAGACGCGGTGCTGAACGCGCGAGGAGCCGGCGATGGGCACGCTGGGCAACGGCCTTCCGGACCTCCCGCCCGAGTGGGGTGAGGTCGTCATTCCCGATGACCCCGCTGAGCTGGCCGAAGAGGCGGAGCGGGTCAGGGACGAACTGCGGGCCGAAGCCAGGGCCGCCCGGCGCGCGGCCTGGCGGGCCCGCTGGCGACGCCGGCTGCACCTGCCCGAGCACATCGACGACCCCGATCAGCCCTCGCTCGTGCTGCCGCTCATCGTGCTCGGCGTCGCCGTGGTGATCACGCTGCTGAGCCTGCTGCTCATCGCCTGGCCCGGCCTGACCAAGTCGACCCCGGAGAGCCCGCAGCCCGGCCCGCCCGTGCGCCCGGCGGTCTCCGCTCCCGCGAGTTCCCCTCCCAGAACGTCGCCGACCGGCACGACCCTGCCGCCGAGCGAGCACTTCCCGGGCCCCTGACCCGTCCGGCGCCCCGACCGCCGCCGCTTGGCGGGGCGGCCGGTCCCGACGGGGCGGGTCAGGCGCGACACTGTTGTGATGTCACCGCTGGGTCTGCTGCGCGCCTGTCATCCCCTGCCCGCGCTCGCGGTCACCGTGTTCGGCGGCCTGCTGGCGGTCGGCATGGGCCACACCCCGCGCGGCGTCGCGGCGGTCATGGGCACGGTGGCGCTCAGCCAACTGTCGGTCGGCTGGGCCAACGACGCCATCGACGCCGCCCGCGACGCGGCCGTGGGGCGGATCGACAAACCGCTGGCCGGGGACCCGGCGGGGCGCCGTACCGTCGCCGTCGCGGCCGTGGTCGCCGCCGTCGCGACCCTGGCCGCCTGCCTGTGGTGGGGCTGGCCCGCGGGGGCCTGGTTCGCACTCGCCGTCCTGTCGGCCCACCTGTACAACTGGCCACTCAAGGCCACGGCCTGGTCGATCGTGCCCTACCTGGTGTCGTTCGCCGCCCTGGTGATCTTCGTCAGCACGTCGCTGCCGGGCGCACCGGCCCCGCCCGCCTGGCTGGTCGCCGCTGCGGCCCTGCTGGCCGGTGCCGCGCACCTGCTCAACGCGGTGCCCGACCTGGCCGACGACGCGGCCACCGGAATCCGCGGCCTGCCCCAGCGGCTCGGCGCGCGGCGCAGCCTCGCCACCGCGTCCGGGCTGCTGCTGGCCGCGACGCTGACGCTGCTGGCCGGAGCCCGGCCGCCGCTGTGGGCCGGGGCGGGCGCGCTGCTCACGGCCGTTGTCCTGATCATCATCGGCTGGTACGCGGCACCGCGCGCCGCCTTCCGCGCACTGCTCGCGGTGGCCGCCGTGGACCTGGCTCTGCTGGTGCTCAGCGGGGCGCTGTGATCGGCGGCGGGTCGGCTGCGTGGCCTCGATCGCCGGACACTACGCTGAGCCCGTGACTCGCTCGATCACCATGCTCCTGGCCGGTGGTGCCACCGCCGCAGCCCTGGCCCTGACCGGCTGCAGTGCCGGCATGAACTCCCAGACCGCCGACCAGGTCGCGGCCGTGCCCGGCTACAGCCTGACCGTGCCGGGTCCGAACGGCGGCAGCGTCGCCCTGCGCGATGCGATGCTCGCCTACGCGGGCCCGAAGGGCTACGCGCAGGGTGCGACGGCTCCGCTGCAGGTGCGGATCTTCAACGACACCCAGCAGCCCATCACGCTCGACAAGTTCGAGTCGAACGACGCGGCGAGCGTCAAGCTCGTCTCGGCGGCCGACCTGAAGGCGAGCGCGAGCCCGAGCCCGGCGGCGGAGTCCCCGAGCCCGGCGGCGACCAAGTCGCCGAAGGCGTCCGGCAGCCCGTCCCCGAACGCGGAGGCCAGCCCGGAACCCGAGGCCAGCCCGAGCCCCGCCACCGCAGCCCCGGCGAAGCTCACCATCCCGCCGGCGGGCTACCTGGAGCTGACCCCGGCCAGCGGCCAGCTCCTCGCCCTGACCGGGCTCAAGAAGCCGGTGCCCAACGGCGAGGGCGTGCACCTGAAGCTGACCTTCTCCAACGGCGTGGTCATCGAGACCCTGCCGGGCACCGTGGTGCCGCTCGCGCCGCCGCTGAGCCCCGAGCCGCGCCTGCCCGCCAGCGCGCCGCCGACCCGCCCCGGCACCGAGGGCGAAGGCCACTGACACACCCACGGGGTAGGTTGCGCACGTGACTGTGCGCAGCACCTCCTCGAAGACGGCGAAGCCCGCACGCCCCGGATACGTTTGCGACGCGTGCGGGCATCAGCCTCCCAAGTGGTTCGGCCGCTGCCCCGAATGCGGCGAGTGGGGCTCGGTCATCGAAGCCTCGACCGGCCCGGCCCTCGGCGCGATGCGCAACGTGGCCCCCCGGTCCCCCGGCGAGCCCGCCCGGCCCATCGCCACCATCTCCGCCGTTCCCGCCCGTGCGGTCGCCACCGGCGTCAGCGAACTAGACCGTGTGCTCGGCGGCGGCATCGTCCCGGGCTCGGTCGTGCTGCTGGCCGGCGAGCCCGGCGTCGGCAAGTCCACGCTGCTGCTCGATGTGGCCCAGCAGTGGGCGTCCGGGGCCGGCAGCCCCGCCCTCATCGTCAGCGGCGAGGAGTCCGTCAGCCAGATCCGGCTACGCGCCGAACGCATGAACACCCTGCACGAGCAGCTCTATCTGGCCGCCGAGACCGACCTGGCCGCGGTGCTGGGCCACCTCGACGCGGTCAAGCCGGGCCTGCTCGTGCTCGACTCCGTGCAGACCATCGCCGCCCCGGGCAACGACGGTGTGCCCGGCGGTGTCACCCAGGTGCGTGCGGTCACCGCCGCGCTGATCGCCGTGGCCAAGGAGCGCAACATCGCGGCCGTGCTGGTCGGCCACGTCACCAAGGACGGCAACGTGGCCGGTCCCCGCGTGCTGGAGCACCTGGTCGACGTGGTGCTGCACTTCGAGGGCGACAAGCACTCCTCGCTGCGGCTGGTCCGCGGGCTGAAGAACCGCTTCGGCGCGGCCGACGAGGTCGGCTGCTTCGAGATGCACGAGAGCGGCATCGCCTCGCTGCCCGACCCGTCCGGACTGTTCCTCACCCGGTATGCCGAACCGGTTCCCGGCACCTGCGTCACCGTCGCCATGGAGGGCCGCCGCGCCCTGGTCACCGAGGTGCAGGCGCTGATCGGGGCGACCGTGGCCGGGTCGCCGCGGCGCACCGTCTCCGGCCTCGACTCGGCCCGGCTGGCCATGGTGCTGGCCGTGCTCCAGCGGCGCACCGAGCGCATGGCGCTGCACGACAAGGAGGTGTTCGCCGCGACCGTCGGCGGCATCCGGGTCGTGGAGCCCGCCGCCGACCTGGCTGTCGCGCTCGCCGTCGCCTCCGCCGGGCTCAACCTGTCCATGTCGCCCCGGCTCGCGGCCATCGGTGAGGTAGGTCTCACCGGTGAGGTGCGCCGCGTCGGCGCGGTCCCCCGACGGCTCGCCGAGGCGGCCCGGCTCGGGTTCAAATACGCTCTGGTACCGCCTGGTTGCGGACCGTCGTCGACGGGCACCCCGGCCGGGGACATGCGGGTCGAAGAGGTGTCCGATCTGCGTACGGCACTGCACTGGGCTGCACGGTTGTCCGCTGAGTGACGCTTCCACCACGGGCCGCCGGGCAGTCTCCGGCGGCCCCCGTAGACTGTGCCCGTGCCGATCGATCGCGACACCACCTGGAACACCGCCGCAGTCGGCGGTGATCCGTTGCGCGCCACCCTGGCACGGGTAGCTCCGGGCACGCCTCTGCGCGACAGCCTCGAGCGCATCCTGCGCGGCCGGACCGGCGCCCTCATCGTCCTCGGGTACGACAAACTCATCGAGACCCTGGCCACGGGCGGTTTCCCGCTTGACGTCGAGTTCTCCGCCACGCGCCTGCGTGAGCTGTGCAAGATGGACGGCGCCGTCGTGCTCTCCGCCGACGGCACCCGCATCCTGCGCGCCGCCGTACACCTGATGCCCGACGCCTCCATCCCCACCGAGGAGTCCGGCACCCGCCACCGCACCGCTGAGCGCGTCTCCAAGCAGAGCGGCTACCCGGTGATCTCGGTCAGCCAGTCGATGCACATCATCGGCGTCTACGTGGCCGGCCAGCGGCACACCCTGGACGACTCCGGGCAGATACTCTCCCGGGCCAACCAGGCCCTGGCCACCCTCGAGCGCTACAAGCTGCGCCTCGACGAGGTCAGCGGCACCCTCTCCGCCCTGGAGATCGAGGACCTGGTCACCGTCCGCGACGCCCTGGCCGTCGTACAGCGCCTCGAAATGGTCCGCCGCATCAGCGACGAGATCGCCGGCTACGTCGTCGAACTCGGCACGGACGGCCGCCTCCTCTCACTCCAACTCGACGAGATGATGGCCGGCGTCGACGCCGACCGCACCCTCGTCATCCGCGACTACCTCCCCCCGAACCGCAAGACCAGAACCGTCGACGAGGCCCTGGTAGAGCTGGACCTCCTGACGGCCAGCGAACTCATCGACCTGGTCTCGGTCGCCAAGGCCATGGGCTACCCCGCCACCACCGAGGCCCTCGACGCCGCCGTCAGCCCCCGCGGCTTCCGCCTCCTCGCCCGCGTCCCGCGCCTCCCCGGCGCCATAGTCGACCGCCTCGTCGACCACTTCGGCAGCCTCCAGCGCCTCCTCGGCGCCACCGTCGAAGACCTCCAGGCCGTCGACGGCGTCGGGGATGCCCGCGCGCGGGGTGTCCGCGAAGGCCTCTCTCGTCTCGCTGAGACGTCGATCCTTGAGCGTTACGTCTAGACCGTGACTGCGTAGGCGTTCCGCGGGGGTTGGGGGTCGAGGGCTGGGGCCGCAAAGAGCGCGGCCTTTTACGCCCTCGACCCCCAACCCCCGCTCCACGCCACCCTCACAAAGTAACCAGATAAAAAGAGCACCCTTTTCCCACAAAGCGACAGCCTCCCCGCCCCGCTTCACCAACCCGGTTCAGGGCGTAACAGATGACGGCATCTGCCCCGACCAAGCGTTGGACGGCGAACAGCGGAGATCCGTGTTCTCCGCTGACATGAGTTCGGGGCGTTGCTGGTGGTGGCTACGCGTTGCTCAGGGGACGGCATGTGGGTCGGTAAGGCTGTCGCTTTCACCTTGGGTTGCCCCACTTACCTTGACCACCGACGGGCGTGCGCCTACGGCCGGAGCGGAGCCGGGGGAATGCTCGTAGGCGCGTAAAAGGCCGCGCTCTTTGCGGCCCCAACGCCGAGAGCATTCCCCCGGCTCCGCGACCCCACCTACGTAAGCTTCAACGTCACAGAAGCAGAAATCGCCGTCCCGACCCGCGCATACAGCCGATACTCCCCAGCAGCAGGCACCGGCCCATCAGGCACTCGCTTGATCGACTTCTCACAAGCAGAACTCGAATGCCCGTTCCACACCACCGTGTACGACCGCTCATGCGCCGGCGGGAAAGAACGCACCTCGTGCCCCCGCGGCCCCCCGCAGTCGTCGCTCGACCAGACCTTCTCCGTGCTCTTCAGGATCCGCAGCTCCTGCAGATCGGCACCGACGTCACGAGTACAGGTCCGCTGCGAGACGTTCTTGATCAGCAGCGTGATCAGCAGGTCGCTGCCGCGCTTGAGGCTGGTCTGGGCGGGCTTCGCGGTCACCTTGATCTCGGTGTCCGTGCAGGCGTTCGGGTCGACTTCCCCCTCGCCTTCGCCTTCGTCCTCACCCGCGCTGGTCGGCGACGGGGTCAGCTCGGACACGGGCGTGATGACGCCGTCGGTCGGTGACGCTGCCGGGGACGCGAGGGGTTCACCGGCCGCCGAAGCGGGGGACGCGCCTGCGCTGGTCGGCGTGCCGTTGGCGGTGGGTTGCTGGGCGCCGCCGCTGCCGGTGCCCCGCACCACCAGGGTGATCATGAGTACGGCAGCCAGCAGCGTACCGAGCACCATGGCGCGGCGTCGCCAGTAGACGGCTGCGGGCAGCGGACCCACTATCAGTCTCATGATGTGCTCACGCTAGCGCCCTCGATCACGACACGCACTACGCGACACGCTCAGTAGGCGAAGTCCGTGTCACAGATAGACTTTGCGCTGATAGATCGCGTGCGCTCCGCTCACCTTGTCCAAAAAGAGCAGTCCGTTACAGTGGTCGATCTCGTGCTGGAGCGCGCGGGCCTCGAACGCATCGGTGGTGATCGTCACCTTGCGGCCGCTGCCAGGCAGTTCGCCGGTGACCACGATGCGCCCGGCGCGTTTGACGTCGCCGGTGAGGTCGGGCACGGACATGCAGCCCTCGCGGCCCGGCCGCCACCGGCTGGCCTCCACGATCACCGCGTTCGCCAGCACGAACGCGCCGTGCAGGGTGGCCGCCTTGGGGTGGCCGGTGACGTCCACGGCGAACAGCTGCACGCTGACGCCGACCTGCGGCGCGGCCAGGCCGACGCAGCCGGGCGACACGGCCATGGTCGCGACCAGGTCCGCGGCGAGCGCCACGATCTGCGGGTCGGTCGGATCGACGGGCTCGCCGACGCGGCTCAGCACCGATTCCGGCGCGGTGACGACGGGCAGCGCCCGGCCCGTGCCCAGCGTGGTGATGTCCCAGCCTTCGATGCTCACGCCGCCTCCTCGCCGTGCCGGTCGCCGTCGGTGTGCGGGCCGCTCATAAGACGTCCGCCCCGGCGGGGCGCAGGTTGACCTCGACGCCGAGTTCGTCGGCGACGTGCGCGAGCCGCTTGGTCAGCTCGCCGGGCACGCCTTCGGGCAGGTCGACCTCGGCGACGAGCAGGTACAGCGGGCCGACCAGGCGGGTGGACAGGTCGGTGACGTTGCCGCCGGCGTCGGCGACGACCCGGGTCACCGCCGCGACGATGCCGAGCCGGTCCGCGCCGTGCACGCTGAGCAGGTACGGCAGGCCGCCGTTGTGCGGCGGCTCGTCGGGTCCGACGTCGCGGACCGTCACCAGCAGCTGGCCGTCCGCGGACAGCGGCAGCAGCGCGGCCTCGACCTCGGTGGCGCTGGCCGGCGCGGTGCAGATCAGCGTCATCGCGAAGTGGCCGCGCAGCCGGGTCATGGTGGAGTCGGTGAGGTTCGCGCCGAGCCTGGCCAGCGCCTCGGCGACGTCGGCGACGATCCCGGTGCGGTCCGGTCCGATCACGGTGACGGCCAGTTCGGCTCCGTGCACGTCAGTCATGCCTGCTCCTCGACGCTCGCTCCTGCGGGCATTGTGCACCAGTAGGGTGGAGCGCATGTCCGAACTCGCCTCGCTGACCACTGCGTGGTACGACGTCAACGCGCGTGATCTGCCCTGGCGGGCTCCGGAGATCGGCGCCTGGCCGGTGCTGATCAGCGAGTTCATGCTCCAGCAGACGCCCGTCGTGCGGGTGCTGCCGGTGTGGCGGGAGTGGGTGGCCCGCTGGCCCGCCCCGGCGGACCTGGCCGTGGAGGACTCCGGCGAGGCGATCCGGGCCTGGGGGCGGCTGGGCTATCCCCGGCGGGCGATGCGGCTGCACGCGTGCGCGACGGCGCTGGTGGAGCGGCACGGCGGCGAGGTGCCGCGGCGGCTGGACCAGATGCTGGCGCTGCCCGGCGTCGGGGACTACACGGCGCGGGCGGTGCTGGCGTTCGCGTACGGGCAGCGCCATCCGGTGGTGGACACGAACGTGCGCCGAGTCGCGGCGCGGGCGGTGAGCGGGCTGGCCGACGCCGGTGCCGCCACCACCCCGGCGGACCTGACGCTGGTGGAGTCGCTGCTGCCGCGGGCCGACGCGGCGGCGGCGCGGGCCAGCGCGGCGTTCATGGAGCTGGGCGCGGTGCTGTGCACGGCGCGTACGCCCCGGTGCGAGGCCTGCCCCCTGCGGGAGCGGTGCGCGTGGCGGCGTTCCGGCGCGGCGCTGCCGGCGGGCCCGTCCCGCAAGCCGCAGCGCTACGCGGGCACCGACCGCCAGGTGCGCGGGCTGCTGCTGGCCGTGCTGCGGCAGGCGACGGGGCCCGTGCCGAAGCCGGCCCTGGACGTGGTGTGGCCGGATCAGGTGCAGCGGGAGCGGGCCCTGGACAGCCTGCTGGCCGACGGTCTCGTGGTGCCCCGGGGGGAGCGTTTCGGCCTGCCCGGGCGTGTTCCCGCCGATTTCTGACTCGGCCTCGAGCTTTCCGTGGTATTGCGGATTCACTCAGCCTGGATAGAGTCCGGGCGTGGCCCCCACCCCCGTACGCCGCGCCATTGCCGTGTTCCTGTTGACCGCCCTGCTCGCGCCTGCCGCGTGCAAGAGCGCCGGCCCGGACCCGATTTTCGCCGGCCCTGACGTCAGCCCGACGCCGTCGGCCTCGCCGAGTCCCAGCGCTTCGCCCAGCCCGTCGGCGTCGCCGTCGCCCCCGGCGGTCAAGTCCCTGCAGTGGTATCTGGACAAGGCCCCCAAGTTCGGGCCCGCACCGGCCCCGCACCGGGTCAAGGTGCCGGAGAGCGCGTCGGCCATGTGGCTGTTCAAGGTGCCGACCACGAACAAGGTCGCCTTCATCACCATCGACGACGGTGCGCTGTCGCGTAAGCCGGAGGTCATCGAGTTCATCCGGCAGGCCAAGATCCCGGTGACGATGTTCCTCAACTCCCCCGCCGCCACGAAGTACACGGCGTACTTCAAGGCGATCCAGGAGGCCGGCGGCATGGTCGAGAACCACACGATCACGCACACGTCGCTGAAGGGCAAGTCGTACGACTTCCAGAAGAAGGAGATCTGCGGGTCGGCGGACAAGCTGGAGCAGCTGTTCGGCCGCCGCCCGACGCTGTTCCGGCCCCCGTTCGGCAACAAGGACGCCACGACGCTGAAGGCCGCGCACGACTGCGGGGCGCAGGCGGCGTTCTTCTGGACGCAGACGGTCGACAAGGGCATCGTGCGGTACCAGACCGCAAAGAAGGTCGTGCAGCCCGGCGACGTGCTGCTGATGCACTTCCGCCCGGCCCTGATGGACGACCTGCTGGGCGCCCTGAACGCGATCTACAAGTCGGGCCTGACGCCCGCCCTGCTGGAGGACTACATCGGCTGAGCGCGTAGAAAGAGGGGCACCGCTCGCGCGGTGCCCCTCTTTCGTAAACGTGCTTGTTACGCGGCGGCGTCGCTGCCGACCGGCTCGGCCGGGGCCTCGGGGACCTCGGGAGCGGCCGCCTTCTGCGATGCCGTGAAGGTCAGCTTCGACGTCTCGATCTGCTCCGGGTCGCCCTCGCAGTCGACCAGCACGTGCTGGCCGGGCTTGAGCTCCTGGAACAGGATCCGCTCGCTGAGCGTGTCCTCCAGCTCGCGCTGGATCGTCCGGCGCAGCGGCCGGGCGCCCAGAACCGGGTCGAAGCCCTTCTTCGCCAGGTACTTCTTGGCGTTGTCGGTGAGCTCCAGGCCCATGTCCTTGTTGCGCAGCTGGTTCTCGATCCGCTTGATCATGATGTCCACGATCGAGAGGATCTCCACCTCGGTGAGCTGGTGGAAGACGATGGTGTCGTCGATACGGTTCAGGAACTCCGGGCGGAAGTGGGTCTTCAGCTCGTCGTTGACCTTGACCTTCATCCGCTCGTAGTTCGACTCGGCGTCCTCGGACTTCTGGAAGCCCAGCGAGACCGCCTTGGCCACGTCCCGGGTGCCCAGGTTGGTGGTCAGGATGATCACCGTGTTCTTGAAGTCCACGATGCGGCCCTGGCCGTCGGTCAGGCGACCGTCCTCCAGGATCTGCAGCAGCGTGTTGAAGACGTCCGGGTGGGCCTTCTCGATCTCGTCGAACAGGACCACCGAGAACGGCCGGCGGCGCACCTTCTCGGTCAGCTGGCCGCCCTCGTCGTAGCCGACGTATCCGGGCGGGGCGCCGACCAGGCGGGACACCGTGTAGCGGTCGTGGAACTCGGACATGTCCAGCTGGATCAGCGCGTCCTCGCTGCCGAACAGGAACTCCGCGAGTGCCTTGGACAGCTCGGTCTTACCGATGCCGGACGGGCCGGCGAAGATGAACGAGCCGGACGGGCGCTTCGGGTCCTTGAGGCCGGCCCGGGTGCGCCGGATCGCCTTGGAGACCGCCTTGACCGCGTCGATCTGGCCGACGACCCGCTTGTGCAGCTCGTCCTCCATGCGCAGCAGGCGGGAGGTCTCCTCCTCGGTCAGCTTGTACACCGGGATGCCGGTCCAGTTGGCCAGGACCTCGGCGATCTGCTCGTCGTCGACCTCGCTGACGACGTCCAGGTCACCGGCCTTCCACTGCTTCTCCCGCTCGCCCTTCTGGCCCAGGAGCTGCTTCTCCTTGTCGCGCAGCTGCGCGGCCCGCTCGAAGTCCTGCGCATCGATCGCCGACTCCTTGTCGCGGCGCACCTGGGCGATCTTCTCGTCGAAGTCGCGCAGGTCCGGCGGCGCGGTCATCCGGCGGATGCGCATCCGGGCGCCGGCCTCGTCGATCAGGTCGATCGCCTTGTCCGGCAGGAAGCGGTCGGAGATGTACCGGTCGGCCAGGTTCGCCGCCGCGACCAGGGCCGCGTCGGTGATGGTGACCCGGTGGTGCGCCTCGTAGCGGTCCCGCAGGCCCTTGAGCATCTCGATGGTGTGCGCCACCGAGGGCTCGCCGACCTGGATCGGCTGGAAGCGGCGCTCCAGCGCGGCGTCCTTCTCCAGGTGCTTGCGGTACTCGTCCAGCGTGGTCGCGCCGATGGTCTGCAGCTCGCCGCGGGCCAGCATGGGCTTGAGGATGCTGGCGGCGTCGATCGCGCCCTCGGCGGCGCCCGCGCCGACCAGGGTGTGGATCTCGTCGATGAACAGGATGATGTCGCCGCGCGTGCGGATCTCCTTGAGCACCTTCTTCAGGCGCTCCTCGAAGTCACCGCGGTAGCGCGAACCGGCCACCAGAGCGCCGAGGTCCAGCGTGTAGAGCTGCTTGTCCTTCAGCGTCTCGGGCACCTCGCCCTTGACGATCTTCTGGGCCAGGCCCTCGACCACGGTGGTCTTGCCGACGCCGGGCTCACCGATCAGCACCGGGTTGTTCTTGGTGCGGCGGGACAGCACCTGCATGACCCGCTCGATCTCCTTCTCGCGGCCGATCACGGGGTCGAGCTTGCCCTCCCGCGCCGACTGGGTCAGGTTGCGACCGAACTGGTCCAGCACGAGGCTGGTGGACGGAGCGGCCTCGCCGGTGGCGGTGCCGGCCGCGGCCGGCTCCTTGCCGCCCTGGTAGCCGGAGAGGAGCTGGATGACCTGCTGGCGCACCCGGTTGAGGTCGGCGCCGAGCTTCACCAGCACCTGGGCCGCGACGCCTTCGCCCTCGCGGATCAGACCGAGCAGGATGTGCTCGGTGCCGATGTAGTTGTGGCCGAGCTGCAGCGCCTCGCGCAGGGACAGCTCAAGCACCTTCTTGGCCCGCGGCGTGAACGGGATGTGCCCGCTCGGCGCCTGCTGGCCCTGGCCGATGATCTCCTCTACCTGCTGGCGCACGCCCTCCAGCGAGATGCCGAGACTTTCCAGCGCCTTCGCCGCGACGCCCTCACCCTCGTGGATGAGGCCGAGCAGGATGTGCTCCGTGCCGATGTAGTTGTGGTTGAGCATCCTGGCTTCTTCTTGGGCCAGGACGACCACCCGACGCGCCCGGTCGGTGAACCGCTCGAACATTCCCGCTCCTCACCTACGCCTCAGTTCCTCGAACCCCTGCCGGAGATCCGCGGCGGCGAAGCTGTTTCACTCACTCTAACGCCAGACCCCGACCATGTCGGCCCGCCGGAAACGCTCGTCCGGTCACCGTTGGGTAACCATCGGGTCGCTTACCGTCGACTAGAAAGCGGAGGAAACGGGGCATCTTGCCCTGCAAACCGCCGACGTGGCTGGCATCAGAGCCAACCTTGCCTCGCTCGCGGCTGTTCCGCATCCAGGACCGCTACGCGCACAGCGAAATATCTGTGTCCACATCCTGGCCGACCCGCCCGGCGCGGACCCTCGGACGCGAAAAACGGTACGACGCGAAGGAAGCACGTAACCTTCGCGCCGTACCGCCAATCCGGCAAACGCCGCAAAACCTACAAAGGGTTACCGCAGACCGGCGGCGTAGTACGCCTCGATCACCTTCGCCGGCACCCGGCCCCGGTCGTTGACCGCTTCACCCTGCCCCTTGGCCCAATCCCGCACCCGCTGGTTGAAAGCACGCTGCTCGGCCGCAGTCGGCGCCTTCGCCTTGGGGGCCGCGGCGGGTCCACGACGACCGCTCTCCTTGCGCGCGGCGGCCACGAACGGCGCCAGCGCGAGGGCCAGCTTGTCGTGGTTCGCCGGGCCGAGATCGATCTCGTAATTGGCGCCTTCGAATCCAAATCTCACACTGCGGACATCGCCCTCGGAACCATCGAGGTCGTCCGCCAGCACCACAATCTCGCGCCTGGCCATACGGTCTTCCTTTCTTCGCCGCCCCGGATCCTCCCCGCCAGTCGAGGGCGCCATGAATTCATAGTGCAAGCGCTCGCCAGGATAGCCACTCATTGACAGCGGATCAATTCCGGCGTGACCCATTATTCGGCATACCAACGCCGGGCGCGGCGCGAAGTCGGACAGCTGCTCGGTCGATTATCCTCTGACAAGGGAAAACGGATTCGCCGTGCCATTGCCGAGAAGCCGTGGATACCGGTTCCTGCGCGCCGGACGCACGGCATACCGCCGCAGCGGTTTGCTCGCACTGCGCAGTCGTCCGGGCACCAGCCGTGGAGCGGGCGAACAATTCGCGCTCAGCGACGGACCGATGACCCTGTGCGCCGCCCGGCCTATCCGGCCGCCCAATGCGCGGCCGGTCGGCAGCGCCGGGGGCGGGATCGTCCCGCCCTGTGGGCCCGATTCGGGAAACGCCGCCGCGGGCGTATCCGAGCGGCCCGGGATGAGCCTGTCGATCGATCCACCCGGACGGGACGAATACCTCCCGGACGGGCGGCACTAGGGTGGGCCGGGCGTTATGGCGACACACACGGGAGGCGCACATGGACCCCATCGACGAGCACCGGCTCTCTTTCGGCGCCGTGGCACAGGCATATCAGCAAACCCGCCCGACCTATCCGGCCGAAGCCCTGGCCTGGGCGATCGGCACCGCCCCCGGCCGCGTGGTCGACCTGGGCGCCGGCACCGGCCAGCTCACCCGGGTGGCGCTGGCGGCCGGCTTCGCCGTCGTGCCGGTGGAACCCGACCCCGCCATGCGGGCGGCACTCGACGCGGCCACCCCCGGCACCGTCGCACGGGAGGGCTCGGCGGAGTCCATCCCGCTGCCCGACGGGTATGCCGACGCCGTCGTCGTGGGCACCGCGTACCACTGGTTCGACAAGGAGCGGGCGCACCCGGAGATCGCCCGGGTGCTGCGTGCTGGCGGCGTCTTCGCGCCCATGCGCAACGACCGCGACCTGAGCGTCGACTGGGTCCGGCAGCTGGACGCGATCGTCCAGGCGGCCCGCTTCCACCGGCCCGACGAGGTCGACTTCGGCCCGCTGTTCGCGCCGGCCGAGTGGGCGACGTTCCGGCACGCCGTCACGCAGACCCCCCAGGGCCTGCTGGAACTCATCGCCACCCGGTCCTGGTATCTCGTCGCCGCCGAGGACCTGCGGCAGCGGCTGCGCGACCAGGTCACCGAGCTGTGCGCGACGCACCCCGACCTGGCTGGACGGGACACCTTCGAGCTGCCCTACGTCACGACGGTGTGCCGGACGGTCAGGCGTTGACGTTGCGCTCGTACACCATGCGCAAGCCGATCAGGGTGATCATCGGCTCGTGATGGGTGATGGTGCGGCACTCGCCCATCACCACCGGCGCGAGCCCGCCCGTGGCGATCACCGCGGTCACCCCGCCCAGCTCCTCGATCATCCGCTCGACGATACGGTCCACCTGGCCGGCGAAGCCGAAGTACATGCCGGCCTGCAGGCACTCGACCGTGTTCTTGCCGATCACCGAACGGGGCTGGGCGGGCTCGACCTTGCGCAGCTGGGCGGCGCGGGCCGCCAGGGCGTCAAAGGAGATCTCGATGCCCGGGGCGAACGCGCCGCCGAGGAACTCGCCCCGGGCGCTGATCACGTCGAAGTTGGTGGTGGTGCCGAAGTCGACGACGATGGCCGGCCCGCCGTAGAGGGTGTGCGCCGCCAGCGTGTTCACCACGCGGTCGGCGCCCACCTCCTTCGGGTTGTCGATGGCCAGCTGCACGCCCGTCTTCACCCCCGGCTCCACGACCACCGCGGGCAGCCCGGCGTAGTAGCGGCCGAGCATGGTGCGCAGCGAGCGCAGCGCGGCGGGCACGGTCGAGCAGGCCGCCACCCCGGTGATCTCGACGTTGTCCCCGGCCAGCAGGCCCCGGAACATCAGGCCGAGCTCGTCGGCGGTGTTGCGGGCGTCGGTCTTCACCCGCCACGAGTGCACGATCTTGTCGCCCTCGAAGGTGGCGAGCACCGTGTTGGTGTTACCGATGTCGATACAGAGCAGCACCCGACGTCTACTTCCGCGCTCGGAGGTCCAAGGCGATGTCCACGATAGGCGACGAGTGGGTGAGCGCCCCCACCGACAGGTAGTCGACGCCGGTGGCCGCGTACTCGGCGGCGACCTGCAACGTCAGGCCGCCGGTGGCCTCCAACTCGGCCCGGTCGCCGACCGCCGCGACGACCTCGCGCAGCAGTTGCGGGGACATGTTGTCGCAGAGCAGGAAGGTCGCCCCGGCGGCCACCGCCTCCTGCGCCTCGGCCAGGGTGGTCACCTCGACCTGCACCGGCACGTCCGGGAAGTTCGCCCGGACCAGGTCGTACGCCGCGGTCACGGAGCCCGCCGCCAGCTTGTGGTTGTCCTTGATCATGGCCACGTCGTACAGGCCCATGCGCTTGTTGGTGCCGCCCGCCGCGCGGACCGCGTACTTCTCCAGCGGCCGCAGGCCGGGGGTGGTCTTGCGGGTGTCCAGCACCAGCGCCTTGGTGCCGGCGAGCTGCTCCACCCAGCGGCGGGTGTGCGTGGCCACCCCGGACATGCGGCAGAGCAGGTTGAGCGCGGTGCGCTCGGCCGACAGCAGCGTGCGGGTCGGCCCCGTGATCGTGGCCAGCACGTCGCCGCGCGCCACCGTGTCGCCGTCGGCCGCGTGCACGGTGACCTCCGCCCCCGGACCCGCCAGCTCGAACACCAGCTCCGCCACGGCCAGCCCGGCGAGCACACCGGCCTCCCGGGCGATCAGATCCGCGGTGTCGACCTGGTGCTCCGGGATGGTCGCGACACTGGTCACGTCGAGCCGGTCCGGCCCCAGGTCCTCGCGCAGCGCGTTCGCCACGATGCGCTGCACCTCGTCCGGGTCGAGCCCCGCCTTGAGCAGCTGCGCCTGCGTCGTGTCCCTCACGCCATCGCCTCCCACGTATCCGTCGTCGTGCCGTCCTCGGCGAACCCGGGAAACAGGTGCCCCCGCCAGCCCTCGTCCGCCTCTGCATGATCCTCGCGCCAGTGGCACCCGCGCGTCTCGGCGCGCAGGGACGCCGACGCGACCAGAGCGCTCGCGACCGTCAGCAGGTTCGCGAACTCCCAGCCCGCGGTGCGCCCCGGCAACGGCGGCGTGCCCACCTCGCGCAGCACCCGCGTGGTCTCGGCCAGCGTCTGCGCGCTGCGCAGCACGCCCGCCCCCCGGGTCATCGCCCGCTGCAGCTCCCGCCGCCGCGCGGCCAGGTCCACCGGCGGCTCGCTCGCCGGAACCAAACCCTCCGGCGTCCACGCCAGACCCCCCGCGGGCAGGTCCGGCCCGGCCGGGGCGAGCACCGGGTCGGTCTGTGCGGGCAGGTCGCGGGTGATGTCGGCGGCGATGCGGCGGGCGAAGACCAGGCCCTCCAGCAGCGAGTTCGAGGCCAGGCGGTTCGCGCCGTGCACGCCGGTGCAGGCGACCTCGCCGCAGGCGTACAGGCCGGGGATGCTGGTGCGGCCGTCCAGATCGGTGCGGACTCCGCCGGAGGCGTAGTGCGCGGCCGGGGCCACCGGGATCAGGTCCACCGTGGGGTCGACTCCGGCGGCCAGGCAGTACGCCGTGATCGTCGGGAACCGGTGGGCCAGGTCGGGCACGTGCCGGGCGTCCAGGTAAACGTGATCGGTGCCCGAGGCCAGCATCTGCCGGTGGATGCCCTTGGCGACCACGTCGCGGGGCGCGAGCTCGGCCAGCTCGTGCTGCCCGACCATGAACCGCTTGCCGTCCCCGTCGACCAGGTATGCCCCCTCGCCCCGCAGCGCCTCGCTGACCAGCGGCTGCTGCGCGGTCCGGTTGTTCGGCAGGTAGAGCGACGTCGGGTGGAACTGCACGAACTCCAGGTCGGTGACGTCCGCCCCGGCGCGCAGCGCCAGCGCGACGCCGTCGCCGGTGGACACGATCGGGTTGGTGGTCGCCGCGAAGATCTGGCCCAGCCCGCCGGTGGCCAGCACGACGGCGCGGGCGAGCACGGCTCCGACGCCGTCCTCGGTGCCCTCGCCGAGCACGTGCAGGGTCACCCCGCAGGCCCGGCCGGCGGCGTCGCGCAGCAGGTCGAGCACCAGCGCGTGCTCGACGAGGCGGATCCACGGGTCGCGGCGCACCGCGGCGTGCAGCGCCCGCTGCACCTCGGCGCCGGTCGCGTCGCCGCCCGCGTGCACGATGCGGTTGGCGTGGTGCCCGCCCTCACGGGTCAGCATCAGCGAGCCGTCCGGGTGGCGGTCGAACTCGGCACCCATCTTGATCAGTTCGCGTACCCGGGCCGGGCCCTCGGTGACCAGCACGTCGACCGCCGCGGGGTCGCACAGGCCGACGCCGGCGACCAGGGTGTCCTGGGCGTGGGCGGCCGGGGTGTCCAGCGGGTCCAGCACGGCCGCGATGCCGCCCTGGGCCCAGCGGGTGGAGCCGTCATCGATGTTGACCTTGGTCACCACGGTGACGTGCAGGCCTGCCTCACGCAGGTGCAGCGCCGCGGTCAGGCCGGCGATGCCGGACCCGATCACCACCACGTCGGTGGGTTCGAACCAGCTCGCGGGCCGCGCGGGCAACGCCCGAGGCAACACCGGAAGATCAACCGGGACTGTCAACGCCTTGCGCACCAGCACAGTCAACCGCGCCGCAGCCCGCCGTTCACCCCCGACCCCACGTGACACCCCTCACCCGCCCCCGGCACAGGGCCGGGGACGGGTGCGGGTATCGGGCTCAGTTGGTGGGCAGAACCTTCGTGCCGCCGTTGCGCAGCGACTTCGTGAGCTTCTTCTTGTCCAGCCAGAGGTGGCAGCGCACGCCGTGGTCGCCGGCCTCCCAGTCGGACTTCGACGGCCAGTTCCACACCACACCGGTGCGGTAGCTGATGTTCGAGTCGTTGGGCACCTTCACGAACTTGGCGACCAGCGTGCGGCACTCCTTGGCGATGCGCGTCTTCATGCCGGCCAGGCTGCTGTAGGCGGCGCCGCCCGCGTTCCACACGCCGACGAACTCGGCGTTGTGGGCCTTGTTGCAGGCGGTGGAGACCAGCCGGGTGCCGTACTGGTAGCAGCCGAACTTCAGCGTGGACGCCTTGGTGAACTCGCCCTTGAGCGAGGCGGTACGGGCCACCGGGTCGCCGTACTGGCCGTCCAGCGCGGTCAGCTCGCAGCGGTACCAGCGCGCGCCGCCGTCCCAGCCGGCCGCCGACGGCACCGAGACGCCGAACCACAGGGCGCCGGAGCGCCAGTCGCCGCCGAGGAAGTCGGTGATGCGCTTGTCGCAGTCGGCCCAGGCCGCGCGCATGTCCGGCGAGCCCTCCGACGGCACCGTGGTGCGCGAGGCCGCCTCGCCGGTGAAGTCCGCGACGGCCACCGTCTCGTAGGTGTGGCTCTGGTCACACTCGACCGGCTTGTAGGACGAGCGGTAGCTGACGTCGCGGAAGCCGTCGTCGCACTTGGCCTCTTCGGGCCGCCAGCTCTGGGCCGCGGGCATCGCCGGCCACTGGTTGGTGAGGTCGCCGTCGGCTCCCGCCGGCAGCTGCCCCCCGCAGGCCGATGTGGCCAGCAGGGCAGCCGCGACCAGCACGACCCCTGCGACCCTACGGCCGATCACCTCACGCATCAGTGCCCTCCCCAAGCCATGCCGAACATGAATGGGGAGCATATTTCATACCCGCCACCGGGTTCGACGCGTATCCGGTCGACCGGTCAGCTCGGGATGCCCTTGCCCGCGGTGCCCTTGGCCGAGCCCGTCATCTTCTTCGTCTCCAGCCACAGATAGCAGCGCACACCGCGGTCGCCGCCGGCCCAGGTCGCCTTGCTGTACGGCCACGAGATCACGCCGTACTTGCTGGTGGCGCTCACGCTGACGCCGATGAACGTGGCCATCGCCTTGCGGCAGTTGTCGTGGAAGTAGTCCCAGTCCGTCTCGCTCGCCGGGTACTTGCGGTTGGCCGCGGCGGTGAACGTGCCGACGTACTCCGCGTTGTGCGACTTGGCGCAGTCGGTCTCCGGCATGGTGTCCACCGAGCCGTTCTTGCCGCTCTCGGCGAAGCAGGTGAGCAGCAGCGGCGTCGGCAGCGAGCCGCGCAGGCTGCCGGTGCGGCGGACCCAGTCGGCCTTGTCGGTGACCGTGGTCAGCTCGTTGAGCTCGCAGCGATACCACCGGGCGCCGCCCTGCCAGGCCGCGGCCGAGGGCAGCGTCAGGTCGAGGGTGAGCCGGCCGTCGCGCCACTGCCGGCCGACGAACGCGGTGGACCGCTCGTCGCACTCGGCGAACGCGCCCGCGAGCACCGCGTCGTCCGCCTCCGGCGCGGTGGCCAGCTCGGCGGCGGCACCGGTCAGCGTGCCGACGTAGACCGTCTCGCCGTAATGCTCCGTGGCGCAGTCGACCGGCCGGTACGCGGTGGCCCGGCCGGTCTGCTCGTACGCCTTCTCATGGCACACCTCGGCGCTGGGCGTGAACACCTGCGCCGCGGGCAGGCTCGCCCAGTCGTCGGCGAGCTTGCCGTCCACACCGGGCACCGGCGAGGAGCAGCCCGCCAGCGCCGCCAGTGCGCAGACGGCCGCACTGGCGGCGATCCTCCGCCTCCATGCCATGTGTCGTCCCTCCCAGACGTCCGCCCGGGAGCCTAACGGACGGAAGGCGACCGCGACAGCGGTGCTGTCGGCCTTCTACCAGCCCGGAACGCCCTTGCCCTTGGACCCCTTGGCCGACTTCTTCATGGTCTTGCCGTCATAGAACCAGAGCACGCAACGCACCATCCGGTCACCGGCCGCCCAGGACTCCGGGTTGTTCGGGCTGGAGATGACGCCGATCCGGCCCGCACTGCTCAGGCTGACACCCATGAACTTGGCGGCCAGGTCCTGGCACTCGTCGTGGAGGACGTTCCACTGCCGCTCGGACTTCGGGTATGCCGTGCTCACGCTCGCGCGGTAGGCGCCGACGAACTCGCTGTTGTGCGCCTTGGCGCAGGCCACCTCGGGCATCTTGACGATCGAGTCGCCCTTCTCCTGGGAGTTCACGCAGCCGACCAGCAGCGCGGCCGGCACGTCGCCCTTCAGGCTGCCGGTGCGCTGCACCCAGTCCGGCGCGTCGAACACCGTGGTGACCTCGGCGAGGTCGCACCGGAACCAGCGCGCGCCGCCGGTCCAGGCGGTCGGGGTCGGCACGGCCAGGGTCAGTTCGAGGCGCGCCAGGCTCCAGGAGCGGCCCAGGTAGGTCGTGGCCTCCCTGTCGCACTCGGCGAGCGCGGCGGCGTTGTCCTTCGGGCCGGGCGAGGTCGTCAGGCCCTTGAACTCGCCGACGTGCACGACCTCGCCGTAGTGCGACTTGGCGCAGTCGACGACGGCGTCGGTGTAGCGGCCGGTGTCCTTGGGCGCCACGCCGAGGCAGACGCCCGCCTCGGGCACCCAGCCCTTGACGTCGGCGACCTTCACCCAGTCGTCGGTCAGCTTCGAGTCCACCTCGGCCGGCAGCGCGGTCCCGCAGCCGGCCAGGGCCAGGTTCGTCAGTAGTGCGGCCAGCATGGTGCCGACCGTAAGGCGTCCCCGCATCGCCCATCCTCCCAGGTCATAAAGCCTGGGCGAGCCTAAGCGAAACCCGTCGGGACCGTATCGGCCTAACGGCCGAGACCGCGATCACATCGGCGACGATTTCGCAGCTCAGAGGCAGGGAACGCCCTTGCCCTTGGTCCCTTTCGCGGATTTCGTCCTACTCTTCGACTCGAACCACATAGCGGATCGGCCTAACGGCTCAGGGTCAGGTCGCCCCGGACGACGTCGCCCACCATGCCTGGCACTGCCTCGGCCGGGTCCGCGCCGAGCGAGATGATCCGGTTGTCGGCGTCCACGTGCACCACCCGCGGGGTGTACGACCGGGCGGTGGCCTCGTCGGCCTGCGCGTACGAGATGAGGATGACCAGGTCACCGGGCTTGACCAGGTGCGCCGCCGCGCCGTTGATGCCGATCACGCCGGTGCCCCGCTCGCCCGGGATGACGTACGTCTCCAGCCGCGCCCCGTTGGTGATGTCCACAATCGCGACCTGCTCGCCGGGCAGCAGGTCGGCGGCGTCCATCAGGTCCTCGTCGATGGTGACCGAGCCGACGTAGTGCAGGTCGGCCTGGGTCACCGTGGCCCGGTGGATCTTGGACTTGAACATGGTGCGCAGGAACATCAGGCCGGTTCTTCCTCGGTCGTCGGGGCTGCCGCGTCGAGGTGGACGGGCAGGTTGTCGATCAGCCGGGTGGTGCCGACGCGGGCCGCGACCAGCAGCCGCGCCTCGCCCGGACCCGGCTCCTCGCTCAGGTCGGCCCCGCGCAGGGCCAGGTAGTCCACGTCCACCCCGGCCAGCTCGGCCCGCGCGGCGGCCAGCACCGCCGCGGGCTCGCGCCGGGCGGCCCCCGCCCGGAGCGCCCGGGACAGGGCCAGCGCGGTCTCCCGCTCCGGCGCGCTCAGGTAGCGGTTGCGGCTGGACAGGGCCAGCCCGTCCGGCTCCCGGACCGTCGGCACCCCGACGATCTCCACCCCGAGTTCGAGGTCGTGCACCATGGCCTTGATCAGCGTGAGCTGCTGGTAGTCCTTCTCCCCGAAGAACGCCAGGTCCGGGCGGGTGAGCAGGAGCAGCTTGCCGACCACGGTCAGCACGCCCGCGAAGTGGCCGGGGCGCACCGCCCCCTCCAGCACCTCGCCCAGCGGGCCCGGGTGCACGGTGACCTGCGGCTGCCCGTGCGGGTACATCACCTCGGGTGTCGGCGCGAAGAGCAGGTCGACGCCCTCGGCCGCGCACAGCGCCAGGTCGGCGTCGAAGGTGCGCGGATAGCGGGCCAGGTCCTCGTTCGGACCGAACTGCAGCGGGTTCACGAAGATCGTCGCCAGTACGACGTCGGCGTGCTTGCGGGCCTCCCGCAGCAGGGTGGCGTGCCCCTCGTGCAGCGCGCCCATGGTCATCACCACAGCCACGGAGCCCCGCGCGGCCGAACGCGCCGCGGCCAGCTCCTCGCGGGTGCGGACGACGGCGGTCACTTCGCCGCCTCGCCGAGCTGCCCGGCGTCGGCGGCGGTCGGGTCGGCCAGCACGCCCAGCAGCGGCTCGGCGTCGACCGCGCGCAGCCGCCCGTTGGCGATCACGCGGTCCGCGGTGCGCCGGGCGAGCGCGACGTATGCCGGGAGCGAGTCGGGGGCGGTGCGGGCCAGCTCCTGCACGTGCCGGGCGACGGTGCCCGCGTCGCCGCGCGACACCGGGCCGGTGATCGCCGAGTCGCCCATGCGCAGCGCGTTCTCCAGCGCGGCGGTCAGCAGCGGGCCGAGCACCTTCTCCGGGCTCAGCACGCCCGCGTCGCGCAGCCGGTCGGCCGCCTCGTTCACGAGGGTGACCAGGTGGTTCGCGCCGTGGGCGAGGCCGGCGTGGTAGAGCGCGCGACGGTCCTCGGCGATCCACTCCGGGCTGCCCGCCAGGTCGCCGACGAGCGCCTGGGCCAGGGCGCGCACCGTGGTGTCGGCGGCGGTCACGCCGTACGAGATGCCGGGCAGCCGGTCCAGGTCGGCGGCGGTGCCGGTGAAGGTCATCGCGGGGTGCAGCGCCAGCGTGCGGGCGCCGACCGCGGCGGCCGGGGCCAGCACGGCCAGCCCGTGCGCGCCCGAGGTGTGCGCAACGACCTGGCCCGGTCGCAGCGCGCCGGTGGCGGCCAGGCCGGTCACGACGCCGGCCAGGGCGTCGTCGGGCACCGCGATGATCAGCAGATCGGCCGCGGCGCGGGCCACCTCGTCGGCGGGAAGATTCTGCGCACCGGGAAGCAGGGTGCGGATGCGGTGCTTGGCCGCGGCGGACACGCCGGAAGCGGCGACTACCCGGTGTCCCGCGCCCCGCAGGGCGGCGGCGAGGACCGCGCCGACCCGGCCGGCGCCGATCACACCGATGGTGAGCTCAGCACTCATGATCTGATCCAGTCCTCTTCTTCGGGGTACCGGTCGGGGCAAGTATGACCCCGTGTCCTGATCACTGGACAGAGACTGTGCGAAACCGCACTGCCGCGATTCGTTCACATCCGCACAACGAAAAGCGCCCCCGGGACCACCTCCCGAGAGCGCCTTTCGTGACCGCCGTCTCGCCGGTCAGTGCCTATTCAGGAAGCCCGCGTCCAGGAACTTGACGTTGGTCGCGGCCCGGTCGCCGGACGGGGTCTCCTGGCCGTCGTGCACCACCAGCAGGCCGCCGGGGAAGCCGGGCAGCGGAGTGTTCACCACCGCCGCGCCGTCGCACTCCTGGGAGCCGTCGACCCGGCCGTCGACGACCGCGAAGCGGCCCGTGGGGCGCAAGGTCAGCCGGTCGTACGTGTAGAAGGTGTCGTCACCCTGCGAGGAGACCAGCAGCGTGCCCGCGTACCGGCCGGTCTTGAAGATCGTCACGCCCTCGACGTCGGCGGCGATGCGCCCGCCCTCGCCCGGATCGGCCGACCAGTCGACCGTGCACTCCTCGGTCTGCGGGTCGTAGACCGCCGGGACGCCGTACTCCCGGGTCCGCTCGACCATGCGCGGCGTGTAGCCGAAGCGGCCGCCGGTGACCGACACCCGCCACAGCGCCACGTCCTCCTGCGCGGCGTAGAGCACACCCAGCGCCGGGTCCACCGTCATGCCCTCGACCTGCGGCAGCTCGCCCGGCTCCAGGCACGGCGTCCACGAGCCGCCGCCCTTCAACGCGAACGTGTCCGGCAGCACCAGCCGGTCGACGCGCTGGTAGCTCACCTTCGCGCCCTTGGCGACCAGGCGGAACATGCCCAGCTCCGGGGTGTGCCGGCGGCTGGCGACCGCCAGGAAGTCCCGGCCGTCGCGGAACGTCGCCAGCCCGTACGCGGTGGCCTGCTCGTTGACCTCCTCCTGGGTGCTGTTGAACGCGAACGGCGCGTCCGGCGCGGTCACGTCGGTCAGCACGCCGTCGTCGATGCGGTAGAAGCGCAGCTTGTCGCGGCCCCGGTCGGTGACCACGGCCAGGTCGACCAGGCGCCCGTGCAGCGGGAAGCCGGTCACGAGGTCGACGTTGTTGAACCGGCCGGGCTCGTCGTCCGGGCCCGGCGCGTCCGGCGTGGCGAACGACTGGGTCTCGCGTCCCCGCAGGTCGTAGACGCGCAGGCCGCCGTTCTTCGCGGTCACGATGACCCGGCTGCGGGCCTTGTCCCGCTCGTTCACCCAGATCGCCGGGTCGTCCGCGTCGGCGTCGCCGCCGGGCTCGTCGTCGTACAGCGCGGGGGTCTCGAATTTCGCCGTGACCGCGCGCAGGGCGGGCACGCCGCCGGTCGCCGGCCCGGGTTCGGCCGCGGCCACGCCGGGCAGCGCGGTCGCCGCCAGGGCGCCTGCCGTCAGGCAGGTGAGAATACGTCGCATGGCCGGAAACTAGATTCGGCAGGGCAACCCAGGACGAACGGAGTGTGAACCGTTTCCATGCGCTGGCGGGACGCGATGCGAACTGCGCTGTACGGGCCGGACGGGTTCTTCGTCCGCGAGCGGCCCGCCGACCACTTCCGGACCAGCGCCCAGTCGCCCCACTTCGCCCGCGCGATCGCCGCGCTCGCCGCCGACGTGGACCGGGCGCTCGGCCGGCCCGAGGTGTTCGACCTGGTGGATGTCGGTGCGGGGCGGGGCGAGCTGCTGCACGGCGTGCTGGCCTCGCTGCCCGTGTCGCTGCAGACGCGGGTCCGGCCGGTGGCCGTGGAGGTCAGCGCTCGCGGGGACGACGGCATCACCTGGCACACCGAACTTCCGCGCGGATTGACCGGGCTGCTGCTGGCCACCGAGTGGCTCGACAACGTGCCGCTGGACCTCGCCCGCGACGGGTCGTACCTGGACACGGACCTGCAGCCGTGCGGAACCGTCGATCCCGTCGACGCCGCCTGGATCGCTCGGTGGTGGCCCGCCGGTGCGGACGACGTCGTGGAGATCGGGCGCAGCCGTGACGAGGCATGGGCCGACGCCGTCGGCGCGCTGGACGCGGGGCTCGCGCTGGCGGTCGACTACGGACATCTGCGCGACCGGCGACCGGCGCTGCCGACGGCCACCGGCTTCCGGGACGGCCGTGAGGTGCCCCCGGCCTTCGACGGCAGCACCGACATCACCTGCCACGTCGCCATGGACTCCATCGCTGCCGCGGCTGCGCGGCCGGGCGGAGCGGCCGACGCCCGTAGCGAGGCCTTGCCGAGCGGAGCGGATGACGCCTGCGGAGAGGCCTGGCCGAACGATGCGAGGGAGCCTGGCGGGGCTGGCTGGCGGTTGCTGGACCAGCGCACGGCGCTGCACCGCCTCGGCGTCACCGCCGGCCGGCCTCCGCTCACCCTGGCCTCGACCGATCCGGTCGGTTACGTGCGAGCGCTGGCCGCGGCGAGCGAGATCGGCGAGCTGACCGCCACCGGCGGGCTGGGGGCGCACTGGTGGCTCGCGCAGTGGACCGGCCTGGACCCGAGCGAGCTGCCCTTCCTGCTCACCCACCGCTGACCGACCGCCCGTCCCAGGCCGCAGCGGGCGCTGCGTTAAGAAGGTGCCCTTCCTCTACAAATAGCGATGGCAAGGTGCCCTTCCTTTCTGGGGGCTGGCTTACGATGGCGCGCATGGTGGCAGCGGGCGGTAGCCGGGAGTTGACGGTCGGCGCGGGGGCGGGGGCCCAGCAGCTGGGCACCGACATGGTGCTGAACATCGGGCCCCAGCATCCGTCCACGCACGGCGTGCTGCGGCTCAAGCTGGTGCTGGACGGCGAGAAGGTGCTGTCCGCCGAGCCGATCGTCGGATACATGCACCGCGGCGCGGAGAAGTTGTTCGAGGTCCGCGACTACCGGCAGATCCTGGTGCTGGCCAACCGCCACGACTGGCTGAGCGCGTTCAGCAACGAGCTGGGCGCGGCGATGGCCGTCGAACGGCTGATGGGGCTGGAGGTGCCGGAGCGGGCGGTCTGGCTGCGCACGGCGATGGCCGAGCTGAACCGGGTGCTCAACCACCTGATGTTCCTCGGCTCGTACCCGCTGGAGATCGGTGCGATCACCCCGGTGTTCTACGCGTTCCGCGAGCGCGAGGTGCTGCAGGCCGTCATGGAGGAGGCCACCGGCGGCCGCATGCACTACATGTTCAACCGGATCGGCGGGCTGAAGGAAGAGGTCCCGGCGGGCTGGACCCGGCGCGCCCGGGAGGCCGTCGACCTGGTCGCCTCGCGGATGCCCATGCTCGACGACCTGATCCGGCGCAACGACATCTTCCTGGCCCGCACGGTCGGCGTCGGGGTGCTGACCGCCCAGCAGGCCGCCGCGTACGGCGCCTCCGGGCCCGTCGGGCGGGCCAGTGGCCTGGACTTCGACCTGCGCCGCGACGAGCCGTACCTGGCCTACGGCGAGCTGGACGTCCCGGTCGTCACCCGCACCGCCGGCGACTGCCACGCGCGTTTCGAGGTGCTGCTCGACCAGGTGTACGCGTCGCTGGACCTGGTCCGGCAGTGCCTGGACCGGGTGGACCGGATCGGCGGGCCGGTCAACGTACGCCTACCGAAGGTGGTCAAGGCCCCGGAGGGGCACACCTACGCGTGGACCGAGAACCCGCTCGGCGTCAACGGCTACTACCTGGTCTCCAAGGGAGACAAGACGCCCTGGCGGATGAAGCTGCGCACCGCGTCGTACGCCAACGTGCAGGCGCTGTCCACGCTGCTGCCGGGCACCCTGGTGCCGGACCTGATCGCCATCCTGGGCTCGATGTTCTTCGTCGTCGGCGACATCGACAAGTAGCCGTTGACGGGAAAACGCGCCCTCCCGGGCTGTCCGGAAGGGCGCGTCCTGGCTGTGGTGCTCAGCGGTACCGGCGGTCGTAGTCCCGATCGCGGTCCCGGTCCCGCTCCCGATCACGATCCCGCTCGCGCGAGTCCTCGTAGTCGGACCAGCGGTCCTCGCGGTCCGAGCCGGTCAGCGCGCGAGGCTCACGGCGGTCCTGGTCGCGGTACGGGAAGCCGCCCCGGCCCTCGTCGGCCCGGTCGTCGTCGAAGCCGCGGTCCTCGCGCCGCACCGCGGCCCAGCGGTCCTCGATCCGCAGCTCGGTGCCGGAGCTGTCGCTGTGCAGCGCCGCCCGGCGCTCGCCCATCCGCACCTCACGGCCCCGGTCGTCGCTGCGCACCGTGGTCCAGCGGTCGCCGGCGGCCCGCACCGGACGGTCCTCGTCGTCGCGGTCGGACCAGCGGCCCTCGATCGCGTCGCCGGCCCGGTCGGACCAGCGGTCGTCGCCGCGGTCGCGCCGCGAGGTCCAGCTGTCGCCGCCGGAGACCGGCTCGTTCGCGTCGCGGCGGCGCTCCAGCTGCTCGCGCAACCGCTGCTCGGTCCACGACTCCTCGTGCCGGTCCCGCTCGCGGGCACGTTCCGCCCGTGGGCGCTGCACCTCGATCCGCGGGGTCTCGGCGCGGTGGGCGTACTCGGCCCCGTCGCGGCCCCGCTCACGGTCGCGGTCGAAGCCGCCTGCCCCGCCGCTGACCGGGCTGCCGTAGATCGCCGCGCCGCGCTGGCCGTCCTCGCCGTGCGGGTCGACGATGGTGTGCCGCGTCGTCACCTGCACGGTCTCGGTGTGCCGCACCACGCCGCCAGGCGGCATGCCCGCGCGGCCCGAGTTCGGGCCCGGCTGGTGCGGGGCGGGTGCGGGACTGCCGCTACGCGCCGCGGGCGCGGGAGCGGCCTGCGCCGCCCGGGCGGCCTCGGCCCGGACGTGCTCCAGCTGCGCCCGGGTGGCCTCCAGCTCGTGCCGCGTGGCTTCCAGCTGGTCCACCAGGTACTGGAACTTCTCCCCGAACGCGCGGTGCGTGGCGTGGGCGGCCGTGGAGATGTCGTCGCGGACGTCGGCCCGCACGGTGTCGATCTCATCGAGGATCATGTCTTCGATCTCGAGCCGCACCGTCTCGGTGTCGCGACGGAGAGTGATCGACAGACCGATCAGGATGACCGACAGGATGACCACGCCCACGGCGGCCCGCATTGCGGTGCCGCCATCGGCCATGAACAGGAAAATCGCAGCCAGCGGGGCCAGCCCGACGCCGCCCCAGAACAACACCGGGAGCAGGCGCGCGTGCCGCTGTTCATCGCGAGTGTCCGAGTCCGGCATGTTGCTAGAGGCTACCGACAGTTGCTTGCGAGGGGAATGCTCCACGGCCTTGAAATGCGAGAACATTCCGCCTGGAGATCGTCGCCGACCCGTCCTGAACAGCTGCGCCACCCAGCGCGGCTTGCGCACACCCGCTCGCGGCGCGCGACGCGCCGGTAATCGCCGAACCTTCGTCACGAACGGTTCAACGAGCGCCCGCCCGTTTCGCCCGACTCGACCGCTCCCGCGCTCGAAAGTGGCACGGTGCGAAACGAGCCGCCGCGCCCGCGGAGGCGGACGCGGCGGCTCGGCTCAGCTCTAACGCAGGGAGGACCAGCGGTCTTCGTCGCCCCACTGGTCGGCGCGCGCGGGAGCGGGCTGCGCGGGCAGGTTCGCCCAGGTGTCGCCGCTGCCCGTGGACCACGAGGTGCCGGGCACGCCCACGTCGGCCCAGTCGTCCGGGCTGTCCTCGTCGAGCGGCAGCGGCCGCCCGAACGTCTCCACCAGCCGGGTGACCACGAGGCCGAGTGCGACGGCGCCGGCGGCCAGCGCGTACAGCGAGATGCGCCACTGGGCCGCTTCGGCGTACCAGACGACCAGGGCCAGCAGGCTGACGCCGAGCAGCGTGCCGAACACGCCGCCGCGGCGGCCGTACGCGCTCACCCCGCCGATCAGGGCCGCGCCCAGGGCCAGCCCGGTCAGCTCGAAGCCCTCGGTCGGCGCGACGACCTGCTCGGTCGAGCCGTTGAGCGCGGCCATCACCACACCCGCGACCGCGGCCAGCGCCGTCGAGCCGACCAGCGCGAGCACGGCGACGACGCCGCCGAGGCCGCCACGCCGCCGGGCCGGGTCGCTGACCGGACGGAACCGGCCGACCCCGCGCCGGATGGACCGGATCGCGCCGAGCAGGCCGGCCACGATGGTCAGCGCGGCGAACGCGCCGTACAGGTAGAGCGCGTGGTCGGTGGGGTCGTACCCGCCGCTCACGGTCAGCGGGGCCGGGTGCTTCTGGATCCAGACGATCGCGACCAGCGCGGCCGCCAGGCTGCCCGCCCAGCCGGGCACGTGGAAGCCCACCACGAGGACGGCGACGGCCAGGCCCAGCCCGGCGGCGAGCGCCACGGCCATGCCCGCGGTGGGCACGACACCCTGGTCGCCGTGCTCGGCGTAGTAAAGGGCGGCCGCCGCGGCGACCGGACCGATGGCCAGGTTCACCGCACCGGCGCGCAGCGTCATCGAGGCGCCGAAGCCGAGCAGGCCCAGCACCGACGCGAAGACCAGCAGCTCCTTGAAGTTCGTGCCGGTGATCGTGTCGCGGTGGCCGCTGTGCAGCAGGAAGCCGATCGCGACCACGCCCAGCAGCAGCACGCCCTCCCAGGCGAAATGCACGCCGAGCCGGTCCCGGCCGACCTCGCCGTGCGCGGGGTCGTCGAAGACGTCGTCGAGGTTGGCCGCGGGCGTCGCCCTCGGCCGGTACTGCACGCCGGCGAGGACGCTGTGCGCGCCGCCGTCGGTTCTGAGATCGGACTCCTCGCGGAAGCCCTCGCCGCGGTACCGTCGCTGCCCTGTCGCGTCGGTCGCTTCGCTGTCGTAGGCCATGACTCGCGCCTCCCGAGTCGGCTGCCGGTCGCGGGGTACGACACGGCATACCCGAGGCAACCTACCGGCTGAAACGTGAATGCAACAGGGTCTACCGGCGATGACATACCGCGCCCGACGGGTACCCGATAGTGGTCGCCGCCGATCCGTTCGGCCGTTACTGGACGTCCGGCTTGTCGTCCTCGGGGCGCTTCGGCACCCGGCATGCCCGCTCCAGCCACAGCGCCGCCCCGACCAGCGCCAGCGAGCAGGCCAGCGAGGTGAGCGCGGCCGGCAGATCGCGGCTGACCGCGGCCAGCTGCCGCTGCTGGCCGTCCACGAACAGCCAGAGGCTCAGCCCGGCGGCGAAACCGGCGAAGATCGACCCGGCCAGCGACGACGCCTTGGCCAGCACTGCGTAGCGGGCGACGGCCAGCGGCTCGACCCGCTCCCGGCCCGGCTTGCCCTCCAGCCGCGCCCGCGTCTGCTGCGCCAGCGCGAACTCCACGATCGCGAGCGCCAGCAGCGTGAACGCCGGCAGCCAGCCGCTGCGGCCGAGGAACGGCAGCGTCGCCAGGTCGAAATACCAGGTGCTGATGACGAGCCAGGCGACGGCGGCCGAGCCGAGGCCCGCGACGATCAGGGTAGCCGGGTTGGTGGGTTGCAGCCGTGGCTCCGGCGTCTGACTCAACTCGGTCCCCACCTTTCACTCGACTGGATGACCGTCACTCTACTTCGAGGCGCACCTGGGGCAGCGCGGTCATCATGGCGACCTCGGTCGCCATCGGCTCGGCCAGCACGAGATCGTTGACCCAGCCGTGTCCGGGCAGCTGCGCGTAGGGCTGCACCTCAAGCCAGGGCCGCAGCACGAAGGCGCGCTGGTGGGCGTGCGGATGGGGCAGCGTCAGCTCGGGGGTGTCGCGCAGGATCGGCTCGCCGTCCTCGGCGAACGCCGCGACCAGGTCGACGTCGAGCGTGCGCGGGCTGTACCGGCGGGCCTGGTGGCGCACCCGCCCCGCCTCGTGTTCGATGCCCTGCGCGGTGAGCAGCCACTGCTCCACCGACTGCGGGCCGCGGACGAGCAGCGCGGCGTTGTAGTACGCCGGCTGCTCGGTGTCGCCCCAGGGCGGCGTCTCGTACACGCCGCTCACCGCGAGCAGCTCGCCTTCCTGCGCGAGCCTGCGCACCGCGAAGCGCAGATGATCGGCGCGGTCGCCGAGGTTGCTGCCTATCGAGAAGACCACCGAAGTCACGACCGATATTCTCGCAGCGTGGTGTCCGACCTGATGCACGCGACGCCGCCGCTGGTGATGGGGGTTCTCAACGTGACCCCGGATTCCTTCTCCGACGGTGGCCTCTACGACGACCTCGAAGCCGCCGTCCGGCACGGGATCCAGCTGCACGGACAGGGCGCGCACCTGGTGGACGTCGGCGGTGAGTCGACCCGCCCGGGCGCGTCGCGCGTCGACGCCGACACCGAGATCAAGCGGGTGGTCCCGGTCATCACCGCGCTGGCCGAGGCCGGTGTGCCGACCAGTGTCGACACCACCCGCGCCGCGGTCGCCGCGGCCGCGGTGCAGGCCGGAGCGGCGGTGGTGAACGACGTCTCGGGCGGGCTGGCCGATCCGGACATACGCCGCGTCGTCGCCGAGGCCGGCTGCCCGTACGTGGTGATGCACTGGCGCGGGCACTCGGCCGACATGCAGGCGCTGGCCACCTACCGCGACGTGGTCACCGAGGTGCGCGAGGAGCTGTCGCGCCGGGTCGACGAGGCGCTGCGCGCCGGGGTCGCCGCCGACCGGCTGATCGTCGACCCGGGACTGGGCTTCGCCAAGACCGCCGAGCACAACTGGGCGCTGACCCGGCACCTGGACCGCATCCTCGACCTGGGCTTCCCGGTGCTGTTCGGGGCCAGCCGCAAGTCCTACCTGGGCCTGCTGCTCGACGGCCGGCCCGCCGCGGACCGCGACGCCGCCACCACCGCGACCAGCGTCCTGGCCGCCGCGACCGGGGCCTGGGGGGTACGCGTGCACGACGTGCGCTCGACCGCCGACGCCCTCGCGGTATGGCGGGCCACCGGCAGCCCTCGGCTGCGCTACGAAAGCTGACCATGGACCTCATCACGCTCACCGGCCTGCGGGTACGCGGCAACCACGGCGTCTTCGACTTCGAGCGCCGCGACGGCCAGGACTTCGTCATCGACGTGCAGCTCGGCCTGGACCTGCGCCCGGCCGCGGCCAGCGACGACGTCGCCGACACCGTGCACTACGGCGAGCTGGCGGCTCGGCTGGCCGAGATCGTGGCCGGGCCGCCGGTCGACCTCATCGAGACCCTCGCACAGCGACTCGTCGATGCCTGCCTGGCCGATTCCCGCGTCGCGCAGGCGGTGGTGACCGTCCACAAGCCACAGGCGCCGATCCCGCTGACCTTCGCCGACGTGAGCGTCACGATGACCGGTAGCAGGTGACGGGCGGACTTCCGACACCCGCCACCACCTGCATGGCTTGTCGCACCGGTGGGTGCACCGTACGCTCTGCTATGGATCGAACACCGGTCCTACATAACCGCAAAACCCCGGCGCTCCACTACGAACTGTGATCGACACGAAGCAGGGTGTCATCGGCTGCATCCCACCGCTGAGGACCCCCATCAGTAAGGCTTAAGCAATTGCAGCGCCGGTCGCGCACCGGGGAGGTACCGAATGATCGCCATGGAGCTGGTCCAGGCGGCGTGGAGCCATGCCACGCCGACCCTCGGCATGATCGCCGACGCGATCCAGGCGGCCCCCGAGGAGCCCAAGGGCGGCATCGCGACCAACGACATCCTCACCTTCTTCGCCACGAAGATCTCTCCGATCCTGCTGGCGATCCTCGGCGTCATCTTCATCGGCCGGGCCAGCAAGGGCGAGGTGTCGAAGGTGCTGACCAGCTCCGCGATCGCCATCATCGGCGTCGCCTTCATCGTCGGCGCGGGGGCGCTGCTGCTCGTCGGCGAGAACCTCATCGACATCATGTTCGAGTAGGCGGAAGCGATGCGGCTGCGTACGGACGACGACATCTACCGGGCTCGGCTGGTCTATCTCGGGCCGCCCGGATACACGCTCCCCGTGCAGTTGCCGTACGCCCAGTACGGCCTGTTCGTGTTGCTGGTCCCGCTCTACATGGGCGTCCACTGGCTGTTCACGCAGGAGTTCGAGCTGTTCCCCACCTGGGAGATCGCGCTCGCCATCGTGACGACGTCGTACATCTTCCGCCACGTCGACCCCGACCGGCCGGCGCGCATGGTCATCCGCACCGCGCTCACCGACTGGCGGCGCACCCGCGAGCCGGTCATCGAGCGCCGCGACCCGCGCCTGGTCGCCCGCCGCGTCGTCGTGCGGCAGGCGATCACATGACCAGCAACGATACCGAGTACGACCTGGACGACGCGGTATCCGACGTCGTCCCGTCCGTCGAAGGGACCGCCGCGACGGGCCCCGTCGCCGTGTTCCAGCCGCCCCGCCGCCGCGAACCCGCCGAGCCCGACGCCCCCGCCGAGGAGACCGGCGGGCGTCCCGAGGCGCGCACCGGCGACCTGCGCAACGCGGACCTGCGCAGCGACCTGCAGACCGCGGCCGACCGCCGGGCCGCCGAGATGCGCGCCGCCGCCGAGGCCGCCACCCAGGCCCAGCGTGAACGCGCCGCCTCGTCGCGCCGCGACCCCGAGCCGCCGAGCGCGCCACCGGCACCGTCCGGCCCCGACATCGAGTCGCCGTTCCTGGAGCTGTTCGACTCCGAGGCGGCCGACCCCGGTTCGGTCGGCCAGTCCGGCACCCCGCCGCGCTCGGCCCCGGCCAGCCGCGGGCCGGCCGCGACGGGCACCGGCCGCAACACCGGACGCCCCGACGCGGCACCGGCCGCCGGCGCCGCGCAGCGCAGCGGACCCGTGCGGGCGGATTCGCCCCCGACGGCCCCGCCGCCCGTCAGCCCCACCCGGACCACGCCACCCCCGACCGGCTCGCGGCTCGCCGACCAGGGTGGTTACCCCGTCGCGCCACCCGGCGAGGGGCGTGCCACGGCCGGCCGTCCACGCAACGCCCCGGTCAGCGGGGTGCCGCGCAACGCGCCCGTCAGCGGCGTACCCGTCAGCGGGGTGCCCATGCGCCCCCAGCCGGACCTGCGCAACCGCCCGGTCAGCGCGATGCCGGTCAGCTCCGTGCCGGTCAGCACCGTGCCGCTGAGCAGCAGGCCGCTGCCCCCGCGCGGCACACCGCAGGCCGCGCCCCGCTCCGCGCCGCCCGCGACCGGCCACCGGCAGCCGCCGCCCAAGAGCCGCGGCAAGCAGGTCAAGCCGCCCGCGCAGCCGAAGCCCGCCAAGGACCGCGACGCCGCCCAGGAACTCGCGATCACCGAGATCGCCGGTCACCTCACGTTCACTCCGCACGCGGTGACCGCCTGGTACATGCTGCCCGAGGTGCGCTGGGCGTTCCGCCCCGACGCCGACCGCGAGGCGCTGCTGTCCGCCATCAGCGAGCAGTACGCCGGCCTCGCCGGGTTCCGCCTGCACCTGCGCCGCACCACCCGGCCGTTCCCGGCCGACCAGTGGGCCGCCCAGCTCGACCACCTCACCGCCCGGCCGCTGCCGCCCGTCCCGGGCGCGCCCGGCTGGGGCGACCACCTCGTCGCCGCCCAGCGCCACCTGCGCGAGATCAACCACAGCGAGGGCCAGACCTACCTCGGTGTCACCTTCGCCCGCCGGGCGCTCGGCGACTCGTTCAGCGAGAAGCTGCTGCGCGCCTTCGGCAAGGGCACCGCCGACTCCGAACGCCGCAAGCTCGGCAAGCAGGTCGAACAGTTCGACGAGGTGCTCGCCGCGTTCGGCATGCGCGGCCAGCGCGCCGCCGCCGCCGAACTCGAATGGCTGCTCTACCGCTCCGTCGCGCTCGGCATGAGCCCGCCGAACATGCTCGGCGCCGTGAACCACGGCCGCTGGGACTCCGGTGACCTGCTCGCCCTCACCGAGCACATCGAGCGCTACCGCACCCCGTACGGCAGCACGGTCAAGCTCGTCAACCGGATGACCGGCGAGGAACGGCACGTCGCCGTGCTCACCGTCGGCCGCATGGAACCCCTCGACATCCCCGAGCGACACGAGCCCTGGCTGCACTTCCACGAGCGCCTGCCCTGGCCCATGGAACTGTCGTCGCGGGTCGACATCCTCGGACCCGGCGACAGCTTCCGCAACCTCGAACACCGGCTGCGCATGATCCGCTCGCAGCAGCTGGACTACCTCGAGCACGGCATGGACGCCCCGCCCGAGCTGGAGCGCCTGGCCAGCCGTGCCCTCGTCATGGGCGACGAGATGACCACCGGCCTGCCCGTCGACTCCGCCCGCGCGCACGGCTGGCACCGCATCGCCGTCAGCGGCGCCGACCGCGAGGAATGCCTCGAACGGGCCCGCTCCGTCGTCGCCACGTACAGCCGCGAGCTGCGCGTCTCCCTGCAGCACCCCAAGCAGCAGGACCAGCTCGCCCGCGAGTTCATCCCCGGCGAACCCGTCGCCAACACCGGCTACCTGCGCCGCATGCCGGTCCGGCTGCTCGCCGCCGCACTCCCCCAGGCCGCGTCGGTCGTCGGCGACCGCCGCGGCGACCTGCTCGGGCGCACCGCCGGCACCTGCCGCCGCCCGGTGTTCCTCGACCCGCACTTCCCCATGGAGGTCCGCGAGCGCTCCGGCCTGTCGGTCATGGTCGCCGAACCCGGCGGTGGCAAGTCCACCCTGCTCGGTGCCATGGGCTACCTGAACGCCCGCCGCGGCGTCCAGGTCACGCTGCTCGACCCGAGCGGCCCGCTCGCGCGCCTGGCGAACATGCCCGAGCTCAAGCCGTACTCCCGGGTCCTCAACCTGACCGGCGGCGAGCAGGGCACCCTCGCCCCGTACTCGCTGATCCCGACCCCGCAGCGCACCGAGTTCGGACCCGGCCCCGACGGCGACCGCGAATACGAGATCTCCGTCAGCAACGCCCGCGCCGAACGCCGCATGCTCGTGCAGGACATCTGCTCGATGCTCATGCCGCCGCAGGTCGCCCGCGAGGCGTCCACCGCGACACTGCTCCGGCACGCGGTCCGCACCGTGCCCGCCGAAGAGACCGCGACCCTCGACGACGTCGTACGCTGCCTCGCCGGCATCGACGACACCGGCCGCGAACTGGCCAACCTGCTGCTCGACACCGCCGAGATGCCGCTCGCGCTGCTGTTCTTCGGCAGCCCGCCCGGCGACCTGCTCAGCACCGACTCCGCGCTCACCGTCATCACCATGTCCGGGCTGCGCCTGCCCGACCTGAAGATCGAGCGCGAGTACTGGTCCGCCGAAGAAGCCCTCGCGCTGCCGATGCTGCACACCGCACACCGGCTCGCCGTCCGGCGCTGCTACTCCGGCGACATGCACCAGCGCAAACTCGTCGGACTCGACGAGGCGCACTTCATGGAAGGCTGGCGGTCCGGGCGCTCGTTCCTGGTCCGGCTCGCGCGCGACAGCCGCAAGTGGAACCTCGCGGCACTCGTCGCCTCGCAGAACCCGAAGGACATCCTCGGACTCGACGTGCAGAACCTCGTCTCGACCGTGTTCGTCGGACGCATCGCGCAGGACCCGGAGATCGCCTCCGAGGCGCTGCGGCTGCTGCGGGTGCCGACCGACGTCGGGTACGAAGCGGTCTTGGCCTCGCTGTCCGCGCCGGATGCGAACAGTTCGGGGCGGCTGGGGTATCGCGAGTTCGTGCTGCGGGACGTCGACAGCCGGGTGCAGCGGGTGCGGGTCGACGTGTCGTACGTCGCCGGGCTGCTGGAGACGCTCGACACCACCCCGACCGGGCAGGCGGCCGGCCAGGGAGGCAAGCGGTGAAGCGGCTCGCCGCCGCGACCCTCGCCACGATGGTGCTGGCGCTGGGGACGTTGTTCGGCGCACCCGTCCAGGCGGCCGCGCCCGCTGCTACTACTGCGGCCGCGCCAGGGGACAAGCTGTGCTCGCTGGAGGAGTGGACAGCGCGCGGGCTCGACGAGTGCATCAAGCGGCTACAGGAGGTCAGCGCGGCACGCGTGCAGTGCCTAAGCGCGCCGAACCCTGCTGCCCCGGACTCAGGCCTGGGCGGCTGGTTCGTCAGCAAGCCCACTTGGACGACTGGAGCTGACGGCAGCAGCTACCTGCTGTACAGCGAGTACGGCTACGCCGGGTACGACTACACCACCTACGACATCAACTGCGTCCAGACCGTCATGCACCCGGACTACAAGCTGGAGAACACCATTGCCAACGGCGAGTTCATGCTCGCTGCGGGCATCGTCGGTGTCTCCAATGCGCTACGGGAACGCGCTTGGGCTCCGGACGAGATGTGGGGCTGGGCCGACCCGCTCGTGGAGAAGGCCACGACGGCGCTCTACAAGCAGGTGTTCAGCGTATTCGGTGTCATCACGCTGGCGGTCATCGGCGTTTACCTGCTGTGGCGTTCCCGGCAGGCCCAGATGTCCATGGCGCTCACCACGGTCGGTTGGGCCATCCTGGTCATGGTCGGCGTGACCGCGATTGCCAGCTGGCCCGTCCAGTCGGCCAAAGCTGCCGACAGCACACTTGTCGGCGTTCTCAGCGTCGTCCACGACGCGGTCGGGCCAAAGGCCACGCCTCCGACCGGTGGCACACCATGCAGCAACCCAGAACCGGGTGCCTGTGAAGATCGCCGACCGCCTGCTGTGCGCGCTGGAGATACGGCCGTTCAGGCCCTCCTCTACCGCAATTGGCTTCGTGGAGTCCTAGGCTCTGCGGATAGCGAGACAGCCAAGAAGTACGGGCCAGCGCTTTACCGCGCGAAGTCGCTCAGCTGGCAAGATGTCGAGGCTATCCAGGATGACAGCGCTCGCCGCGACGGAATCATCAGGGCGAAGCAAAGCGATTGGATGAAGGTCGCCGAGCAGATCAAGACAGAAGACCCGGAAGCATACGAGTACCTTCGTGGAACCAAGGGCATGGAACGGATCGGCGCAGGTTTCGTAGCGATCCTCTCTGCGATCTGTTATGCCGCGTTCGATGTTGTCGCTTCCCTGCTGGTTCTCCTGGGCTTCCTGATCATTCGGTGGGCCGTCATCGCTGCGCCTGCTCTGGGCACGGTCGGTCTTCTCCGACCTGCCAGCGCCGGACTGCGCAGACTCGTGAACTCGGTGCTGGCCGCGCTCTTCAACGTACTCATCTTCGGCACTGGAGCGGCGGTCTACTTGTTCGCCGTCGACCTCATCATGAGTACTTCATCACTGGCAGGCTGGCTTCAGGTCACGTTGGTATTGCTGTGCGGAGCCGTGGGCTGGATGTTGCTGCGTCCATACCGCCGGATCACACAGCTCGGCGGCGGCAGTAGCGGAACTTCGCTCCTTACAGCTAGGCCATCGGCACCTGCCTCATCTTCCTCGAACGACCGGACACCCGCCACGGTGGTCGCGCCTGGCAGCACCAGCAGTACAACCGTGCCGGAGGCACGTCCAGAACTTGCGGTCAGTGCCGAGGACCCCGCCTCAGTTGTGCGTGCCGAGACACGCGGCGGTGTCGACACGGTGCGGGCAGAGACCTGGCGGTCTCCGGATGTTCCTGATTCCTCGCCGGCCTACGCGGTTTACCGGCCTGCCACGGTGCCCCAACAGGCGACCACTCGAGCCGAGGCACGCATCGAACCTGCTGCTGAACCGTCGCCGCGTACGGAGCCACGGCGCTCCGAGACCTGGGCGGAACGGAGTTAGTCATGCTTTCCCGGATTCCTCTACGGCCCCGCACCGTGGTGGCACTCGGGCTGGCCGGAGTGGTCGCGGTGATCGTCGCGCTGGGCAAGTTGTTCGGTGACGCCGCTCCATCGGTGACCTCGCCCGCACAACCGCCACTCGCCGCTCCCAGCGCCGTCGACCCCCACGAGGGAGACGATGGCCTGGTCCAGCTAGACCCGACACCGAGTCCGATGAAGGCGAGCAACGGCCCGCAGGCCATCTCGGTGGCGACCAAGTTCGCCCAGCAGTGGATCAGGCACAACCGCAGCGCCGATGCCTGGCTCGACTCCCTCCGACCGCACAGCACGGAGGCTCTTGTCGCCGAGCTTGACGGTGTAGACCCAGCCGGAGTGCCATCGGACAGGATCACCGGAACTGCCCGTATGGAGGCCCTCGCGGACGCTTTCGTAGAGGTCGTCATTCCGATCGATGCGGGCCTACTGCGCTTGCGCCTGGTGGCCGAGAAGGGCCAGTGGCTGGTGGACGGCGTCGATTGGGAGCGGGCATGAGCAATCTTCCTTCGCTCACTGCCCCTATGCGAGACAAGGGACGTCGCCTGCTCCGGCCGGCGGTCATTGTCTCCGTGACTGCAGCCTTGGGCCTGCTGTGCTGCGGCGGTGCCGTGACTGCCGTCATTTTCGGCGACCTCGCCTCCAATAACTCATCCTTGACCAACGCGCTCGGCTGCGGCAGCACCAAGACCATCAGTGTCACCGGGCAGTTCCCAAGAATCGGCCCGTACAGCGAAGACAAGATCCGAAACGCCGCCATCATCATCAAGACCGGCCAACAGCTCAAGGTGCCGCCGCGGGGATGGGTGATCGCGGTGGCGACTGCAATGCAAGAAAGTAGCCTCACCAACCACGGACATCTCGGGGATCGTAACGACCACGATTCGCTAGGGCTTTTTCAGCAACGGCCGAGTCAGGGCTGGGGCACTCCCGAACAAATCATGGATCCGGTCTACTCATCGACGAAGTTCTACAACAAGCTACTCAAGATCAAGGGATGGGAGTCGCTGCCGCTTACCGTCGCCGCGCAGCGGGTGCAGGTCAGCGCATATCCGAACGCCTATGCCAAGCATGAACCGACCGCGACACAAATCGTCAACCAACTCACGGATGGTGCGGCGCGCGCTGTCGTGGTGGGGAACCAGTTTAAATGTGCCGAGTTCGGGCAGATTGCAGCCTCAGGGTGGACTGCCCCGGTAGGCGCGGGGGTTTGGTCGGGGTTCCGCACTCGCGAGAGACCTAGCCACAACGGCGTCGACCTAGGTGCCTCGCGCCACACACCCATCCGGGCCGCCTCAGCCGGCGTCGTCATCGTCAGCAAATGCGACGTGGGCAACTGCGACCGGGACGGCTCACCCTCCACACCTGGTTGCGGCTGGTTCGTCGACATCCTGCATGCAGGCCAGGTGATCACACGCTACTGCCATATGGTGAGTAGACCTCTGGTCCACGTCGGCGAACGGGTCCAAGCTGGTCAGGTCATCGGCTACGTGGGCACGAGTGGTCACTCCAGCGGCCCGCACCTGCATTTCCAGGTTCACCTCGACGGCGACCGTTCGAACCGTGGCGCGATCGACCCGGTGCCTTTCATGGCCAGCAAGGGCGCTGCTTTGGGGAAGGGGAACGACTCGGCATGACCGAGGCAGATTTTGCAGCATGGGCAGCCGAGTGGCGCACTCCGCCCGCCGCGATCGTGCCGGTACCGGCGTTGACAGTCATCAGCAGTGGTGGAGTGCTACGCGGTGCGCGAGTTCTCATTGGGCTTCCCGGTCACGGATGGCGTACTGGCATGCGCGGCGACACCATGATCCGTCAAGGTGCGCGCAGCCTGGTACCAGTGCTGGCCGAGTCGGAGTGGTATCGCGCGGAGCGGGAACGCACCGAAGTCTTCGCCGCCCTCGTTCCTGTAGAACGGGTGTGGGTGGAGACCATCAGCACTTCTGCCGAACGAACGCCGCCGACTGATGGTCTTATCCTCGTGTCGCTCGACGCACCTCCAACGCGCGTGGCCGTGTCCGCTGAATCTGTCGCTGCCCAAGGCAGCGGTCAACTCATGGGCAGGAGACTGATCCAGACGGGATCAGAGGGAGAGCAGCGAGGACTCAGAGCGGCAACAGAGGCGCACAGCGGACCCGAAGGCCACCCGGTTGTCAGGGTTACACAGGAGCATGACTGGTATCGCTGGGCCGCCACGGGACAAGCGCCTTCCACGCGAGCGGTGCCGCTCGCCGAATTGTGGCTGGAGTAATTAGCCCGCCGAAGGCGAGGGCGTAGGTGCAGATGTTGGCGTGGCCATTCTGCTCGCCTTGCACACGCGCCACCCCTCTTCGTCGACAAGAGTGAACTGCCACGTCTCACGGCTTCTGCTTTCAACTGCCCCTTGCTTGCGGGCCGTTATCGCGAGATCGGTCGTTGCCACTGCGGTGGTGGATGCGGCCTTCAGGTCGATCGACCCCCAGGTCACCTCGATCTCAACGGCGAACTTCTGCTCTCGCTGAGTTAGTTCTTCCCGAAGACTGGTCACGGTCGACAGATCGGGCTCGCGCTCACACGCGTAAAGATCGACTCCAACACTGTCGGCGCGCACCAGGCTTGCTCTCAAGTACTCGTCGAGCACGACTTTCGGGTTACTTCTGTCGATCTTCGTAGCCTCGTTGTAGGCAAGGATCGTTGCCGTCGTCCCGCCAATTGCCGCCACGCCTACCACGATGCCGAGCACCAGCAGGACTTTTCGCCATTTGACCGATCGCGCCATGCTTCTCATCCTTGCCTAAAGTCGCTAGGTACGAGCCATCGCGTCGCCGACACGGCTCCTCCGCGGGCACGGTGCCCCGTGTCGTCGTCCTCCGGCGGCGAGGCCGCCCACACGCCACTTACCTACTTCGACCAGGGCGGTGACGAGGGACAACGATCGGTTCGGCCAGGTGGTCCCGTCCTCGCCCATGCTTCCGGAAGGTGAGACCCGCGTCAGCACGTCCTGGCGGGAAGCGTAGTCGAGCAGACACTCTTCGCACAGGGCCTGCGGTTCCTCCATGGAGGACGCACGCGTCAGACCGACCCGGTGTTCAAGTTGCCGAACAGCCACAGTCCGCAGCAGCAGAAGATGACCAGCAGCAGGGCCACGGCGGCTCCGGCGATGGCGAGCATCATCGGCTTCTTCACCAGGCCGAGGAGGGGCGACGGCCGCTTCGGCGGCGGGGTCTCGTACACGCGATGACGATAGCCTGCGCCTCCCGGCCGCACGAGGTCGCGACAGGCGGACAGTTCACCGCCGGGAGGCCGCTTCGGGAATCACCCCGTACGCTGGTCGGGTGACCGAATTCGCCGAACTGGACGCCCTGCCCACTGAAGAGCTGCGCGAGCGCGCCTTCACCAAGGCACGCGAAAAGCTGGACATCGGCTTCTTCTGGGACCTGTTCAAGCACCTGCCCACCTCCCCGGAGACCGAGGAGCGGGAGCTTGCCGACATCGGCTCCGCGGTCGACGACTCGGTGTCGCTGTGGCGGGAGTTCACCGGGCACGATTACGGCGACCAGGAGCCTCTGATCAGGGCACGCTTCATCGACTACCTGTCGAAGGACGAATAGCCCGGCATCGACGGCTGAACTGTCGGGTTTACACGGGAGTTGCTTCCGCGTAGTTGCGACAGGTATCGGGCGCTCTGCGCTACCCTCCCCCGGGGAGGACGCAGCGGAGGTGTCGGCGTGCCCGGATTGAACGCGCGGATCGACCAGGCGGCGAGCCTGCACCGGCATGCTTCGGCGGTGACTCAGGCGGCGGCGTCCGCGTTGGACACCTATCTTCCGCCGCCGCGCACCGATCTGGCCGAGCAGCAGGCGCTGGCGCAGCGGCTGCGTGACGCGGCTGTGCGGCTGACGCCGGGCTGGCTGGGGGCCGTGCTGGACGAGGTGCCGGCGGGTTTGCCGCTGGGTGAGCAGCGCCGGCCGGAGTTCGTCCGGATCGGCACGGCGGCGCCGGGCGAGGATGCCCAGTTCCCGGCGGTGTTGCCGCTGCTGGGTACGGGTCATCTGACGTTCAGCGCCGATTCGCGGGATCCGCGGGTGGCGGGGGTGCTGCGGGCGGTCCTGCTGCGGCTGCTGGCGACGGCGCCGTCGGGCACGCTGGTGGTGCGGGCGGTGGACGCGGTGGGCGGGGCGCTGTTCGCGCCGTTCGGGGCGTTGGCCGATGCGGGTCTGATGCCGCCGCCGGTCACCGACCGGGCCGGGTTGCAGGCCGTGCTGGCGGAGGCCGAGCATTGGGTACGCCCGAGCCGGCCGGAGGCGCAGCGGCGTCCGACGGCCCGGCCGCGTCGCCGGGACTGCACGATGTTGCTGCTGATCGCCGCTCTGCCCTCGGATGTGACGGGCGCCGAGCTGAATCGGATCACGGCGCTGGCGCAGGCGGGGCCGGCGACGGGGCTGCACCTGGTCGTCGCGGGCTGGCCGCCGCCGCCGCTGACCCCGGACACGTCGCTGCCGTCGGCACAGACCCCGCTGCCGATGAGCACGCAGGTCGCGCTTCGCAACCCGTACGCACTGCTCGGGGGTATGCCTTTCACGCCACCGTCGGCTCGCGCCGACGACGGGCCGAGCCCCACCGCGACCTGGCCGGGGCTGTCGGTGCCGGTGCGACTCGACGCTGATCCGCCGGCTGAGCTGGTGGCTCGGGTGTGCCGGGAGCTGGCCGAACGTTATGCCCTGTCGGGGCAGGTGCATCTGATGGATCTGCTGCCGGACCCGGATCACTGGTGGGCGGAGTCGTCGGCGGCGGGCATGTCCACGACCGCGGGGCTGGCGGGTGAGACGCCGATCTCGCTGGTGTTCGCCGACCTGACGCCGCACTGGCTGGTCGGCGGCCGGTCCGGCGGCGGCAAGTCGGCGTTCCTGGTGAACGTCCTGTACGGCCTGTGCACCCGCTACGACCCGGACGAGCTGGCGCTGTACCTGCTGGACTTCAAGCCGGGTGAGGCCTTCGGCCGGTTCGCGCCGAGTACCGGGGGCGAGCCTGATCCGGCGTGGCTGCCGCACGCCCGGGTGGTAGGGCTGGACTGCGATCGCGAGCAGGGGCTGGCGGTGTTGCGGGAGCTGGACGAGGAGCTGCGCCGCCGCGAGGAGCTGTGGCAGGAGCTGGGGGTGAAGCGGTTCGCGCAGGCGCGCGAGCAGCGGTCGCTGCCCCGCCTGGTCTGTGTGATCGACGAGTTCCCGGTGCTGTTGACGGGTTCGGATCCGGTCGCGGCGGAGGCGCTGGGGTTGCTGGAGTCGATCGGCCGGCGCGGACGGGCGTACGGCGTGCATCTGATCCTGTGTTCGCAGACGGTGCGCGGCATCGAGGCGCTGCACGTGCGCCGGGATTCGCTGTTCGGGCAGGTGCCGGTGCGGATCGCGCTGCCGGGCGGCGGGGACGTGCTGGAGGCGACGAACGACGCGGCGGCGACCTTGCCGCTGGGCTGCGCGGTCGTGAACACGGCGGGCGGCCTGGGCGGCCCGCGGGGCGCGACGCGCGGGCACGAGAAGACGGTCCGCTTCCCCGACCCGGATGCCGACGCCCAGGTGCTGGCCGCGCTACGGCAGCGCCTCTGGCAGGCCCGTGACCCTTCCTCGGATCCGCCCATCGTGCTCACCGCGTTGACCCAGGAACCCGCATGAGCGAGGAGGAAGCGTGAGCGAGCGGAGTGCGGCCTGGGCGGAGTATCTCGGGGCGGCGCAGCGGTTGGACACGGTGCGGCGGGAGGCGGCGGACTCGGCCGCCGGTGAGGCGTCGGCGCTGGCGGCGGCCCGGGACGAGCTGCCGACCGTGCAGGCCCGCCTCGGCATGCAGGCCACCCGGCTGCTGGACACGGCGAGCCGGGCGGGGGTTCCCTCCCCCGTGCTCCAGCCGGGTCCCGCGGAGCTACTGGCGGCGGCTGAGGCGGTCGGTGGCGGCCCGGCGGTGGCGCTGGCGGCGCTGCGCCAGGCGGGCGCGAACGTGGAAGTCGCCGACGGGGCGCTGGCTCGGCTCGACGACGGGGGCAGCGGCTCGCAGACGCTGCGCAACCTGCTGGTGTACGGGCCGATGGCGCTGCTGGCGCTGCTCGTGCAGCTGGCTGTCGCGGGTCTGGCCGGCGACGGCGCGCAGGTGTTCTTCGCCGCGGTGAGTGGGTTGCTCCTCGGGCCGCTGGCCTTCGGGGCGGCCTGGCTGCTCGTCGGTGTCGTCTACCGGGATCGGCCGCGGACCGCCGCTGTCGGCGCGTTCGCCTGCATCGCACCGGTGCTGCTGGCCGTCGCGCTGCTGGCCGTCCTGTGATGGACGCCTGACGCGGCTCGAGGACCGGAGCCGCTTCGGCTGTACGACGACGCCCGCCCGGCCGCGGTCGCGGCGAGGCGGGCGTCTTCGTCGTTCAGGCGAGTCAGCGAGAGTTGATCAGGGACATCGCTTCGGCGCGGGTCTTCGGGTCCGACTTCAGGATGCCGCGTACGGCGCTGGTGACGGTGCGGGCCCCGGCCTTGCGGATGCCGCGCATCTCCATGCACATGTGCTCGCATTCCAGCACCACGATGACGCCTCGGGCCTGGAGCTTCTCCTGGAGCAGGTCGGCGACCTGCGAGGTGAGCCGTTCCTGCACCTGCGGGCGGCGCGCGAACACCTCGACCAGCCGGGCCAGCTTCGACAGGCCGGTGATGCGGCCATCCTCGCCGGGCAGGTAGCCGACGTGCGCGACGCCCCGGAAGGGCAGCAGGTGGTGCTCGCACAGGCTGAAGATCGAGATGTCACGGACCAGCACGAACTCGTCGTGGTCGGCCTCGAAGGTCGTGGTCAGCACGTCCGCGGGGTTCACCCGCAGGCCCGCGAACAGCTCGGCGTACGCGCGGGCCACCCGGGACGGGGTCTTCTGCAGACCGTCGCGGTCGGGGTCCTCGCCAAGCGCGAGGAGGATCTCCCGGACCGCCTTCTCTATACGCGCCAGGTCGACGGTCTCCTCCACCGGAACACCGGTGAGGGAGCCGTCGACCAGGCGGGCGGCGAGATGGTCCAGCTCTTGCTCGCCGTTCAGTTCGTGGCCTCCGCGGTCGTCGAGACGGTGATCTCGCCGCTGTCCGTGGCCTGGCCGTTGCTCGCCGACTGCTTCTCCACCTCGGCCGGCGTGAGCACCGGCGGCTGGGTGGACGGCGTGCGCTTGCCGAACCCGTTGAACGGGGCCATCGGCGGCCGCTTGACGACCCGGGCGCAGATGCGCGCCATGTCGGCGGTCGAGATGGTCTCCTTCTCGATCAGCTCCAGCACGATCGCGTCGAGCACGTCGCGGTACTCCACGAGGATCTCGTACGCCTCGTCGTGGGCCAGCTCGATGAGCGAGCGCACCTCGGAGTCGATCTCGGCGGCGATGGAGTCGGAGTAGTCCCGCTCGTGGCCGTAGGAGCGGCCCAGGAACGGCTCGTCACCGGCGGTGCCATACTTGACCGCGCCGAGCTTCGAGCTCATGCCGTACTGGGTGACCATCGCGCGGGCCAGGGCCGACGCCTTCTCGATGTCGTTGCCGGCGCCCGTGGTGGGCTCGTGGAAGACGAGCTCCTCGGCCGCCCGGCCGCCCAGCGCGTACGCCAGGGTGTCGATCATCTCGGCACGGGTCTGGGTGTACTTGTCCTCGGTCGGCAGCACCAGCGTGTGACCCAGCGAGCGGCTGCGCGACAGGATCGTCACCTTGTGCACCGGCGCGCTGTGCGGCAGCGCCCAGGCCACCAGGGCGTGGCCGCCCTCGTGGTACGCGGTGATCTTCTTCTCGTGGTCCGACATCACCCGGGTGCGCCGCTGCGGACCGGCGACCACGCGGTCGATGGACTCCTCCAGCGACTCGTTGGTGATGGCGCGCTTGTCCTGACGCGCGGTCAGCAGGGCGGCCTCGTTGATCACGTTGGCCAGGTCGGCGCCGGTGAAGCCCGGCGTGCGCCGCGCCACCGCGTCCAGGTCCACGTCCGGCGTGAACGGCTTGCCCTTGCCGTGGACCCGCAGGATCGCCTTGCGGCCGACCATGTCGGGGGTGTCCACCGCGATCTGGCGGTCGAAGCGGCCCGGGCGCAGCAGCGCCGGGTCGAGGATGTCGGGACGGTTGGTCGCGGCGATCATGATGACGCCGCCCTTCGCGTCGAAGCCGTCCATCTCGACCAGCAGCTGGTTCAGGGTCTGCTCACGCTCGTCGTGACCGCCGCCCATGCCGGCGCCGCGGTGGCGGCCGACGGCGTCGATCTCGTCGACGAACACGATCGCCGGGGCGTTCGCCTTCGCCTGCTCGAACAGGTCGCGAACCCGGGAGGCGCCGACACCCACGAACATCTCGACGAAGTCGGAACCCGAGATCGAGTAGAACGGCACCCCGGCCTCGCCGGCGACGGCGCGGGCCAGCAGCGTCTTACCCGTTCCGGGCGGGCCGAACAGCAGCACACCCTTCGGGATCTTGGCGCCGAGCGCCTGGTACTTCGCCGGGTTCTGCAGGAAGTCCTTGATCTCGTGCAGCTCCTCGACGGCCTCGTCGGAGCCGGCCACGTCCGCGAAGGTGGTCTTCGGGGTGTCCTTGCTGACGAGCTTCGCCTTCGACTTGCCGAAGTTGAGCACCCGCGAGCCGCCGCCCTGCATCTGCGACATGAACAGCAGCAGCAGGATCACCAGCACGGCGATCGGCAGCAGGCTCACCAGCAGCGACAGGAACACCGACTCCTCGGTGACCTCGGTGTCGAACGGCCCGGAGATCTTGCCCGCGGCCTTGGCCGCGTTCACCTGGTTGAAGATCTCCAGCCCGGCGTCGGCCGGGTACTGGGCCTCGATCTTGTCGGTCTCGACGTCGTCGAACTTGGCTTTATTGGCGAGGTCGATCCGGAGCGTCTGCTCCTTGTCCCGGATCTGCACTTCCTTGATCGCGTTCGGGCCAGCCTGGTTGAGCTGGGCGAGCGCGACCGAGGTGTCCACGGGCTGGTAGCTCGGGCCGCTGGTGAAGAGCTGGCTGAGCAGGATCGCGCCGATGGCCACGATGAAGATCCAGAAGATCGGCCGGCGGAAGAAACGCGTACGCTCCATGCTGTTACCGGACGCTTTTGTTCGCGCCCGTGTCCTCCTGATCGATAGAGGCGGTCAGCTCACCGGGCGCGGCCCGGTTAGTCGACGGTACACCGTAGAAACCTTCGGTTGGCTGATGCGTGGTCCCCATCGCACAACGTTCAGCGTTTTCTCAGCTCAGGTCCCCCGCATACGGGACAAATGACACCTGTGTTCGCTTACGGCTGAGGGGATGGGTGGGGGGTGCTCCGCGGGGTAGGGGTCGGGTGCGCTGGGCCGCCAAGAGCGGGCGGCCCTTTACGCGCCCCCGACCCCTACCCCGCTCCGCACGACACGTACAGAAAGCTCCACAAATTACGGATAAGCGACAGCGGTCACCACATAACCCACGTACCCCGTAGACGGCTCCCTCGGAGAGCACGGCGACTCGCTTGCGCCCTACGAGTAACGCCCCACATGACGGTCCTTCACTACCCGTGTGGGGACTGTGGGGCTAGGTAGTAGCCAAGTGTGGGGCGTAACTGACTTGGCAGAACCTAAAAACCCGCATGAACCCCACCCACCGCAACCACCCCTACCGGAGCGGAGCAGGGGGTGCCGCCGGAGTGAGCGTAAAGGGCCGCCCGGTTTTGGCGGCCCCCAGCGAACCCGGCGGCACCCCCTGCGGAGCGCAACCACGCACGAATCAGCGCTGATAGACCTCAGGCTTGAGAATCCCCACGTACGGCACCTCGCGATACCGCTCCGAGTAGTCCAGCCCGTAGCCGACGACGAACTCCGTCGGAATGTCGAACCCGACGTACTTCACCGGCACCGGCACCTTGATCGCCTCAGGCTTCCGGAACAGAGCCACCACGTCGACAGACTTCGCCGAACGAGACTCCAGGTACTTCAGCAGCCAAGAGAGCGTCAGACCCGAATCCACGATGTCCTCGACGACGATCACGTGCTTGCCCGCGATGTCGCGGTCAAGATCCTTGAGGATGCGTACTACGCCGGAGGATGTGGTGCCTTGGCCGTAGGAGGAGACTGCCATGAACTCGAGTTCGACGGGGGGGCCGCCGATCTTGCCGAGTTCGCGGGAGAAGTCGGCCATGAACATGACCGCGCCCTTGAGGACGCATACGAGAAGCAGGCCGTCTACCGACGCGTAGTCGGCGGCGACCTGCTTGGCGAGCTCGGCGGTCTTACCGCGGAGTTCCTCTTCAGTGATGATCACACGGTCTATGTCCGCGTCGTACCAGCCCATGTGGTCAAGACTGCCGGATGAAGGGCCTCTGGCGCACGTCGGGGTCGGAATTGGTGACGATCATCCCGAGCTGGCCCGCGACGCCGGTGACCAGTAGGAACGCTAGTAGGAAGATGAACTGTCCCATGACGGCCTCACCGTTTCGGAGTGGTTTGGGATGGTGCGCACCGGTGTGAATTAAGTGTCTCGTGTCCGGTTCGGGTGGGACAGTGGCAGGGATGCCAGGGTGCCTCGAATTTCTGCCATTCATCGAGTAGCGTGAGTCACATGTCGCTGTATCGGGTGGCCGTGCTGGGGTTGGACGAGATCGCGCCGTTCGAGCTCGGGGTGCTGTGCGAGGTGTTCGGGACCGATCGGAGCGTGGACGGGTTTCCGTCGTACGAGTTCGCGGTGTGCAGTCCGGACGGTGCGCCGATCCGTACGCGGTCGGGGTTCGGGATCGTGCCGGATGCGGATCTGGGGCCGTTGGCCACGGCTGATCTGGTGGCCGTGCCGGCGCATCCGCTGACGTCGGAGGTGCCGCCGGCGGCGGTGGAGGCGCTGGTGGCGGCGGCCGAGCGGGGCGCATGGATCCTGTCGGTGTGTTCGGGGGCGTTCTTGCTGGGGCAGGCGGGGCTGTTGGACGGGCGGCGCTGCACGACGCACTGGAAGCACGCGGCGCTGCTGGCCGAGCGGTATCCGACGGCGCGGGTGTCGCCGAACGAGTTGTACGTGCAGGACGGGCGGGTGATCACCAGCGCGGGAACCGCGGCCGGGATCGACGCGTGCCTGCACCTGGTGCGGCAGGTGCAGGGGGCGGCGGTGGCGACGAAGCTGGCCCGGCGGATGGTGGTGCCGCCCCATCGGGCGGGCGGGCAGTCACAGTTCATCGAGGCGCCGATCCCGGAGCAGGTCGACTGCGACACCCTGCAGCCGCTGCTGGAGTGGCTGGTCACGCACCTGGACGAGCCGCTGACCGTGGACGACCTCGCGGCGCGTACGCACATGGCCCCGCGTACGTTCGCGCGCCGGTTCCGGGCCGAGACCGGGGCGACGCCGCACGACTGGCTGACCCATCAGCGGCTGCTGCTGGCTCGGCGGCTGCTGGAGGAGACCGACCTGAGCGTCGAGTCGGTGGCGACCCGCGCCGGCTTCGGCGACTCGGCGACCCTGCGCCACCACTTCCGCCGCCGCCTCGACACCACCCCGGCCGACTACCGCCACACCTTCCGCACCTGAACGAAAGGAAGGGCACCTTCACAACGCTCCGCGTTGTAGAAGGTGCCCTTCCTTTCATCACCACCCTGCCGAGCAGGGGCTACGGGGCGACCACCGGGATGCGGGTGCGCACGACCGTGGTGCCGGGGACTTCCGGGCTGGTCATGCTCGTGGTGATCCGGGCGTCGGAGGGCATGACGCCGCGCAGCTGCACGGTGTACGACGCCACGCCGCCGGGGTGCCCGCCGGTGCTCTGGACACGCAGGTCCGGGCCGGGCTTCTCGGTGCGCAGCGTGCCCTTGCCGAGCGCGTTCTCGGCGCCGACCGCGAACACCTTCGCGCCACTGGGCAGGTCCTTGGCGTCGTACGCGAACCGGATGTCCTCGTTCTCGCCGGTGGCCAGCCAGACCTGGAAGCGCTGGGTGTCGGTGGTGCCGAAGCGGTTGACCCGCCACTCCACGACGATCCACTCCACACCGCCGCCCTGGGCGGTGGCCACTCGCACGCCGTCGGCCTGCGAGCCGTCCATGTCGGCCCAGTACGGGGCCAGCACGTTGTTGGGTCGGCCCGCGTCGGGAGCCCGCCCGCCGTCGACGGCGGGCGGTTCGAAGCGGATGTCCTGGCTGGTGCCGCCGCCGACGACCAGATAGCCGTTGGAGACCACGCCGATGCGGTGGTACGTCTGGCCGGCGTAGCCGAACCCGGGCACGTCGTAAGTGATCATCTCCTCGTCGCCGATCGGGTCGGGCGTGACGTCCAGCGGCTGCCACACCCGGTCGTCCAGCTTCGCGACGTCAGGGGTGCCCGGCTCGATGCCGCGCAGCGTGGTGTCGTGGCTGACCTCGCGCGGGCCGTCGACCGTGGCTCCGCCGTCGACGCCGGTGACGGCGAGCGCCGGGTCCAGGCGCGTGGTCAGGTCGACCGGCGCGTCGTCGAAGCCGGTGTTGGCGGCCGTCACCGTGCACTGCGCGGTGCGGGTCAGCGTCACCTTCTTCGCGGTGCAGGTGCTGGCCAGCGTCACCTGGCCCTGGGCGGGCTGGAAGGCGACCGGCAGGTGCAGCGCCGGGCCGCCCTCGGCCGGGGTCAGCCGGATCTCGCCGGACAGGTAGCCGTCGGCGGCCGAGCGAGAGTAGATCGTCACGGGCAGCGGCGCGGCACCCCGGGCGGGCACGGTGACCGTCGCAGGGACGCTGATCGAGCTGTCGGCCGGCGCGGTGGTCGCGACGGCGTACGTCATGGTCCGGTCGGTCATGTTGCGCAGGGTGCGCACGGTGGACAGCCGACCGGGCATGATCGGCGCGTTGATCGACGGCAGGTTGAGGTCGACGGCGCGCACCTCGTCGCCGGCCAGCGTCATCATGCGGGTGGCGGAGTCGGAGACGGTCAGCGTGATCTGGTCGGCCCGGTCCACCGCGATCCGGCCCGCGCCCATCTCCTGCGGCCCGGCCGGCGTCTTGCCGTCCTCTTTGACCACCTCGGTCACCGCGGTGGTCATCAGGGCCGACTTGAGCTCGCCCGGGGTCCAGTCCGGGTGCCGGGAGGCCAGCAGCGCGGCCGCGCCGGCCACGTGCGGCGACGACATGGACGTGCCGGCGATGGCCTGGAACAGCTCACCGGCCGGGCCGCCGGCGGCGGCGTCCGGGGTCGGCGTGTGGCCCGCCAGGATCTGCACCCCCGGCGCGGTCACGTCGGGCTTGAGGGCGAGGCCGCCGGGGCCGCGGGAGGAGAACGCCGCCATCACGTCGCCGGTGCCCGGGTTGGCCTGCCCGGCCGTGATCGTCGCGGTGACCTCGGTGTTCGCGGCAAGGAACTCCAGCACCGCCGCGTCGGCCAGGTGCACCGTGGGCAGCCAGTGGTTGTCGGTCTCCACGTCCTGCAGGTTCGGGTTGTAGAGGATCATGCCGACGGCACCGCCCTCGCGGACGTTCCAGCCCTTCTCGACCCGGGGGTTCACGCCGCGCTCGCAGACGACGATCTTGCCGGTGAACAGGCCCTTCTTCGCGGGCTTGGCGCAGCCCATGCCGCCCTTGTAGCCGGGGACGTCACCGGCCCGCACCACCGGGGCCGGCCCGGCGCCCGCGGTCAGCGAGGCCCCGTTCAGCAGCTTGGTCGCGGTCCCGGCCTGCAGGGTCAGGCCCGCGCTGAACTCGCGGCGCTGGCTGGAGGCGGCCACCGTGGTCACCCACGGGGACAGGTGGTTGACCGTGCCCGCGTCCGGGCCCGAGTTGCCCGCCGAGGCGGCCACGAAGACCCCCGCCGCGTACGCGTCCAGGAAGGCCATCTCGACCGGGTCGCTGAGCGGGTCGGTGCCGCCGGAGATGGAGAAGTTGACGACGTCGACGCCGTCGCGCACCGCCTGCGCCACCGCGGCCGCCGAGTCCGACGACATGCAGCCGTTCTCCCCGCAGACCTTGTAGACGCTGACCCACGAACCCGGCGAGACGCCGTGCACCGGCCCGCGCTCGACCCCGAAGACCTTCGCCGAGGCCAGCACGTTGCCCGCGGCCGTCGAGGCGGTGTGCGTGCCGTGCCCGTCGCTGTCGCGCGCCGACTTGTACGTCTCGTCCGGGAACGCCGACAGGTAACCCTTCAGGAACGCCGCGCCGCCGATCAGCTTGTTGTTGCAGCGGAACACGTCCCTGGCGGGCGTGAGCGGGTTGTCGCCGAAGTCGCAGCGGCGCGCCGTGCCGTCCGTCTTGGCCGGCGGGGCGGCGAGTACGCCCTGGTCGGCGAAGGACGGGTGCTCCGGCCACGCGCCGGTGTCCAGCACGCCGACCACGACGCCCTTGCCGGCCTGGCTGGTCGGCGCGCCGTTGGCGCCCGCGCCGCTCTGCAGCACGTCCGCGCCGATGAAGGAGCTGGACGAGTCGGTCAGCGGCTCGCGCAGCTCGTCGCGCTGCACCGCCACCACCCCCTCGACGGCGAGCAGCTGCTTGACCTCGTTGGCGGGCAGCGTCAGCGCCACCCCGCCGTACACGGTGCGCAGCCGCTCGCCGACCTGCGCCGCCGGGACCTTCGCGGCGAGCGCCGAGGTGAAGTCGTCCTCGCGCTGTTCCAGGTACTGCTCGTAGGCGCGTTCGGCGTCGCCGCCGCGCAGCCGGGTGCCGGTGGCCGCCGGGCTGGTCGCGGCCAGGCCCGGCACCCCGCCGGTGTAGCTGGCGACCGCGTCGTGGTCGAGTTTGACAAGCACCGGGATGCGCTCGCCGTCGGTGCGGTCGAGCAGGCTGCGGTCGGTCTTCGCGAGCCGGCTGGTGGGCGCCCGCCCGGCCGTGGCCCGGGACGCCGGTTGGAGTTTCTGCGGGCCGTTCGGCGCGGCCACGCCGCTGCCCGCCGGTATCACCGCACCACCCGCCACCAGGGCAAGCCCGCAACTAATCCGGACAAAAGTCGCCATCTTCACAGTGGCGTCAACGAACGCGCGTAGGGCCTGGACATGACGCCCGACCCCACGAGCTGCCCGGAAGCGGCCGAGGTGGCCGGAATCAGTAGGCGGCGGCTTGGCCGTCGGCGCGGGGTTCGGAGCCGGCGACGTAGCCGCCGGGGATGCGCCAGATGGCCTGGCCCATGCCGAAGGTGCCGCGGTCGGTGGCGACGGTGACCTCGTGGCCGCGGGCGCGCAGGTCCTCGATCAGGGCCGGGTCGAACTCGGGCTCGACCTCGACCTGCCGCTCGGTGTGCCAGTACCAGCGCGGCCGGGTCAGCGCCTCCTGCGGGCCGAGGCCCTCGTCCACCGTCGCCAGTACCAGCTGCAGGTGGCCCTGCGGCTGCATGTGCCCGCCCATCACGCCGAACGGCCCCAGCGGCGCGCCGTCGCGGAACAGGAAGCCGGGGATGATCGTGTGGAACGGGCGCTTGCCGGGCGCGGCCACGTTCGGGTGGGCCGGGTCCAGGCTGAACCCGGCCCCGCGGTTCTGCAGCCCGAAGCCGTACTCCGGGAGCACGACGAACGAGCCGAAGCCCTGGTAGGTCGACTGGATCAGGCTGACCATCATGCCGTCGGCGTCGGCCGCAGCCAGGTAGACGGTGCCGCCCTTCATCGGGTCCCCGGGCGGCGGGTCCCCGGCCCGGTCCCCGATCAGCGCGCGCCGCGCCGCCAGGTAGGCGGGATCGAGCAGGTCGGGCATCGGGTACGCGGCCGGATCGGCGACGTACGCGTGCGCGTCGGCGAAGCCGAGTTTCATCGCCTCGATCTGCTCGTGCAGCCCGTGCCGCGGCAACCCGTCGAGCAGCGCGAGCGCCTGCAGCGCGGCCACCCCCTGCCCGTTGGGCGGGATCTCGTACACGGTGTGCCCGCGATAGTCCGTGCTCACCGGCTCGACCCAGGTGCTGGTGTGCTCGGCCAGGTCGGCGGCGGTGAGCAAACCGCCGGTGTCCGCCGCGTACGCCGCCAGCGCGTGCGCGATCTCGCCGCGGTAGAAGGAGTCGGCGTGGCTGCCGCCGATCAGCCGCAGCGCCCGGCCCGCGCCCGGGTTGCGGAACAGCTCGCCGACCTGCGGCGCGCGGCCCTCCGGCGCGAACACGGCCGCCCAGTCGCGGCACTCGGGCCGGGCCAGCTCGCGGTGGATCTCCACGGACGCGGCCCAGCGCCGGGCGACCGTCGGCGACACGGTCCAGCCCTGCTCGGCGTAGTGCACCGCGTCGGCGAACAGCCGCTCGAACGGCAACCGGCCGAACCGCGCGTGCAGGTCCTGCCAGCCCGCCGGGGCGCCCGGCACGGTCACCGGCAGCCAGCCGCGGGCCGGCGGGGCGAGTTCGGCCCGCGCCTGGCCCCCGCCGAGGGCGTCGTTGGGCGGGTGCCCGGCCGCCGTCAGCGCGGCCAGGCTCAGCGCCGCCGGGGCGCGGCCCGAGGCGTTCAGCCCGTGCAGCTGCTTTCCGTCCCAGACCAGGGCGAACAGGTCGCCGCCGATGTCGTTGGAGCCCGGCTGCACCTGGGTCAGCGTGACCGCCGCCGCCACCGCCGCGTCGACCGCCGAACCACCCTCACGCAGCATCGCCAGGCCCGCCTGGGCGGCGAGCGGCTGGCTGGTGGCCACCACTCCCTGGGGCGCGTACACCGCTTGTCGCATCCCTGGATCAAAACACGAGCCGCGGGGCGATATGGCTACGGGAGAGTAGGTTCTTACCTATGGCTCTCGTGGACTGGGATCTCGCCTCGACCACCGCCGCGCGGTTCGGCCCGACCGGACCGTCGGTCACCTACGAGCAGGCCACCGCGGTCGTGCGCGACCTGCGGCAGTTGGCCGACGAGGCGATAGGCCACGTCGCGGAGTACACGAAGATGATTCCGCAGGTCCCGGACGCGCCGGTGCGCGTGGTCGACCGGCGCACCTGGGCCGACGTCAACGTGCAGGGGCTCCGGACGGTGATCACGCCGCTGACGGACAAGCTGGAGGAGAAGGTCGGCTTCCTCGGCAACCTGGTCGGCGCGAAGGTCACCGGGGTGGAGGCGGGGGCGGTGCTGGGCTACCTGTCCGGCAAGGTCCTCGGCCAGTACGACGTCTTCGCCGCGCCGCCCGCCGAGCCCGGCCGCCCCGTGCAGGCGGGGCAGCTGCTGCTGGTCGCGCCGAACATCGTCGCCATGGAACGGCGGATCAAGGCCGACCCGCGCGACTTCCGGCTCTGGGTCTGCCTGCACGAGGTGACCCACCGGACCCAGTTCACGGCCGTGCCGTGGCTGCGCGGGCACTTCCTGGCCGAGGTGCGGGCCTTCATCGAGGCCACCGAGCCGCCCACGGCCAACCTGCTCAGCCAGGCATATCAGCAGTTCGGCGCGGCGATCAAGGCCGCCCGCGCGCCCGAGGGCACCCGCGGCGCGTCCCTGCTGGAGGCCGTGCAGACGCCCGAGCAGCGGGCCGTGCTCGACCGGCTGACCGCGGTGCTGACCCTGCTGGAAGGCCACGCCGAAGTCGTCATGGACGGCGTCGGACCGCGGGTCATCCCGACCGTCGCCACCATCCGCGCGGCGTTCGACCGCCGCCGCAACCCCGGCAACCCGGTCGAGCAGTACCTGCGCCGCCTGCTCGGCATCGACATCAAGATGCGGCAGTACGCCGAGGGCCGGGTCTTCGTGCAGTCGGTGCTGGACCGGGTCGGCATGGACGGCCTGAACCAGATCTGGACCTCCCCGCAGACCCTGCCGACCCTGGACGAGATCGCCGACCCCGACGCGTGGGTGACCCGCGTCGTCACCGCCGACACCCGGGGATGAGGCTCGACCCCTCGGTCGCCGCGATCCGCACCGCGATCCGCCACACCCTGACCACCCTCCCCAGCCCGCCCCCGCCTGCCGGCGCGGCCGCCCCACCTGCCGCAAGTCTTAAAGAGCCGGGGCCTCAAGAGCGTCCGGATGGCGCAAGTCTTGAAGAGTTGCGCCAGGGGGTGGGGGCCGGGGCGGGGCGGTTGGTCTTGGTGGCGTGTTCGGGTGGGGCGGATTCGCTGGCGCTGGCGGCGGGGGCGGTGTTCGTCGCGACGCGGTCGGGGTGGCGGGTGGGGCTGGTGACCGTCGATCATCAGTTGCAGGAGGGGTCGGCGGAGCGGGCCCGGCAGGTCGCGCGGTGGGCCCGGGAGCAGGGGTTCGACCCGGTGGAGGTGGCGACGGTCGAGGTCGGGGAGGTCGGCGGGCCGGAGGCGGCGGCGCGGCAGGCGCGGTACGCGGCGCTGGCCGAGACGGCCGGGCGGCTCGGTGCGGCGACGGTCCTGCTCGGACACACCCGGGACGACCAGGCCGAGACGGTGCTGCTGGCGCTGGCGCGCGGGGCCGGGCCGCGCGGGCTGGCCGGGATGCCGGTACACCGGACGCACGCCGGGGCGCGGTTCAGCCGGCCGCTGCTGGACGTGCCGCGTGCGGCCTGCCGGGCCGCGTGCGCCGCGCAGGGTCTCACGCCTTGGGACGACCCGCACAACACCGATCCTTCGTACGCCCGAGCGCGGGTGCGGGCCGATGCGCTTCCCGCACTGGTTGCTGCGCTGGGCGAGGGCGTCGTGGCCAACCTGGCCCGGTCCGCCGCGCTGCTCGGCGCGGACGCCGATCTGCTCGACGAGCTGGCCGGGCAGGCCCTCGACCGGTGCCGTACACCCGCCGGGTTGTCCGCCGACGCGCTGGGCGAGCTGCCCGCGGCGCTGCGTACCCGCGTGTTGCACGGGTGGGCCGCGGAGCTGGGCGCGCCCCGCGCGGCGCTGACCCACCGGCACGTCGCGGCCCTGGACGCGCTGGTCACGGCCTGGCGCGGGCAGGGCGCGACGCTGCTGCCCGGCGGGATCGCGGTCAGCCGCCGGTCAGGTGAGCTGACCGGCGGCTGAGCCTCAGCGGCAGCCGCACACCGCGATCGAGGCGGCGATCTTGTCGAGGGCGTTCTGCGCCGTGTCGCGGTCCGTCTGCACCTTGTCGGCGAGCACCGCGAACGCCAGCAGCCGCCCGTCGGCCGTCTGCACGACCCCGGACAGCGAGTTGACGCCGTTGAGCGTGCCGCTCTTGGCCCGCACCACGCCGAATCCGGACTTCGACTTGGCGAAGCGCAGCGTCATCGTGCCCGACCAGCCGGCCACGGGCAGGCCGTTGAAGAAGTCGGACAGGTGCGAGTCGGTGCCGCCCGCGGCCTTGACGAGCAGGGCGGTCAGCACCTTCGGCGAGAGCTTGTTCTTGGGCGACATGCCGGAGCCGTCCAGCAGGTCGCTCTGCGTGGCGTCGAGCCCGAGCTCGGTCACCACCTGCTCGACGGCGGCCGCCGCCCCGGCGAACGAACCGGGCTGCCCCTTGGCCAGCGCGACCTGGTGCGCCAGCGCCTCGGCCAGGGTGTTGTCGCTCTCGGTCAGCATCTGCTCGACCTGGCGCAGCAGCGGCGCGGAACGCACCGAGCCCAGTTCGGCGCCCGGCGCGGGCGGCCCGGCCGCGGCCGCACTGGCCTGCGGTGACGGGGCCGTCGAGCCGGTGGCCGTCGTGGTCGCGGGCGCCTTGCCCTTGGCGCTGCCGGTCAGCCCGAGCAGCTTCGCGAAGGCGTCACCGGCGGCGCGCTCGGGGTCGTTGTATCGGTTGAACGGCATCACCCGGTCCTTGATGTCGGTGCGCGCACCGTTGATCATCACCGCGGTGATCCGGGAGACGTTGCCCTCGCCGAGGGTGTCGCTCGGCCAGTCCGGCGAGGCGTTCGGCCCGGTGAACAGGCTGCCGTCGGTGATCACCTTGGTGATCGGGGTGTCCCCCATCGCCTTCTTGACCTGCGCGGCGAGATCGTCGAGCTGGGCCGCGCCCTCGTAGAACTTCTTGGCGGTCACGCCGAGCGTGGCGTCGCCCGCGCCGATCAGCACGACCTCGCCGGGGTTCGGCCCGGCCACCACCCGGGTGGTGATGCGGTAGTCGGGGCCGCGCGTCATGAGCACCGCCGCCGCCGTGACCAGCTTCGTGTTCGACGCCGGGGTGAGCATCTCGGTCGGGGCGCGCTCGTAGAGCACCTCGCCCGTGGTGACGTCGACGACCGAGGCGCTGACGTTGCTGCCCAGCGGCGAGCTGATCACCAGCGGGTCGAGCACCTTCTTGAGCGCGGCGGCGTCCGGCAGTGGAGCGTCGGCCAGGGCCGCCAGCACCGGCGCGGCCGCGGGCTCCGCGGGCGGGGCCGCGCTGGGCGACGCCCAGTCGGGCGAGGCCAGCAGGTCCGACATCAGGTCGGGCTTGAACACGGCGACCCCGCCCAGCCCCGCGCCGAGCGCGACCACGAGGGTCAGCACCGTGATGAGCACGCCCTTGCGGCGCTTGCGGGGCTTGCCGCCCTTCGGCCCAGTGGGCGCGGGCTCGTCCTGCCCGGCGGGACGGCCGTACTCGCCGGGACGGGTGGGCCCGCCTCCGCCGAACGCGGCTCCCGGGCTCTGCGGAACGTGGGCCGAGCCGTAACCGGGCCCCGCTTGAGCTTGCGGAACCTGAGCCGCGCCGTACTGGCTCTGTGGAACCTGCGCCGGACCGTAACCAGCCCCTGGCTGACCTTGCGGAGCCTGGGCCGAGCCGTACTGACCCTGCGGAACCTGGGCGGACCCGTGACCGGAACCCGACTGAGTCTGCGGGACCTGGGCGGAGCCGTACTGGCCCGGTCCGGCTTGTGCGGACCCGTAGCCGGGCTGAGCCTGCGGGGCCGAGCCCTGCGGGACCTGCGGGACCTGCGGGACCTGCGCCGAACCGTAGCCGGGCGCGACCTGGCCCTGCGGGGTGCCGTAGACCTGTGGACGCGCGGAGCCGTAAGCCTGTGGATTAGCGGGTGCGGTGTCCTGTGGACGGCCGGCGTAGGGCCGGCCGTCCTGGGGAGAGCTGTGCACATCCTGTGGATAAGCACCCGGTCGGGGGCTTGCGCTCTGTGGATAAGCCGGTGGATACCCGCTGCTTCCCTGGTCCGGGGCCTGTGGATAACCGGTGTGGAGCTGCCACACCCACTCCTGCCCGTTCCACACCCACTCGCCCGGCGGGCCGGACGGCGAACCCGCGGCATCTGCGGGTTCGGCACCGTAGTGTGAACCTTGCCTCCCCAAAGCGGCCCTCCTCCGATGCCCCGAACCAGCCAGGCGAGACTAACTAAAATTCGCCAACGTCGGCGAACTTACAGGCCAATGGGAGTGTGAAATGGATTTCGACGTCACGGTTGAGATCCCTAAGGGGCAGCGCAACAAGTACGAGGTCGACCACGAAACCGGGCGGATCCGGCTGGACCGCACCCTCTTCACCTCCACCCAGTACCCCGCCGACTACGGGTTCATCGAGAACACCCTCGGCGAGGACGGCGACCCGCTCGACGCGCTGGTGCTGGTCCAGGAGCCGACTTTCCCCGGCTGCCTGATCAAGTGCCGCGCCATCGGCATGTTCCGCATGCGTGACGAGAAGGGCGGCGACGACAAGGTCCTCTGCGTGCCGGCCGACGACCCGCGCCTGGAGCACCTGCGTGACATCCATCACGTGGCCGAGTTCGACCGGCTGGAGATCCAGCACTTCTTCGAGGTCTACAAGGACCTGGAGCCCGGCAAGAGCGTCGAGGGCGCGACCTGGGTCGGCCGCACCGAGGCCGAGGCCGAGATCGTGCGCTCCTATGAGCGTGCCAAGGAGAACGGCGGCCACTGAGGCCGGACATGTCGAAGGGGCGCGGCGGAGGATTCCTCCGGCCGCGCCCCTTCGTCTGCGCGGGACCCGCTAGAACGCGGGCAGCTCGGCGAGCTGGACCAGTCGCGAGCCGCGGCGGGTGATGAGGCGACCGCGGCCGGGCGGCATGCGGTCGTACTTCATCCGGCTGCCGAACGGCGCGCTGACGATGTTCTCGGCGGAGAGCATCAGGTAGGGCGCGTTGGCCGCGGCCAGGCGCGACAGCGCGGCGTCGTAGCTGGACCGGTTGCCGCCCCAGTTCGCGTTGGCCGCCGCGATCAGGTGCAGGCCGACGTCGCGGGCCTGGAACAGGAAGTCGGCCAGCGGCTCGATCGGGTGGCCGCCGCCGGAGACGACCACGTCGTAGTCGTCGATGATGAGGAAGAACTCGCCGCGCCCGGCCAGCCAGGGCCGCAGCGGCATGTCCTGCGGGCGGGTGCCGTCCGGCGGCCGCCGCTCCTCCATCTTGACCCGGATCGCCTCGACGTAGTCACGGATCTGGGACAGGTTGCTGATGTACGCGAGCTGGTGCTCGGTGGTCACCGCCCCGAGCAGGCTGCGCCGCGGGTCGATGATGATCATCTTGGCCTGGTCGGGGGTGTACCGCTGGGTGATCGTGCGGGCGATCTGGCGCAGCAGCGTCGACTTGCCGCTCTCGCTCTCGCCGAACGCGGTGAGGTGCACGTCGGCGTAGAAGTCGACGACGGCCGGGGTGAGGTCGTCGGCGATGCCGATGGGCAGCGTCCACTCCCCGCCGGTCTCCAGGCTCATCCGCTCGTACGCGTACACGCTGGGCAGCATGCGCACCCGGGGCGCGGGCATGCCGTCCCAGTGCTTGGCGATGTGCCGGATCAGGTCGTCGCGGTGGCCGAGGGCGTCCACGTCGGGGCGCAGCGCGAGGGTGAACAGGCCGTCGGGGGTGAGGCCGAAGCCGGGGCGCTGCGGCACCTGGGGCGCGATCTTGCGTACCCGGCAGATGGTGTCGCCGGGGTCGCCCAGCCGCAGCTCCATCTTGCTGCCGAACTGGTCCTGGATGTTGGCCCGGAAGTCGCGCCAGCGCAGCGAGGTCGCCACGACGTGCACGCCGTAGGCCAGACCGCGGGTCGCGAAGTCGGTGATGACCGGGTCCAGGTCCTCGTAGCTCTCCTTGAGCGTGCTCCAGCCGTCGACGACCAGGAACACGTCGCCGTACGGGTCGTCGGTGAACCGCCCCGCCGCGCGCAGCCGCCGGTAGGCGGCCATGGACTCGATGCCCTGTTCGGCGAAGCGGGTCTCGCGCATGTTGAGCAGCTGGGAGACCTCGCTGACGGTGCGCCGGACCATCAGCGCGTCCTGCCGGCCCGCCACGCCGCCGACGTGCGGCAGGTCGCGCAGCGCGCCGAGCGAGCCGCCGCCGAAGTCGAGGCAGTAGATCTGCGCCTCCTGCGGCGTGTGCGTCAGCGCCAGACCGGTGATCAGCGTGCGCAGCAGCGTGGACTTGCCGCTCTGGCCCGCGCCGACGATCGCGACGTGCCCGGCCGCGCCGTCGGCCAGCCGCAGCCACTGCAGGTCGCGCAGCTGCTGGGCGGGCTTGTCGACGATGGCGACCGGCACCCGCAGCGCGCCGCGCAGATCGGGGTTGGCGACCGTCAGGCCGCGGCCCTCGACCAGGCCGAGCTGCCCGAAGGCGAGGTCGAGCGGGTCGGAGACGTCCAGCGGGGGCAGCCAGACCTGGTGGGCGGGCGGGCCCTGGCCGACCATGCGCTCGATCATGACGTCCATCAGGCTCTCGCCCGGCTTGACGTCCCAGTTGACCTCGGGCTCGGCGTCCTTCGGGCGCTGCGGCACGGGCACGAAGTGGTTGCTGAAGTCGTAGACGATGTCGCGGCCGTCGACCCGGCGCGCGGCCTTGCCCTCGCCCGCCTTCTTGAAGGAGCCGGACACGTACGCGCCCTTGAACCGCTGCAGCGGCTCGGAGCCGAACTTCAGGTAACCGTGGCCGGGGGCCTTGGGCAGGTCGTACGCGTCGCCGACGCCGAGCACGGCCCGCGACTCCATCGCGGAGAAGGTGCGCAGACCGATCCGGTACGACAGGTGCGTGTCCAGGCCGCGCAGCCGGCCCTCCTCCAGGCGCTGGCTGGCCAGCAGCAGGTGGATGCCGATGGAGCGGCCGACCCGGCCGATCTGCACGAAGATGTCGATGAAGTCGGGGTTCGCGGTCAGCAGCTCGGAGAACTCGTCGCAGACGATGAACAGCGACGCCAGCGGGGCGATCGCGGCGCCGCCCGCGCGGGCCTTCTCGTAGTCCTTGAGGTTGGCGAAGTTGCCCGCGGCCCGCAGCAGCTCCTGGCGGCGCAGCACCTCGCCGGTGATCGCGTCGCCCATGCGGTTGACCAGGTGGCTCTCGCCCTCCAGGTTGGTGATGACCGCGGAGGTGTGCGGCAGCCGGTCCAGCGACGCGAACGTCGCGCCGCCCTTGAAGTCGACCAGCACGAAGTTGAGCTGCTCCGACGAGTGCGTGGCGGCCAGGCCGAGCACCAGGGTGCGCAGCAGCTCCGACTTGCCGGAACCGGTCGCGCCGACGAGCAGGCCGTGCGGGCCCATGCCGTCCTGCGCGGACTCCTTGATGTCCAGCTCGACCGGGGAGCCGTCCGGGCCGACGCCCAGCGGCACCCGCAGCATGTTGCGGCTCGCGCGCGGCGACCAGCCGTACGCCACGTCGAAGCGCTCCGGGTCGGGGATGCCGAGCAGGTCGGCCAGGCCCTTCTCGCTCGTCATCGCGTTGCTGCTGGTGATCGTCGTGGCGGACAGGCGCAGCGGGGCCAGCCGGCGGGCCAGCGCCTCGGCCTCCACGACGCTGAGCCGGTCGGCGATGCCCACCTCGGCGACCGAGGCCGCGGTGACGGTGTGCAGCGCCCGCTCCCGGCCGCGCACCTCCAGGGTGAGCATGCCGCGCTCCAGCAGGCGCGGCGGCGGGGTGTCCAGGTCGAGAATCGTCATGCCGGACAGGCCCTCGGGCACGGCGAGCTGCCCCGCCCCGGCCATGTCCGCGCCGTCGAGGACGACCACCACGTGCGGCGCGCCCTCGCCCGCGCCGAACCGGGGCCGGCCCGCCAGCACCTCGGCCAGCATGCCCTCCATCTCCTGGGCGGAGGTGGCGAACAGCCGGGCCGGGCCCAACGCGTCCACCCGGCTCGGGTGCTGGTGGTGCGGCAGCCACTTGGCCCAGTCCCACGCCTCGCGGCGGTAGGAGGAGCCGCAGATCGCGATGATCAGGTCGTCGGGCGCGTGGAACACGGCCAGCTGCGCGAGCATCGCCCGGGTCAGCCCGTGCACGTCGCCGCCGTCGCGGTGGTCGCCGGCGAAACCGCTGGTGGCCGTGTTGCTGGTGTACATACCGTCGTTGCGCGGGGCCGCGCCGTCGCCGCGCAGGAACACCCGGCCGAAGCCGCGCATGGACAGCGCCACCGGCAGGTCGGGGACCACGGAGTACGCGTCCAGGAAGCGCCGCAGCGCCCCGGCCGTCATCGGCTCCAGCTCCTCCAGCGGGCGGGTCTCCGGCGGCAGCAGCGGGGTGGCCAGCGACTGCGGACCGAGGCCCACGCGCACGATGCCGAAATCGGGGTCGTGCGAGCGGCGTTCCCAGAGCCGGAAGCTGTCCACGGTGGACCAGAGCCGCTGCGGGTCGGGATGGCGGTAGAACAGGCCGGTGCGCTGCTGCTGCACGGCCTGGCGGGCGCGGCGGCGCAGCCCGGCCAGGTGGCGCAGGTATTCCCGGCGGGCCGCCATCATCTCGGCCTTCTTCGGCTGGCCCGCGCCGTTCATCAGGCTCGCGGCGATCATGCCGAGGCTGGACACGCCCATCATGCCACCGGCCAGATAGGACATCTTGTCCCCGTTGCCGCGGCCGACCATCATCGCCATGCCCAGGCCGCTGCCCAGCATCGGCAGGATCATCATGGCCTGCTGCCAACGCCCTCCCGCGGCCTGCGGAATCTCCGGTGGCGCGTCGATGACGAGTTCCCCGACCGGAATCTCGGGCGCGGGACGCCTTGGTGCGCGCTTGACGATGACCGTACCCATTGCGACGCCCTCCCCAAGACGGCCGGCGGAGTCATGGCGTGCCCGCACGACGCCCGCCATGCTAGGCCATGGCACGTTCGCGCGCCCGTGCGCGGGAACGGCGCGGGATGACGCATCACCGCCGAACGTGGTAGACGTACCGGGTGAGCTACCCCGCCGCCACGACCGCATCCCCCACCGGCCTCGCCCGGATCACGCTGCACACGCCGCAGCGCCGCGTCGATGTGGCGCTGCCTGAGCAGGTGACCGTCGTGGATCTGCTGCCGGATCTGCTGCGCCACGCCGGGGTCGGCCTCGCCGACGACGGCGAGCAGCACGGCGGCTGGGTGCTGCGCCGCCCCGACGGCAGCCCGCTGACCGAGACCATGTCGCTGCAGCAGCAGTCGGTCCGCGACGGTGAGATCCTGCACCTGGTGCCGGCTCAGGAGCAGTGGCCGGAACTGGAGTACGACGACGTCGTCGAGGCGATCGCCGAGGGAGCGCGCCGCCGCGGCACAGTGTGGAGCCCCGCGGCGACGCGCATGGCGACCCTGGTCGGCGCGGGTGTGCTGCTGGTCGCGGGCGTGCTGGCACTGGTGCACGGTGGTCCGCAGTGGACGCCGGGCGGTTACCTCGCGCTGACCGTGGCGGTGCTGCTGCTGGTCGGCGGTGTGCTGGCGTCCCGGGCCTACGGGGACGGCGTCACCGGCAGCGCCCTGGCGGGCTTCGCGCTGCCGTACGCCTTCGCCGGTGGCGCGTTGGTGCTCGGCGGAGCGGACGGCGCGGGAGCCCCCGGGCTGCCGTCCTGGCTCGGCGAGGCACAGCTGCTGGTGGGCTGCGTGGCGGTGCTGTTGTTCGCGATGCTCGGCGCGGCGGGTGTGGGCCACGGGCTGCGCGTGTTCACCGCGGGCGGCACGGCCGGCCTGCTCGGCGCGCTGACCGCCCTGCTGGCCGGGCTCGGCGCGGCCGGGGCGGCCGCCGTCCTGGTCAGCGCCCTGGTCTGCGGTATCGGCCTGGTGCCGGTGCTGGCCATCCGGTTCGGCAAGGTGCCGGTGCCTTCGGTGACCCCGCCCCGTCCGGCCGACGGCGAGAACGCCTTCGCGACGGTCCCCGCGGCCCGCGGCGCGGCCACGGACCTGCCCGACCGGTCCCGCGTCTTCGCCGCCGTGGCCCGCTCGGAGGAGCTGCTCACCGGCATGCTGATCGGGTACGCCGTGCTGATGGCGGCGGCCGGCCTGATCCTGGTCACCTCCGGTGGCACCGCGGGCCGGGTGCTCGTCGCGGTGTGCGCGACCGCGCTGCTGCTGCGCTCGCGCCTGTTCGTGACGGTGCGCCAGCGGGTGCCGCTGGTCGCCGCGGGCCTGTTCGGCCACCTGCTGCTGCTGGGCGCGGCCGTGTGGCTGTCCGACGGCAGCGGCCGCGCGTTCTTCGCGGTCGGCGCCGTGGTGCTGGCCATGATCATCGTGCTGGCGGGGCAGACCTGGTCCCGCAAGGCCCCCTCGCCGTACGTAGGCCGCGCCGCGGACCTGTTCGATCTGCTGGTCGTCGTGTCGGTGGTGCCGGTCGCGGCCTGGGTGCTCGGCCTCTACGGAATGATCCAGGGCTGGGCGGCCTGACCGGACTCGGCACCAGCAAGACGGGCGGCAATTCTTTCTCCGCGCGGAAACCCGTGTGAGAATGGCGGAACTGTGCCCAGATTCCGGACGCCCCGACTGGTCAGCGCCGTGCCGCGGAGAGATGCGACGGCGCTGCTACGTGTCGTGGGGGCACTGGCCCTGGCGGCCCTGGGCAGCATCGCCGCGACCACGCCGCAGGAAGCGCCCGCGCCCGACGTCGCGCAGGTGCGGGCCGCCGCCGCGGAGCAGCGGGCGTCCCGCGCCGGCACCGCGGACGATCAGTGGCAGCTGAGCACGCTGCGCGCCACGCGCGCCTGGCAGCTGTCCGACGGCGCGAACACCACCGTCGCGGTGGTCGACTCCGGCGTCGGTGAGCATCCCGACCTGACCGGACAGGTGCTCACCGGACTGGACCTGGTGGACAGCTCCGGCGACGGCCGGGACGACCCGGTCGGCCACGGCACCACCGTCGCCGCGCTGATCGCGGGCCGCGCCGACGACGGCCGCGGGGTCGTGGGCCTCGCGCCGAAGGCGAAGATCCTGCCGGTGCGCGTGCTCGACGAGGGCAACAAATACGACGACGCCCGGGTCGTCGCCGAGGGCGTGCGGTGGGCCGTCGACCACGGCGCGGACGTGATCAACCTGTCCCTGGGCGGCGGCGCCGCCAGCGACGCGCTGGCCGAGGCCATCGACTACGCGTTCGACAAGGACGTCGTCGTGGTCGCCTGCGTCGGCAACGTGAGCACCGGCGGCCCCACCGAGATCTGGTATCCGGCCCGGGAGCCGGGCGTGCTCGCCGTCACCGCGATCGCCCCCGGCGACCAGCACCGGCTCTGGCAGGGCTCGCTCACCGGCGCGGAGGCCGTGCTGTCCGCACCCGGCACCGACCTGGTCGGCGCGCGGCCCGGCGGCTACTGGAAGGTGCAGGGCACCAGTTTCGCCGCGCCGCTGGTCTCCGCGACCGCCGCGCTGGTGCGCTCCCGCTGGCCGGACATGCCTGCCGCCGAGGTGGTGCAGCGCCTGATCAAGACCGCGCAGGACCTCGGGCCGGCCGGCCGCGACGACAGCTTCGGCTTCGGCCTGGTGGACCCGGTCGCCGCGCTCACCGCCGAGGTGGCTCCGGTCCGGACGAACTCGCTGGACAACGCGCCGCCGCCGGGCAAGGCGGGCTTCGGCACCGCGCCGGCCCAGGCCGACGAGACTCCCTCACCGGGCACGTCGCCGTCCGCCGCCGCAGAGGCGCTGCCCCGTCGCGAGCGCGGCGGGCTGAACCTCGCGCTGGTCGGAGTCGTCGCCCTCGCGGGCGGCGCGATCACCGCGCTGCGCCGCGCCGACCTCAGATCGAACCGGCTGCCCGACGGCCGCTGAGGCTCAGGCGCACTTGCCGGTGCCGACCTCGCCCGTACGGTTGCGGCCCATCAGCGCGATCGTCGACGCCTCCTCGGCGGTGACCGCGTAGCCGACGTTCGGGTCGTCGGCGGCCGCCGCGAAGATCACGCCGAGCACGGTGCCGTCCTTCGCGACCAGCGGGCCGCCCGAGTTGCCGCTGCGCACCAGACCCCGGATGGTGTACACCTCGCGGGTGACGGTGCCGTCCTCGTAGATGTCCGGGCCGGTGATGTCGCCGACGTCGCGCACCCGGGCGGACTGCGCGTTGTACGGCCCGTCCAGCGGGAAGCCCAGCACGATCGCGTCCGCGCCGGACTTGGCGGGCGAGTTCGCGAAGCGCATCACCGGGGCGTTCAGCGACGGCACGTGGATCACGGCGAGGTCGCGCTCCGGGTCGTACACGACGACCTTGCCGGACAGCCGGGCCCCGTTCAGCTCGATCCGGATCGACTTCGTGCCCGCCACCACGTGCGCGTTGGTCATCACGTGCTCGTCGGCGAACACGAAACCCGAGCCCTCGATGCGGCGGCTGCAGCTCGGCGCGCTGCCGAGCACCTTCACCACGGACTTCTTCGCGTTCAGCACGACCTGCGACCCGGCCAGCTTCGGATCCGGCGCGGGCACCTCCTTGACCTGGGTCGGCACCAGATCGCCGAACACCTCGGGGAAGCCGTTCGTGTCGACCGTGTCGCGCAGCGCCTCGGTCAGCGTCTTCGCCTCGCCCGGCATCACCGAGTCGATGGCCGCCAGCAGGCTGCTGTTGCGCACCGCCTTGGCCAGCCAGGGCTGCGCGGCGTCGCTCAGCGGCACCGCGACCAGCCAGGCCACCAGTGACACGGCGAGCACCGAGACCACCGCGCCGCCCAGATCGTCGACGGTCTGCCCGGCCCGGTTGGTGATGGCTCGCCGGAGCTTGCCACCGCCCCAGCCGGCCAGCGACTGGCCCAGCACGGCCAGGCCGAACACCGCGATGAGCGACACCACAAGTTTCAGCACCGGGTCGGTGAGCAGCCCGGCCAGCAGCGGGCCGAGCTGGAGGCCGATCAGGGCGCCCCCGAAGAACCCGATGAACGAGAGCACGCCCACCACGAAGCCCTGCCGGTAACCGCTCACACCGAAGAGCAGCAGCAGCAGGATCAGGACACCGTCGACGACCGACATCGGTTCAGCCTACGGAAGGGACATCGGCGGTGCCACTAAGCGTGGCGGGCGGGGTGGGCAGGGCCTCGATGCGGTCGGTGGGCCAGGGTCGCGCCCAGCCGCCGAGTTCGAGCAGCGTCGACAGCACCCCGGCGGTGAACCCCCAGACGAGCATGCCGCGCGCCTGGAACGCCGGGCCGATCCACCCGCTGGAGTGGCGCACCCGCAGCCGGTGGGCCGGATCGGCGAGTTCGGCCAGCGGCAGCCGGGCCACGTGCGCCACCTCGCGCGGATCGTGCGCGCCGACCGGGTGCGGCGCGTGCCACCAGGCGAGTACGGGAGTGACCAGGAAATCCGTCACCGGAATCCACAGCGTGGGCAGCTGCGCCAGCACAGTCACGCTGGCCGGGTCGAGCCCGACCTCCTCGTTCGCCTCGCGCAGCGCGGTCGCGGTCAGGTCGGCGTCCTCGGGCTCCACGGCGCCGCCGGGAAAGGCCGGCTGACCCGCGTGATTACGCAGGGTCGCGCTGCGCTGCATGATCAGCACATCCGGACCCTGCTCGCCCTCGGCCAGCAGGATGAGCACGGCGGCGGGCCGACCGCCCTCGTCGGGCGTCGGGATGCGGGTGAAGTCCACGGCACGCGCGGCACGCACCCGGGTCAGCAGCGGCTCGAACCACGCCGGCACCTGCCCGGTGACCACCTCGGTCATGCGTTCTCCTCGCTGCTGTCGTCTGCGGCGCCCTCAACCCTGCGGAACCGCTCACCGGACCCGCCCATTCCGTCTCCGCGCAGCATGTTCACGTGCGGCCGAAGTGCTGCTCGATCAGTTGGGTCAGGGTCTGATCGGTCAGGGCGACGTCGCGGTAGACGATCGCGCGGCCGTCGGCGGTCACGAACAGGGTGAGCGGCAAGGCCATCTCCCCGGCGGCGGCCTTGAGCGCGCCGGAGCGGTCGTACACGCTCGGCAGGCTCACCTTCAGCTCGTCGGCGAGCCAGGCCGCGGCCTCGCGGGAGTCCTCGGTGACGACGCCGAGCACCGGCACTCGGCCGCTGTCGGCCAGCCGCTGGAATGCGGGCAGCTCCTGGCGGCACGGCGTGCACCAGGACGCCCACAGGTTGATCACGAGGGGTCCACGCAGGGCGGACAGACGCACGGGCGCGCCGCCGGCCATGCATTCCAGAGCCAGGTCGGGCAGTGTGATCGTCCGGGCGTTTCGCCGGGCGGGGCCGGTGGCGGGCACGCCGCTCGGCTTCGCCGCGGCGCTGGTCGGCAAGGTGGCGATCGGACCTTCGGGGCCGGTCGTCGGCACCACCGCGCCCTGGACGGCCGAGGACGACGGGGCTGTCGCAGGCGGCGAGGCGGGGGCGGCGGACGACGGGTCCGTGCGCGGCGGCGACGTCGGCTGGGCGCTCGCGCCTCCGGTGAACGGGCTGCAGGCCGCGAACGGCTGCGGAACGGCCTCGTCCGGCCCGGCCCCACCAGGTCCGGTACACCCCGCCAGCAGCAGCATCGCCGCAGCGGCCGTCAGCACGCTCTTTCGGGGAAAGTGCGGCTCACGGAAGGTCGATAGGCGCAGTTTCCCGGAAAGTGCGGCCAGCCGAGGACCCGGGTGCCGAGCGGCGCGGGCGTGCGGGGTCATGCGCCGACACCGGCGAGGGCGGCGATCTCCGCGGTACGGGGACCCTTGAGCAGCTTGACCGCCTCGGCGGGATCGACCGGGCCGATGCCGTACGACGGGCACATGCGGGCCAGGGGGCAGGCACCGCAGGCGGGTTTGCGGGCGTGGCACACCCGGCGGCCGTGGAAGATCACCCGGTGCGACAGCATCGTCCAGTCGCGCTTCTCGACCAGGGCGCCGACCGCGTGCTCGATCTTGACGGGATCCGTCTCCTCGGTCCACGCCCAGCGGTTCACCAGCCGCTGGAAGTGGGTGTCCACGGTGATGCCCGGGACACCGAACGCGTTGCCGAGAACCACGTTGGCCGTCTTGCGGCCGATGCCGGGCAGCGTCACCAGGTCGGCCAGCTTGCGCGGCACCTCGCCGCCGAACCGGTCCACGAGCTGCTGGCCGAGCCCCATCAGGGAGGCCGCCTTGTTCCGGAAGAAGCCGGTCGGGCGGAGCATCTCCTCCAGCTCGGCCCGGTCCGCCCCGGCGTAGTCGGCCGCGGTGCGGTACTTCGCGAACAGGGCCGGGGTGGTCAGGTTGACCCGTACGTCGGTGGTCTGCGCCGACAGGATGGTGGCGACGGCCAGCTCCAGCGGATTGGTGAAGTCCAGCTCGCAGTGCGCGTCCGGATGGATGACGGCGAGTTCGCGCGCCATCCGCCGGACCCGGCGCTTGCGCGCCAGGTCGGTCTCGCCCGTCACCGTAACCACGGCAGAGAGCCTACGTCGCGGGTGCGGCGATCGCCCCGTCCGCGCTCAGCACCGCGCCGCTCTTGCCGAAGTCTTCCTTGGTCATCTGAGTGACCAGGCCGAGCGCGCGGTCCTTGGTGTCGGGCACCGGGATGCCGTGCGCGCCGCTGAAGATCGTCGAGTGGAACTGCCCGGAGACGAAGCTGCCGTCCGGGTTCAGGGTCACCTTCAGCACGCCGCCCCAGCCCAGTCGGCCCTCGCTGCGCAGCTGGCCGCCGCCGGCGAAGTTGCCCAGGCTGTACGCGATCAGCCGGCCCTTGTAGAACTCCATGCCACGAACCACGTGCGGCCCGTGCCCGACGATCAGGTCGGCGCCCGCGTCGATCACGGCTCGGGAGAACGCGTGCGGATTGCCCCGGTTCTCGCCGAGGAAGTTCTCGGTGCCCGGTCGGACGTGGCTCTTGTCCGCGCCCTCGGCGCCCATGTGCACCTGCACCACGACCAGATCGGCCTGCTCGGCCGCCTTCGCCACGACCTTCTTGGCGGAGGTCAGGTTGAGTAGGCTGTTGTTCCCCGCGTACGACGAGAAGCCCAGCACCGCGACCTTCACGCCTTTGACGTCGACGACGGTGATCTGATTGGTGGCCCCGGTGTGCTTGAGCCCGGCGGCGTCCAGCGCCCGCTGCGTGTTGGTGAAGCCGGCCGAGCCGAAGTCACGGCTGTGGTTGTTGGCCGTGTTCAGCAGGTCGAACCCGGCGTCCACGAGGTGCTTGGCGTAGGACGGCGGCACCCGGAACTGGTGGCAGTTGACGGGCTCGCCCGGCTTGGGCGCCGGGCACTTGCCGGTGCCTGTCTCGTCCGTGATCGGCTGCTCCAGGTTGCCCATCACCAGGTCCGCCGGCAGCAACGGCTTGATCTTGTCGAAGTAGCCCTTGCCGCCGTTCGGCGGAAGATCCTGCGGCGCGTCGCCCATGATGATGTCGCCGGTCGCGGACATACTGATGGCGTTGGCCGCCGGATCAGCGGTGGGCTCGACCGGTGCCTCCGTCGGCGTGACGGCGGCGCCCTCGGGTGCGTGCCACTGCGCCGAGACCGCGTCGGCCGGCGAGGTCAGGGCGGAGAAGCCGAGACCGACGACTGTGACAAGGAGCACGATCGCGCCCGCGGCGGAGACCCCCGGGCGTGCGCGAAGCGATCCGAACACCCGGTCCATGGTGGAACGGGGCGGCGTTTGCGCGGACGGTGCGGGGGTATCGGGGCGGCTCAGGGGGTGTGTGGACATCGCCGGGCACTCTACCCGCCCGGTGCCACGACCGGCACCGGCCGAGGTCGCAGGATTACGGGGGTTGGCGTCCGGTTGCCACCTGCGTGCGCCTAGACTGACCTCGCGCGGCGTACGTGTAGCGACGAGTTAATCCACGGTATGCCCACGATCCGCGTCGATGGAGGTAGGCGATGGACGAGGTGCTGGCTCGGAGCGGGATCTTCCAGGGTGTCGACCCGGAGGCCGCCGAGGCACTTGCTCGTGAGATGGAAACGATCGAGATCCGCAAGGGCGAGATCGTGTTCAACGAGGGTGAGCCTGGAGACAGCCTCTATATCGTACTCTCCGGCAAGATCAAGTTGGGCCGACGCGCCGCCGACGGCCGGCAGAACCTGGTCTCCGTGATGGGGCCGTCGGACATGCTCGGCGAGCTGTCCCTGTTCGACCCCGGGCCGCGCACCGCCACCGCCACCGCGGTGACCGACGTGCGCCTCGCGCGGCTGCGCAAGCAGGCCCTGCGCCCGTGGCTGAACAACCGGCCCGAGATCGCCGAGCAGCTGCTGCGGGTGCTCGCCCGCCGCCTGCGCCGGACCAACGACGCGCTGGCCGACCTGATCTTCACCGACGTGCCCGGCCGCGTCGCCAAGAACCTGCTGCAGATGGCGGGCCGCTTCGGCACCCGCGACGGCGGTGTGCTCCGGGTGACTCACGACCTCACCCAGGAGGAGCTGGCGCAGCTCGTCGGCGCCTCGCGCGAGACGGTGAACAAGGCCCTGGCCGACTTCGCCTCCCGCGGCTGGCTCCGGCTGGACGGCAAGAGCGTCATCATCCTCGACCCGGAGCGCCTGGCCCGCCGCGCCCGCGTCTGACCTTCCGCGTCACCGACGCGCCCACCTCCCGCGCCTGCCCGGCGCGCGACGGTGGGCGCGCTCGTTTCCCACCCACCCGCCCCACGTCGCGCCCTCACGCCCCCATGATCGCCCGACTTGCCTGGCACATGGGCGAATGCGCGCTCAAGATACGCACACCTGCTGGGCAAAGTCGGATGACCTTGCGGCGATCGGCCGCACCGGACAGCGGGCTGGCGTCCCGGCCGCGGCGAGCGGGCGGGCGGCGCAGGGGTCCCGGGCGTGGCGACGGACGGGCTTGAGGTCGTGGGCCCGGCGACAGGCCGGCTGGCGAGGTCATACGTTCGGTCAGGGTGGGCGGGCCGAGCGACGGATGAGGGTCTGCGTCGTTAGGTGTTGCGACAGGTGGTCCGAGAAACCCTGTGATCCGGCCTAAATTCGGACATACCTGTACATATTGGCTGGTCAAAGTGTCGGGAAATTGTCGCCGACATGTCAGCCCCAGTGGGACTTCGTTGGTCCGAGTGGTCGCGAACCTCGCAAATTGAGCGCGGCTAGACGTGTCCACAGTGACCGATCGTGCGGTGACCTTTCGCCTGTGCCTGGGTGTATCGGACACCTCTTGCACCGCCTCGATCGGTCGGTCGGATGTCTCCGACGATCGAAAGAGGTCCCTACCACTATGAACACGTGGGTTCGACGCTCACTGAAGGCCGGCGCGCTGACTGCCGGCGCGGTCATGGCCACCGGCGGCTCCGCCGCCGCGTACGCCGACACCACCGTTTTCAGTGCGGGCAACACCGGCATCCTGAACGGCACGCAGGTCTTCGCGCCGATCCAGGCCCCGATCAACCTCTGCGGTATCGCCGCGAGCGTGGGCGGCGACGCGGTCGCCGGCTGCGTGGGTGGCAGCGCCGCCGAGCTCGACGGCGTGTACGACGCCCGCCTGATCAGCACCAACAACACCGGCATCCTGAACGGCACGCAGATCTTCGCGCCGATCCAGGCCCCGATCAACGTGTGCGGCGTGGCCGCGGGCGTGCTCGGCAACGCCGCCGCGAAGTGCAAGGGCGGCGCGAGCGCCGACGCCGACGGCGACCACCACAAGAAGAAGCACCAGTGCGACAGCCGCTGCGACGACCACGGCGGTTACGGCGACCGCGAGTCGACCGAGTCGGGTGACCTGCTGGGCGGCCTGCCGCTGGTGGGCGGCCTGGCCAACGGCGGCCTGCCGCTCGCCGGCAACCTGGGCGGCAGCGGCCTGCCGCTGGTCGGCAACCTCACCGACGGCGGTCTCCCGCTCGTCGGCAGCCTCGGCAACGGCGGCCTGCCGCTGGTCGGCAACCTGACCAAGGGCGGCCTGCCCGTGGTCGGCGGCCTGCTGGGCAACCAGGGTATCGCGCGCAACGCCGACGCGATCGACATCGACGCTCTGGACGGGGTCGGCACGATGGGCCGCTTCGACACCGAGAGCGACGCCGCCGAGCACAACACCAGCACCGGCGGCAACGGCGGTGGCAACGGCACGACCTGCAACAGTGGCTGCGGTGGCAACGGCGGTGGCCACAACCACCACCCGAAGCCGCGGCCGAAGCCCCGCCCGCAGCCCTGCCCGGACCACGGTCACGACCACAACCACCACCAGGGCAAGCACCGGCACGGTGACGACGTCAAGATGATCAGCGCCGGCAACCACGGCATCCTGAACGGCACCCAGGTGTACGCGCCGATCCAGATCCCGATCAACGTCAGCGGCGTGGCCGTCGGCGTGCTCGGTGACGCGGCCGCCTGGAGCGTCGGCGGCGCGTCCGCCAACCGGTAACCGTCCGGCCTGCCGGCGGGTACGGCCCACGACGACTTGAGAAGTCACCCGCGGACCGGAACCGGCGAAACACTGCACCCGCCTCACCCCGCCGGCAGGCCGGCAACCAGCGCGACTCCCTTTCGCTGACCGAAGACCCGCGCTGGCCCGGCACCACCGAAAAGGACGTCTCCCGAACCGGGCCCCATCCAGCCCACCGGGAGACGTCCTTTTCCGCGCTCCCACGGACCCTCGCCCGACCTCGCCCACCTGCACCACCGCCCCGGCCCACCCCGCAGTTTCAGGGAAACTGCAGCAATCGAGCGGTGGATAAGCGCAGTTTCCCTGAAACTGCCGACGGCCCGGATAGCGGCGGCGGGTGGCCGGGGATGGCTCTGGGCGGCGGGCGTCGGTGCTGGTCAGCGTGTTGGGGTGTTAAGAAGGGCACCTTCTACAACGCGGAGCGTTGTGAAGGTGCCCTTCCTTTGCCTCAGGCGGGGGTGAGGACGGCGAGGAGGGCGCCGGTGTCGACGAGGACGCCGGGGCGGACGGTGACCGCGGCGACCACGCCGTCGGCGGGGGCGTGCACAGGGTGCTCCAGTTTCATCGCCTCCAGGGTGAGCAGGAGGTCGCCGGCGCCTACGCGCTGGCCGGGGGCGACCAGGACGCGGCCGACCGCGCCGGGCAGCGGGGCGGTCAGCGAGCCCTCCTCCAGCTCCTGGACGGGCTCCGGAAAGCGGGGCAGGCGGCGCAGGGCCAGCGAGCCTTCGGCGCTGTCGACGTACGCGGTCTCGCCGACCTCGTGCACGTGCAGGGCGAGCCGGATGCCGGCGACGTCGAGCACGACCTGGTCCGGGTCGGCCGAGACGACCGCCACGGGCGGGTGGTCGTCGACGGGGCCGACCTGGCCCAGCCCGGCGAGGTCGAGTTCCTCGGGGTCGACGGCGCGGACCCACCACTGGGCCAGCGCGCCGGTGCCGTCGAGGCGGTAGCCGACCTCGACCGGGCCGGCGGGCCCGTCGTACACCACGGTCTGCGCGCCGGTGGGCACGTTGCGCCAGCCGGACGGGATGCCGCGCTGCACCGGGGCCTGCGCCCGCCGCCGGGCGGCGGCCGAGAGCGCGGCGGCGAGGCAGCTGAGCCGGACGGCCTCCACCGAGGACAGCAGCGGCGCGAACACCTCGGGCTGCCGGTCGAGCAGGCCGGTGTCGATCTGGCCGGTCAGGAACGCCGGGTGCCGCAGCACCCGGACCAGCAGGTCGCGGTTGGTGACCAGGCCGTGGATGCGGGTACGGGCCAGCGTGCCGGCCAACATGCGGGCGGCCTCGTACCGGGTGGGCGCCCAGGCGACGAGCTTGGCCAGCAGCGAGTCGTAGTGCACGCCGACGACGGTGCCGGGCTCGACCCCGGAGTCGACCCGGATGCCGGGCTGGAGCATGGGCCGGAAGTTGGCCGAGACCTCGGGCACCTCCAGCCGGTGCACCTGCCCGGTGGCGGGCAGCCAGTTGCTGGCCGGGTCCTCGGCGCACAGCCGGACCTCGATCGAGTGCCCGCGCATCGGCGGGGCGGACTGGAACGGCAGCTGCCCGCCCTCGGCCAGGTACATCTGCAGCCGGACCAGGTCGAAGCCGGTGACGCACTCGGTGACCGGGTGTTCGACCTGCAGCCGGGTGTTCATCTCCAGGAAGTAGAACTCCCCGTCGGGGCTGAGCAGGAACTCGACGGTCCCGATGCCGACGTAGCCGATGGCCTCGGCGACCAGGACGGCGGCGGCGCACAGGTTCTCGCGCAGTTCCGGGGAGACGGCCGGGGACGGCGCCTCCTCGATGATCTTCTGGTGCCGGCGCTGGATGGAGCACTCGCGCTCGCCCAGGGTCACGATGTTGCCGTGCTGGTCGGCGACGATCTGCACCTCGATGTGCCGGGCCTGCTCGACGTAGCGCTCGCAGAACACGGCCGAGTCGCCGAACGCGCCGAACGCCTCGCGGCGGGCGGAGGAGACGGCCTCGGCCAGCGAGTCGGCGTCGCGCACGATGCGCATGCCGCGCCCGCCGCCGCCGATGGCCGCCTTGACCAGCACCGGGTACTCGTCCACCTCGGACGGGTCGGTCCAGCTGGGCAGCACCGGCACCTCGGCCTCGGCCAGCAGCGCCTTCGCGTCGACCTTGGAGGCCATCACCGAGATGATCTTCGAGGGCGGGCCGACCCAGGTCAGCCCGGCGTCGACGACCATCGCGGCGAAGTCGGCGTTCTCGGCGAGGAAGCCGTAGCCGGGGTGGATCGCATCCGCTCCGGTCTTGCGGGCCGCCGCCAGGATCAGATCGCCGCGCAGATACGTCGCGCTCGGCGCGGAACCGGGCAGCTGCACGGCGTAGTCGGCCTCGGCGACGTACGGGGAGTCGGTGTCGGCGATGGAGTAGACCGCGACGGTCTCCACCCCGACGGCGCGGCAGGTCGCGAAGATGCGACGGGCGATCTCGCCCCGGTTGGCCACCAGCAGTCTGCGGATCATGACGCCACCTCACGCTCTGGCGCGTTGCCCGGCCGGGCCGGCGCGGCGCTCACCGATAGGCAGATGCCCAGCACGGTCCGGGTGTCGCGCGGGTCGATCACACCGTCGTACGGCTCGGCGGACTGGTCGTCCACCGGCCAGCGGAACCGGAAGCCGGGTCCGGCCAGCGCCCACGACCCGGGGGACGTGCCCAGCACCAGGGTGATCCGGTCGGCCTGGGCCAGCGCCCGCAGCAGCAGCGCGGAGCTGTCGGGCTGGGTGTGCCCGGCCGGGTTGGCCAGCACGAGCACGGGCACGCCCGCCTTGCCGGCCAGCCGGGCCAGTTCCACGCCCTTGTCGGCGCTGTCCGGGTCGATCACGGGGCCGGTCGCCGCGAGCACCGCCACCGGGTGGCCGTGCACCGCACCGAACCCGGCCAGCAGCGCGCCGCCCCGCTGGGGGCGGAACTCGTCCAGGTCGGAGCCGTCGAGCACGCGGGCCAGCACCTCGCGCGGTTCGGTCACCGCGGCCGGGTCGGCGCTGGCCACGGCGAGCAGCTCCTCCACGTCGTACCGCGGCGGCTCGACCGCTCCGGTCAGCGGCCCCCGCTGGAAGGTGACCAGGCGGCGCACCGTCTGGCGCAGCATGCGCAGCGCGTCGCGCTCGTCCTCGGCGACCATGTCCATCCGGGCCGCGTCTGCGCGCCCGCGCACCGTGATGGCGTGGTCGGCCAGGTCGGGCAGCGGGGCGAGCCAGGCGTCGAGCGGGCCGAAGACGGCGCAGAGCACCGGGGCGGCCATCCGCCCGAGCCGCGCGAAGCAGGGATCGGGCACCGCGGCCCGGCCCTGCTCCTCCGGCGTCGACTCCAGCAGTAGCACGAGCGGCAGCAGGTGCCGGTCGGCCAGTTCCACCGCACGGGCGAACTTGGCCCGGCCCGCCTGGGCCGGTCCGCCGACGTACACGGTCGGGTCGTTGGCGACCAGCATGCATTCGATGCCGTCGACCACTCCGAGCGCGGTGACCAGCCCCGCGCCCATCGGTTCGCCGGCCTCGCGGCCCGCGGTCGCGGCCAGTTCCAGCAGCGCCGTGTCGGAGTCCACCAGCAGCTCGATGCGCTCGCGGGGCAGCAGCTTGCCGCGGGCGTGGTGCCTGGTCACCTCCTTCTCGCCGCCGCCGTCGCGGGCCTGCCCGTGCGCCTGTTCCAGCGCACGCAGAGCCGCCTGGGCGGTGCTTCGGTTTTCCAGGAAGGAGGGCGCGCGGGGGTCCAGCGCGGTGTCGAGAGTCGCCATGGTGAACCTGCTCCTCGGTGCTCCACCGCTTGTTGACACCAGAGCAACGAGTGGTTCAAGGAGGGCGACACGCACCCGACGGCGCGTCGTGCCTTACCTCACCGCGCCGATCACTGGAACAGTTTGTCGATGAGGTTGCCGAAGAAGCCCTGGCGCTGGGCCGGGATCTCGGGTCCGGCGACGTTCGAGACGTCCACCGTCGACTGGTCCTCCTGCGCGGGGCCGTCGAGATCGACCGAGGCCAGCAGCTCTTCCAGCGCCCGCGCGGTGGGCCGGGTGGCGGGGTCGTTGTCCATGCCCTGGCGCAGGATCGCGCACAGCGCGGCGGGCACCTCGGGCAGGTCCGGCACCGGCTGGGCGAACATCTCGATCAGGGTGAGCAGGCCGGGCGGGTGGTCGCGTTCCCAGCGCGGCGGGGCGCCGCGCAGCAGGGCGTACAGGGTGGCGCAGAGCGCGTACACGTCGCCGGGTGGGGCGGGCTCGGCGCGGCGGAACGCCTCGGGCGGCGCGTACGCCGGGGTCATCACGTCGAGGGTGATGTCGGGGTCGCGTATCTCGGCGAGGATGGCCAGCCCGAAGTCGGCCAGTGCGGGCTCGCCGAAGTGGCTGATCAGGATGTTCGCGGGCTTCACGTCGCGGTGCACCACGCCGCGCTCGTGCGCGTCGGCCAGCGCGTCGGCGATCTTCACCCCGAGGTCGCGCACCTCGTGCGGGCGCAGCGGCATCCGGTCCTGGTACGAGCCCGCGTACAGCTCCATGATCAGGTAGGGGTGGTTGTCCGCGGTCACCCCGGCGTCGAACAGGTCCGCCACGTGCGGGTGACCGGACATCTTGCCCGCGGCGCGCGCCTCGCGCAGGAAACGCGAACGGTCCCGGTCGCTGTCGATGGTGCGGTTCTCCACCTTGACGGCGACCTCGCGCCCGACCGATCCCTGCACAGCCCGGAAGATCGTCGCGTACCCACCGACGGCGAGCAGCGACAGATCCGTGAGTCCGGGGATCTCCGGGAAGGCGGACGTGTTGGTCACGGGCTAGACGGTAGCGCCTCGCCCCGACGTCACGGCACCCCATGTCGCCAATGCAACGGCACGCTCGCTCGTCTGCTGCGTGCCGTCCGCCAGCGCCCGCGCCCGCTCGGCCGTGACCAGCGCCGATTCGTCCTGCCCCGCGGCGGACAGCGCACGGGCGTGAGAGACCGCCGAGCGCACCAGGCTGCGCACGTCCACCGCGGGCAGCTCCTCGGCCAGTTCCGCGGCGGCCAGCGCCTCCTCGACCCGCCCGGCGGCCAGCAGCGCGTCCGCGTACAGGGCGACGCCCTGGCGGCGGGAGTAGAGCATGGACGGCGCGTGCGGCGCGGTCGCGATCGGGGCGAGCAGCCGGATCGCCATCGCGGTGTCGCCCGCGGCCAGCCGGGACGCGCCCAGCAGCGCTCGCGGGCCGACCCGGGCCGGGTCGAGCACCCCGTACGGCGACACCATGGTCAGCACCGAGCGGGCGTCCAGCTCGGCGGCCTCGAAGTCGCCCCGGTCCAGCGCCACGAAGCCGCGGACCGTGCCGGCCATGCCGACCAGCAGCGGGTGCCCGACCTTCTCGCCCTCCTCCAGCGCCTCCCCGAGCAGGTCCTCGGCGTGGCCGTACTCCCCCAGCCCGCGCGCCACGACGCCCCGGGCGACCAACGCGAAGCCGCGCCCCCAGACGTCCTTGGCGGCGGCGAAGTCGCGGTAGGCCCGGCGCGCCTCCCGGTCGGCCTCGCCCAGCTCGCCGAGCTCGGCGGCGGCGAACGCGGCGACCGCGCGCAGCGTGCCGACCGCCCACGCCTCGCCGACTCGCTCCCCGAACGGCAGGAACACATGCGCCAGGCGCAGCGCCTCGGTGAGCCGGCCCGACAGCAGCCGGGTGAACGCGGAGGTGCCGCGCAGCCAGGCCCGCCCAACCGGGTCCTTGGCCTCGGCGAACAGCCGGGCGGCGCGGGCCAGTGCCGCGTCCGCTCCGGCGAAGTCGCCGCGGGTGGTGGTCACCCAGGCCAGGTTCTGCAGCGACCAGGCCTGCGACTTGCGGTCGCCGGCGGTGACCGCGATCTGGTACGCCCCGGCGAACCGGCTGGACGCGTCGCCCAGCCGCCCGCCCAGGAAGTCGGCCATGCCCAGCCGGCGCATCGCCTCGGCCCGCTCGCCGGGCAGTTCGGCGTCCGTGGACGTGGTCAGCGCCTCCGACCAGAGCCGGTACGCGTGGCGCGGGTCGCCCTGCGCCACCTGCGCCCGGCCCGCCAGCAGCAGCGCCCCGGCCCGGGTGCGCGGATCGTCGGCGGAGTCGGCGACCAGCTTCTCGGCGTCGTGCAAAGCCTCGGCGATCCGGCCGTACTGCAGCAGCGAGCGGGCGTGCACCAGCCGGTCGGGCAGCGGCAGCGCCCCGGGGGCCAGCCGCGCGGCGCGCTCGCCGTAGCCGACGGCCTCGGCGGGCTCGCCGGACTGCCCCGCCCGGCGCGCGGCCAGGTCCAGCGCGGCCACGCCCAGCGGGGCGACCTGGCGGGCGGCCACGTCCGGGCGCAGCCGCACCGCGTCGGCCAGGCGGGTGGCGCGTTCGGCGTGCTCGGCCACGAAGGCGTCGCGCATCGCCTCGTCGACCCCGGTCAGGCCCGGCACGGTGCGACCCGAGGACACCTGCACCGGGGGTTCGCCGGGCGCGGCCCACCGGGCCAGGAACGCGTGCCGGTCGGCGAGGTCGGCCTTGCCGACGCCGCCGTACGCGGCCTCGCGCAGCAGCGGGGTGGCGAACGCGAACCCGCCCCGCACCCGGCGCAGCATGCGGCGCTGCAGCAGCTCGTCGACGGCCCGCTCCAGCTCGACGGCGACCACGGCGGCGGGCCGGCCGTCCCGGCCGGAGCGGCGTTCGCGCAGTGCTTCGAGCGCGCCGGTCGGCACGGTGTCGCCGACCACGGCCGCGTCGCGCAGCACCGCACGGGCCTCGACGGGCAGCGCGTCGATGCGCGCGGCGAGCACCGCGGCCAGGTCCCGGGACAGCAGCTGGTTGCCCAGCGAACCCGGGGTGAGCCGCCACTGCGCGCCGGCCTTGGTCAGCGCGCCGCGCTCCATCAGCAGCGTGGTCAGCTCGGCCAGGTAGAACGGGTTGCCCTGGGCGGTGGTGAGCAGCCGGTCCTCGTCGGCCTGCGGCAGCCTGCCGCCCTTGAGGTATGCGGTGAGCAGCCGCGCCGCGTCCGCACCGCGCAGCGGCGGCAGCGTGTTGGCCTCGGCGTCGGCGACGCGGGTGAGCTGCCCGGCCCGGCGCACCAGCTCGGGGCGGCCCAGCAGCAGCACCAGCACCGGCCCGGTCAGCTCCTCCAGCGTGAAGCCGAGCGCGTCCAGGGTCTCCGGGGTGCCGTCGTGCAGGTCGTCCACGATCACGACCAGCGGGGACTCGGTGGCCAGCGCGTCCAGCAGCCGCGCCACGGCGACCGCGAGCGTGGCGGTCTCCCGGCCGGGCTGTTCGGGGTCGTCGCCGGACAGGCCGTGCCACTGGGCCAGCTCGTTCGGGTCGGCGTAGCCGAGCAGCGACAGCAGCGCGTCGACGTCCACGCTGACCGGCTTGCCGGGCTCGCTGCGCTGGGTCAGCCGGGTGGTCAGGCGGCGCAGCCGCTCCTCGGCGACCTGCCGGGTGACCGCGGTGGCACTGTCGGCGGGCAGGCCGATGGCCAGTTTCACCAGGTCGGACAGTGGCGCGAGGCGGCGGCGTTCGCCGTACGCGGCGCAGCGCACCGACAGCACCCGCGCCTGGGTACGCGCCGCGAAGCGGCCCGCGCTGACCTCGTACCCGTTGGCGAAGCGTTCCACCTCGGACGCGAACCGCGTCTTGCCGATGCCGGCCTCGGCCGTGAACACCAGCACCCGGGGCTCGTCCCGGTCGACGACCTCGGCCAGGCGGCCGGCGACCCGGCCCAGCTCCGGCTCGCGGCCCACGAACGGGCCCTCCTCGCCCAGCCCCGCCCGGCTGCCCCGGGCGTCGTGCAGGCCCAGCAGCTCGTACGTCTCGACCGGTTCACGCTTGCCCTTGAGCCGCAGCGGACGCAGGTTGCGCCAGCCCGCCACGGACCCGGTCGCGGCGACCGTGCGCGCCCCCGCGTAGACCGCGCCGACCGCGGCCGCGTCGGCCAGCCGGGCGGCGGTGTTCACGGTGTCGCCGATGACCGTGTATTCCAGCCCGGCCTGCACACCCGCGACCACCGGCCCGGTGTTCAGCCCCAGCCGCAGCCCGGTCGGCGCACCGCCGCCGCGCTCGTCGTCGAGCACCCGGCGCACCGCGCGCTGCATCGACAGCGCGGCGCGCACCGCCCGCTCGGCGTCGTCCTCGTGCGCCACCGGCGCCCCGAAGACGGCCATGATGCCGTCGCCGGTCAGCTTGTCCACGTGCCCGCCGAACGTCTTCACCGCGCCCGCCAGCGCCGACAGCACCCGGTCGGTGACCGCGCCGACCCGCTCCGGGTCCAGCTCCTCCGACCACGAGGTGAAGTCGGAGAGGTCGCCGAAGAGCACCGTGACGACACGGCGCTCGGTGGCGGGCAGCGTCGCCGCCGCGGGCAGGGCCGCCCCGCAGTGGTGGCAGAAGCGGGCCGCCGGCACCGGGACGGTCCCGCAGACAGGACAGGTCATGACAGCTTCACAGCTCGCTCAACGTTTCGAGGTACGCCAGTTGTGCCCGCACGGTCCACTCGGCCGCGAACCGCAGGCTCGGGTCGACGTCGGCGTACACGATGTTCACCACGTCCTCGGGGGTGCTCGCGCCCTGCTTGAGCGCGTCCCGCACCTGGTCCAGGCGCTCCAGCCGGTGGGCGCGCAGCCAGGCCGCGGCGACCGCGGTGTTCGGCAGCGCGGGCCCGTGCCCCGGCAGGCCGGGCACCGGGTATCCCGCGAGCAGGTCCAGGCTCGCCAGGTAGGCCCCGACATCGCCGTCGGGCCAGGCCACCACGCTGCTGCCGCGGCCGAGGATGGTGTCGCCGGTGAAGACGACGCGCTGCCCGTCCCGTTCGGCGACGAAGCAGACCGAGTCCGTGGTGTGCCCGGGGGTGCCCAGCTCGGTGATCCAGTCCGGAACCTCGCCGACGGTCGCGCCGGTGAGCGCGAGCAGCGTGGTGACGCCGTCGACGTGGTCGGGATGGCCGTGGGTGAAGAGGATGCGCCGGATCGGCGGGCCCGCCTCGATGATCGCCTCCAGGTGGGCGAGGTCGTCGGGGCCGGGGTCGATGACGGTGCCGTCGTCGAGCAGCCAGGTGTTGGTGCCGTCGAGGGTCATCGGGCCGGGGTTGGGTGCCCGCAGCCAGGTCACCCAGCCCGGGAGGAGTTCCGAGGTCAGCCGCGCCGTCATGCCGAGAACTCTACTGAGCCCGGGGCGCGTCGCCTCGGGTCGCGCGGCACGACTTTCCCCGCCCGGGCCTTTTATCGACGTTGGCCTATCACATCGACTTCTACGCACACGGAGTCGATGTGATAGGCCAACGTCTATGAAAAACGGGGCGGCCGCGGCAACCCCGCCGAGGGCGAGGTCAGTCGCGGACCTCGGCGATCAGCTCCACCTCGACCGGGGAGCCCAGCGGCAGCTCCCCGACGCCGACGGCGCTGCGGGCGTGCTTGCCGGCCTCGCCGAAGACCGCGCCGAACAGCTCGGAAGCACCGTTGATGACGCCGGGCTGGCCGGTGAAGCCGGGGGCGGAGGCCACGAAGCCCACCACCTTGACGATTCGGACGACCTTGTCCAGGCCGACCAGCCATTCAAGTGCGGCCAGGCCGTTGAGAGCACATCGGGCGGCCAGCTCTTTCGCCTGCTCGGCGCTGATCTCGGCACCGACCTTGCCGGTGGCCAGCAGCTTGCCGTCGGCCATGGGCAGCTGGCCGGAGACGTACACGTGGTCGCCGGACCGCAGTGCCGGCACGTACGCCGCCACCGGCGGGACCACCTCGGGCAGCTTCAGGCCCAGCTCAGCGAGCTTTTCGTACGGGTCAGACATCTTTGTCTCCTTCACCGCGGTGTCCGCGGGGTTGTGCTCAGGCGGACTTCGGCCGCTTCAGGTAGGCCACCAGCTGCTCGGGGTTGGGGCCGGGCACGACCTGGACCAGCTCCCAGCCGTCGGCGCCCCAGTTGTCGAGGATCTGCTTGGTCGCGTGGACCAGCAGAGGCACGGTGACGTACTCCCACTTCGTCATGGGCATAACCTAACGTGCCGGGAAGATCCGCTGGTCGATCCCTGCTGCGACAGGGTGCGAGGTGCGGTTAAGCTGAGCCGCCGCGGGGGCAGCTGAGTGTCGCGGCCTCGTAAAACAGACCAGGGGAGATCGCATGACCCAGCCGCACGACGAACAGCAGCCTACGACGCCGCAGCCGACGCAGCCCGCGTACCCGCCGCCGGCGGACCCGTTCGCCTCGGCGACGGTCACGCCGCCGACGACGCCGCAGCCCGCCGTGCCGCTGCCGCCCACCGAGCCGGAGCCGGCCACCACGCCGCCGGCCACGCTGCCGATCGCCGAGAACCCGCCGGCTCCGCCGGTGTCCGGCGCCCCCGCCCCGGTCTCGGGCACCCCCGCGTACCCCACGCCGCCGACCGCCGCGTACCCGACCGCGCCGCAGGCCGGCTACCCGGTGTCCGGCCAGCCCGCATACCCGGCGCAGCCCGGTTACCCGGCCACCGGCCAGGCCGCGTACCCGACCTCGGGACAGCCCGCCTACCCGACGTCCGGGCAGCCCGCCTACCCGACCTCGGGACAGCCCGCCTACCCGGTGTCCGGCCAGCCGGCGTACCCGGGCATGACCTACCCCGGCGCCCCCGGCGTGCCGGCCGCGCCGGTCAAGAAGAGCAAGGCGCCGCTGGTCATCGGTATCGTGCTCGGTGTGCTCCTGCTGCTGTGCGGCGGCGGCATCGGTGCGTACGTGCTGCTGACCCGCAACACCGAGGGCGTCGGCGCGGCGAGCGCCAAGGACGCGACGCAGAGCTTCCTCACCGCCATCTACAAGAACAACGGCGACGCCGCCGCGGCCGAGAAGCTGGTCTGCGGTGACGCCCGCGACCGCAAGGACATCGACGCGAAGATCGCCGAGATCAAGTCCCAGACGTCCCAGCTCAAGGGCCCGAGCTTCACCTGGGAGACCCCGAAGATCTCCGGTGAGACGGCCACCCAGGCGACCGCCGAGGTCACCGTCAAGCTGGTCACCAGCGACGAGAAGATGTCCGAGCAGAAGCTCACATTGACTCTCGTCAAGCACGAGGGCTGGTTCGTCTGCGAGGTGAAGTAGCCACCTGGCACCATCGAGGGGTGCTGAACGACGGTAACGACGGGCCGGCCGGCCGCGGTGCACACGACACCGCCTGGCCGGCCCGTCTGCATGTGGTCACCGGCAAGGGCGGCGTGGGCAAGACCACCGTGGCCGCCGCGCTGGCGTTCGCGCTGGCCGCGGGCGGGCAGCGCACGCTGCTGGTGGAGGTCGAGGGTCGGCAGGGCCTGGCCCAGCTGTTCGAGCTGGAGCCGCTGCCGTACGCCGAGCGCCGGCTCGGCGACGCCGGGGTCGATGTACGGCTGCTCGCCGTCGACCCCGAGGAGGCGCTGCTGGAATATCTGGAGCTCTTCTACCGGATGGGCGCGGCCGGGCGGGCGCTGCGCAAGCTGGGCGCGATCGACTTCGCCACCACGGTCGCTCCGGGCCTGCGCGACATCCTGCTCACCGGCAAGGTGAAGGAGGCGACCACCCGCACCGACGACAGCGGCCGCCGGGTGTACCGCTCGGTGGTGCTCGACGCCCCGCCCACCGGCCGGATCGGGCGCTTCCTCAACGTCACCGCCGAGGCGGCGCGGCTGGCCAAACTCGGGCCGATCAAGTCGCAGAGCGAGGGCGTGGCCGCGCTGCTGCGCTCGCCGATGACCTCGGTGCACCTGGTCACCCTGCTGGAGGAGATGCCGGTGCAGGAGACCGCCGACGCGCTGCGTGAGCTGTCCGCGCTCAACATCAGTGTGGGAAAGATCATTGTGAATTGCGCCCGCCCGCCGCTGCTCGACGACGGCAGGGTCACTCAGGCCGAGCTCAAGCGCGGGCTGGCCGCGGCGGGGCTGCCGACCGACCGGCGTACGGTGACCGCCCTGCTCGACGAGTCGCGCGACCACCAGGCCCGGCGCGCGCTGGAGGAGGAGCTGCGCGGCGAGCTGGCGACCCTGGGCCGGCCGGTGGTCGAGTTGCCGCTGCTGCCGGACGGGGTGGACCTGGCCGGTGTACGCCACCTCGCCGGGCTGCTGCGCCCCGCCCCTTAGGCTGAGCACATGCTCGACGTGGACGCCCTGCTGGCCGACCCCGGCGTACGCATCGTGGTCTGCTGCGGGTCGGGCGGGGTCGGCAAGACGACCACCGCCGCGGCGCTGGCGCTGCGAGCAGCCGAGGAGCACGGCCGTAAGACCGTCGTGCTGACCATCGACCCGGCCCGGCGGCTGGCCCAGTCCCTCGGCCTGACCGAGCTCGACAACACCCCGCGCCCGGTGGAAGGGCTGTCCGGCGACGGCGACCTGCACGCGATGATGCTGGACATGAAGCGCACCTTCGACGAGGTCGTGCTCACCCACACCGCGCCGGAGCGGGCGAAGGAGATCTTCACGAACCCCTTCTACCAGGCCATGAGCTCCACGTTCTCCGGCACGCAGGAGTACATGGCGATGGAGAAGCTGAGCCAGCTGCGCGCCACCGACCGGTGGGACCTCATCGTGGTGGACACCCCGCCGTCCCGATCGGCACTGGACTTCCTGGACGCGCCCGCCCGGCTGGGCCGCTTCCTGGACGGCAAGATGCTGCGCCTGCTGATGGTGCCCGCGCGGGCCGGCGGCAAGAGCATGTTCAACCTGGTCACCGCCTCGTTCGGAGTGTTCTCCAAGGCGGTGCAGAAGATCCTCGGCGCGCAGCTGCTGACCGACCTGTCCGGCTTCGTGTCGGCCCTGGACTCGACGTTCGGCGGCTTCCGGGAGCGGGCCGACCGGACCTACCGCGTGCTGCAGGATCCGCAGACCGCGTTCCTGGTGGTCGCCGCGCCGGAACCGGACGCGGTCCGCGAGGCCGCCTACTTCGCCGAGCGGCTCGGCGCGGAACGTATGCCACTGGCCGGGCTGGTGCTCAACCGGGTGCACCGGTCCGAGCTGCCGGAGCTGTCGGCGGCCGACAGCGCGGAGGCGGCCGAGAAACTGTCCGCCGAGCACGCGGAGCACGCGCTGACCGCCCAGGCGCTGCAGGTGCACGCGCTGCTGATGCGCCAGGTGGCCCGGGAGACCGAGGTCTCGACCGGGTTCACCGACGAGTTCCCGCAGGTGCCGGTGGCGTACGTGCCGGCCCAGCCGACCGACGTGCACGACCTCGCCGGTCTTCGGGCGATCGGCGCGGCACTGGCCGAACGGGCCGAATGAGTCACACCGGGTAACCGAAGGGCCGTTCCCGCCGATACGGCGAAAACGGCCCTTCGATGATGAGATGGGTGCTATCAGTCAGGCCCGGACCAGCTCCCGGCGGTCCTGCTCCTGCATGGCGACCTCGAAGGCGCGCTTCCAGCTCGCCACGTGCGGGTGCCGGCGCAGCAGTGCGCGGCGCTCCCGCTCGGTCATGCCGCCCCAGACGCCGAACTCGATGCGGTTGTCGAGTGCGTCCGCCAGGCACTCGTACCGCACCGGGCAGCCGCGACAGACTCTCTTGGCGATGTTCTGCTCCGCGCCCTGAACGAACAGCGCGTCCGGATCTCCGTTCCGGCACGCCGCGAGACTGGGCCAATCGTTGACCATGCCCATGTGTCCACGTCCCCCCTGACGTTCCCCTCACCGCTCGCGACTTGCCCGACTCCACCGACCTTTAGGGTCGTTGAGCAGGGCACATCCCCCCGATGGTTCCCCCGAACCGACGCGAACGGTGTGCGTTACTCGCCCGCCCATCATGCTCCGTAGTCAGACGATTACGCAACGTTGTCAGCCAAAATGGCGGAAAAAGGTCTTTAACCGCGCTGAACAGTGCCTGAGCAGTGCGTACGCGCGCCGCAGGGTGACGCCCGCCCGCGGGCCGGGACGGGGGTCCGGCGGCCCGCGGCGGAGCGTCGAGATGCGAGTAACGGTGCGGCCACGACGTCCGGGGGGACATCTCGTGACCGGGGCGACGCAACCACACGCCAGGGGTCGTGCGTCTTGGACAACGAAGACATGCCCGGGACGGTTGCGGGCGAGGCGGGGGCCGATCTGTCAGGCGCCTGTCCATGCAGCCTGACCCGGTATGGTGCGGCACGCGACACCGAAACCTGCTCACGTAACCTGAGGCGGTGACCCTGATGCGAAAGCGCGACCACAACATACTGGCCAACGCCGCATCTCTGTTGATTTGCGGCTTGCTAGCCGGCGTGGTGGTGGCCGCTGCCGCATTCCCCGCGGTGGCACTGTCCGGTCTGGCCGCCAAGGCGGGCGGTGAAGCCTTCGGTCAGCTCCCCGACGAGCTGGTCGTCAAGCGCTCCCCCCAGATCAGCTACGTCTACGCCAACGACGGCAAGACGCTGATCGCCACCATGTACGACGAGAACCGGCGCGACCTGCCGATCGCGGAGATCCCCAAGATCGTCCAGCAGGCCATCCTCGCCGCCGAGGACCAGAAGTTCTACGAGCACAACGGCGTCGACGTGATGGGCATCGCCCGCGCCTTCGTGGCCAACAAGCAGGCCGGCGACGTGCAGCAGGGCGCCTCGACGCTGACCATGCAGTTCGTCCGGCTCTCCATCTCGTACTCGGCCGACACCGCGCAGGAGGTCGTCGACGCCACCGAGGACACCACCAAGCGCAAGGTCCGCGAGATGCGCTACGCGATGGCCATCGAGCAGCGGATGACCAAGGAGCAGATCCTCGAGGGCTACCTCAACACCGCATACTTCGGTAACCGGGCATACGGCATCTACGCCGCGTCGCAGGTCTACTTCGGCAAGGAGCCGAAGACGCTGACCGCCGCCGAGGCCGCGTTCCTGGCCGCGCTGGTGAAGTTCCCCGGTGACTTCAACGTGGAGACCCGCGCCGGCGAGAAGCTCGCCGTGGACCGCCGCGACTACGTGCTGAGCGAGATGGTGGGCACCGGGGCGCTCACCGAGCAGCAGGCCACGCTGGCCAAGGCCGAGGAGCTGAAGGTCGTCGGCAAGATCACCCCGAACGGCTGCGTGCAGGCCACCAAGAACGCCTGGGGCTTCTTCTGCGACTACTTCCAGCGCTGGTGGAACGACCAGGAGGTCTTCGGGGCGACCCCGTACGACCGCGAGCGCCAGCTCAAGTCCGGCGGCTTCCGCGTCGTGACCTCCCTGGACCCGCTCGCCCAGAACGCCGCCAACAAGAACATCGGCGACCTGATCTCGGTGAACAACGACAAGGCGCTGATGCTCGCCGCGGTCGAGCCGGGCAGCGGCAAGGTGCGAGCACTGGCGGTCAACCGCAACTTCAAGCTCGACAGCAAGTCCAAGCCGCAGAACAAGATCTCTTCGGACCCGAAGAAGAAGGCCAAGAACATCCGCGGCACCTACCCGAACACCACCAACCCGCTGATGACCGGCGGTGACGGGTTCACCGGCTACCAGGCCGGCTCCGCGTTCAAGATCTTCACGATCGTCGCCGCCCTGGAGAAGGGCTACCCGCTGGCGACCAACATCGCCACCAAGAAGCAGTTCATCACCAACTTCCCGGTCAGCGGCCCCGACGCCAACTGCGGCGGCAAATACTGCGTCACCGGCGGTGGCGGCGCCGTGCAGAACATGTGGACCGGCTTCGGCAGCTCGGTCAACACGTTCTTCGTCCCGCTGGCGATCATGGCCGGGGTCCAGAACGTGGTGAACGTGGCCAAGAAGATGGGCATCACGTTCCACGACGAGCCCAACACCACCGAGGACGACCTCGGCCTCTCGAACAACGCCAGCCAGTGGGGCGCGTTCACCCTCGGCGTCTCGGCCACCACCCCGCTGCAGCTGGCCAACGCGTACGCGACCCTCGTCGCCGACGGCCTGTACTGCGAGCCGACCCCCGTGGAGTCGATCACCGACATCAAGGGCAACAAGCTCTCCGTCGCCGACAAGCGCTGCAAGCAGGTCATCGCGCCGGACATCGCCCGCGCGGCCGTCGACGCCGGACGCTGCCCGGGTGGCGACGACTCGGCCTTCCGCGAGTGCAACGGCCACGCGACCAACCGCGACTCCCGCCGGATCGTCAACAAGCCGATCACCGGCAAGACCGGCACCACCGACAAGGACCGCTCGGCGACGCTGACCCTGTCCACCAAGCAGCTGGCCGTCTCGGGCTTCCTCACCAACCCCGACTGGGCGTTCGACACCGGCATGCGCCACGACGTGGTCAACCCGGCCGTGCAGCGGACCCTGCGCGACTACATGAAGAACAAGCCGGCCGTCGCCTTCACCAAGCCCAGCCGCAAGATCGCATACGGCGACCAGATCTCCATCCCGCCGGTGGAGTGCAAGTCGATCGCCGAGGCCAGGAGCATCCTGCGCGCCAAGGGCTTCGAGGTCGAGGTCAACACGGAGCAGATCGACTCCAAGTGCCCGAAGGGCACCGCCGCCGGCACCACGCCGAGCGGACGGACCATCAAAAAGGGCATCGTCATGATCGAGGTCAGCAACGGCAAGGACGCCAAGCCGGGCAACGGTCCCGGCAACGGACCCGGACAGCCGCCGCCACCACGAAACTGACGCACACGGCAGACGAGGCCCCGCTCGCACATCGCGAACGGGGCCTCGCCCTTTGGTCGGCTCAGGCGTCAGGCGGCCAGCTGGCGGCGTACCTCCGCGGAGACCTTGCCACCCTCGGCCCGGCCCGCCACCGCGGCCTGCACCGCCTTCATCGCCGGGCCCATCGAGCCCATGCCGCTGAAACCACCCGCAGCCAGCGTCTGCGACACCAACTGCGCGATCTCGTCATCGGTGAGCTGCTTCGGCAGGTACCGGGCGAGCACCTCCTCCTCGGCCCGCTCCTTCGCGGCCTGCTCGGCGCGGCCCGCGTCGGCGAACGCGACCTCGGCCTCCCGGCGCTTCTTCGCCTCCTTGGCGAGCACCGCGAGCACCTCCTCGTCGTTCAGCTCACGCTTGGCCTTCCCGGCGACCTCGGCCACACCGACGGCCGCCAGCGCCATCCGCAGCGTCCCCGTCACCACCTCGTCGCGCGCCTTCATGGCCGAGCGCATGTCCTCGGTCAGGCGCTCCTTCAGGGTGCCCATACCCACCTCTCCGTGCTCCGCACTCCGACGGCACTGTGTTGCCCTCGGGCGATGAAACTACTCTTAGCCTCATGGGTCCGCTCGGGAAAATCGCGTTGGGCGCCGTCGTGGTCGGCGCGGGCACGCTGGCATACGGCACGCTCATCGAACGCAACTGGTTCACGCTGCGCCGGTACGACGTGCCGCTGCTCGCCCCCGAGGCCGAGCCGCTACGCGTGCTGCACGTGTCCGACCTGCACCTGACCCCGAAGCAGCGGCGCAAGCAGCGCTGGGTGCGCGAGCTGGCCGGCCTCGACCCCGACCTGGTCGTGGTGACCGGCGACAACATGGCCCACCCGGACGCGGTGCCCGGCGTGCTCGCCGCCTACGAGCCGCTGCTGGAACTGCCCGGCGCGTTCGTCTTCGGCTCGAACGACTACAGCGGCCCGGTGCTGAAGAACCCCTTCGGCTACTTCCGCGAGGACCGCGACTACGAACACGGCGTCGAACTGCCCTTCGAGGACCTGCGCACGGCCTTCCTCGACGCGGGCTGGGTCGACCTCAACAACAAGCGCGCCACGCTCAAGGCCGGCGGCCGTGTCGTCGACCTGGCCGGCGTCGACGACCCCCACATCGACCTGGACGCCTACCCGGCCGGGCCCGCCGATCCGACCGCCGCGGTGCGCATCGCGCTCAGCCACGCCCCGGAGCCCCGGGTGCTCGACGCGTTCACCGAAGACGGGTTCGAGCTGCTGCTGGCCGGGCACACCCACGGCGGGCAGGTGCGCGTGCCTGGGGTCGGGGCGCTGGTCACCAACTGCGGGCTGGACCGCAAGCTAGCCCGCGGCCTGCACCGGTGGGACCGGGCCTGGCTGCACGTCTCGGCCGGGCTGGGCACGCATCCGACCGCCCCGGTGCGCTTCGCCTGCCGCCCCGAGGCGACCCTGCTGACGCTCATCCCACGCTGAGGGGGATACCCGTTTTGGAGCCGGGGACCGGGTCAGCTACTATTTCGGAGCACCGCTTCGGGGTATAGCGCAGCTTGGTAGCGCGCTTCGTTCGGGACGAAGAGGCCGTCGGTTCAAATCCGGCTACCCCGACCGAAAGAAGGCCCGGGTCAGAGAGATCTGATCCGGGCCTTCGGTGTATCCGGGGCCGGATACGCCGCGCGGCCCCTCCCGAAACGGGAAGGGCCGCGGTTCAGCAGTGTGGTGGCAGGTCAGGCCGCCGGCAGGCTGGTGAACACCAGCGGTCCGGACGGCGCCGGAGCGCCACCGTTGGGATAGCCCCAGCTCGCGCTGTTGCCCGCCGCGGTGCTGAGCGTGAAGCCCACCGTGTACGTCCCCGCCGGCAGGTCCCGGAAGTACACCGGCAGCGACAGCTTCCCGTCGGCCCCCACGTGGACGCCTCCGTTCGCGCCGCCCACGGAGTGGCCGAGGGAGTTGTAGATGGTGGTCGAGAACCCGGTCACCGGGGCGAGCGTGACATCGTCGATGGTGACGGCGATGCTGATGCCGTTGGACAGCTCGCCCGGAGCGGCCTCGGTGCGGCTCAGCGCCGCCGCGGTCGCCACCGGCCGGGACGTGTCGGGCACCCGGGTGGCCCGCAGGTCGAGCGCGGGCGCGCCGTAGTAGGCCCCGTACACCGACGCCGCGCCGGACGCGTCGGTGAGCAGGATGCCGTCGACGGTGCAGGTGGTGTTCTGCTCGCTCATCACCACCGGCATGGAGTACGTGCCCGCCGGCCCTTCGGTCAGCACCTGGTTCCAGGTGGAGCAGCCCGTGGTCGCGACCGTGGCGTTCAGCGTGCCCTGCACACCGCTCGCGGTGAACGTCAGCGTCGGCTTGCCCGGCTCCCGCCAGTTGTTCACCTGCGTCGGGGTCAGCGCGAACCCGCCGGCGACGATCGCCTCGTTGCGGGTCACCTGCACGGTGGGCGCGGCGAGACCGGTGTAGCGCTTGGTGTTGCCGGCCCGGTCGGTCACGGTGACAGCCTTGACCTTCCACTCGCCGGTCGGGCTGCCCGCGGGCAGGGTCACCGGCACGTGGCACTCGGTGAACCAGGGGTCCCAGGTCTGCATGTCGCCGCAGAGGTAGCCGCCCTGGTCGCTCCACGACATGGTGATCGGGGCGACGACCTCCGCGGTGCCGGGACCGTCGAGAACGATCCGGCCCTTCCAGAAGCCCGCGCCCGGCTCGTCGAAGACGTACAGGCCGTAGCGCAGCGTCGCGCCGGAGCCGGCGTCGTAGACGTGCTCCTTGGTCGGCGAGTCGAGCCAGATCTGGTTGACCACCGGCGGTGCGGTGTCGGGGTTCTGGGTCGCGGCCAGCACGGCGGACGGGCTGATCCGGTCGCCGGACAGGGTCCGCGTGGTGCCCTGGTCGTCGGTCGCAGTGATCTTCGTGACGCGGTAGGTCACCGGCGCGGCCGGGCCGTACTCGGTCACGAGGAAGTCGTGCGCGTACGACGAACTGGCGATCCCGCCCGTGTACGGCCCGACGACCGGCCAGCCGCCGTCGAGGCTGAACCGGATCTCCTCGGCCGGGCCGACCGCGCTGGCGCCGCTGTACCGCTGCACGAAAATGCGGCCGCTGAGGTTCCGGGCGGTGGCCGAGGAGTCGGTCACGGTCCAGTTCAGGGTGACCGTCGTGCCGCCGGTGGTGGTGTCGACCTGGTCGGTCGCGAACGCGATACCCGAAAAATCGATCTTCGGTTTTGCCGCGGCGAGGCCCGGCGCGGCCGCCGCGCCGAGCAGTGCGGTGGCCGCGGTGGCGGTGACCAGGATGCGTGAGACTGCGCGAAGGCGCGCAGCAGCCATGTGTTCCTCCCCGTTGTCCGACGACCGGACCGCGACGGTCCGGTCGGAGCGATCCGCGCACGGCGGGCCGCGCGCGCAGCGTATTAGACACGTGCCAGAGCGGGAAATGCGAATACGACAACCCCGACGGGGAGCGGCTCCTGGGCTGGTTTCGCCCTTCTACGCTGCGGGCACCGCTACGTGACCGAGATCGTCGAACGCGAGGATCGACGCGCTGTGACCGATCACCCACTACCGAACACCGTGCCCGAAGTTCGCGATCACCCCCGGCGGGCATCGATGTCCCCGTCGGCGCCGCGGCGATGAGAGTCACCTGCCCCGATGGGCCGTAAGCAGGGCAGGCATGCCCACTCATCCGATGGTCACGTCGGGCGAACGATTTTCATAATGGCCGCTTAACCCGCCTACGGTGAGTAAGCTTGGCCGCCGTAAGGCCCCTGACCCCTGACGAAGAGCGAAATTCTGCCCCGTGCCCCTTCCTCGCATCATTGATGATGTTTCCGTAGCACTGCGGACCTCCCGCAGCGCGGTGGAAGCCTGCAATGCCACGGTCTCCGTGCTCAGCCGGCACACCCCCGCGCTGATCGAGGCGCTGCTGCATGTGAAGGATCAGCTGCGGTGCGTCTCGGCGAGCGGAGCCTGGCAGGTGTTCTCCGCCGTGCCGCTGGGGCACGGCGTGGTCGGCCGGGTGTACGCCAGCGGCAAGGCCGTCACCATCCTCGACGTCGCCAACGACCCGGACTACATCCGGCTCGGGCCGCCCATCACGTCCGAGATCTGTGCGCCGATCATCGACCGGACCGGGCACCCGGTCGGCGTGATCAACGCCGAGTGGGCCGAGGCGCAGCCGCTGGACGGTTGGGCGGAGACCCTGACCGAGGCCGGCCGGCTGCTCGGCGCGCGCCTGTCCGAGCTCGGCGGACCGCCCGCGGAGACCCGCAGTGAGCAGCTGCTGCGCCACGCGCTCGCGCTCACCAACGCCGAGACCGACGCCGACGTGCTGGTCCGTGCCTGCCGCGCGGCACGGGAGGTGACCGGCCTGGCTGCCGCCGTGCTGCTGCGGCCCGCCCCGGACCTGCTGCCCGAGGAGCAGGAGCTGCGGGTGGTCATCGCGGCCAGCTCCCCGGAGCCCCGGGACCGGCCGCTGGTCGCCCGGCTGGCGCAGATCGACCCCGACCGGCTCGCCGCGCTGCTCGACGAGGCCTGCCGGTACGGCGCCTCGTACACCCTCGGTGATCCCGCGGTGCTCGACGCTCGCGGGTTCGAGGCGTTGACCGCCGCCGGGGTGCGCACCATGATCGCCGTACCGCTCGGAGCCGGCACGCCCGTGGTGTCCTCCTCGGTCGGCGCGCTGGTGGTGCTGGACGAGACCGCGATCGTGCCCGACAGCGCGCTGGTGAACCTGCTGGAGCTGCTGGCCGCGCAGGCCAGCACCTGCCTGGAGAAGCTGACCACGCTGCGGCGGCTGCACCTGCAGGCCAACTCCGACCCGCTGACCGGCCTGGGGCACGGCGGGCCCTTCGGCGACCGCCTCGCCAACGCGACGCCCGGCCGGACCGCGCTGCTCGCCATCGACATCGACCAGTTCAAGTCGGTCAACGACACGCTCGGCCACGCCGCGGGCGACCGGGTGCTGGTGCAGATGTCCAGCGCGCTGCAGCAGGCGCTGCGGCTCGGCGACGAGCTGTTCCGAGTCGGCGGTGACGAGTTCGTGGCCGTGGTCGACGTGCCCAGTGCCGCCGAGGCGCTGCTGGTCGCCGAGCGCCTCGTCGCGGCGGCCCGGGCCACCGGGCGCACGATCAGCGTCGGGGTGGCGATCCAGGGCGAGCTGGAGCCGCCGGAAGCCGCGATGTACCGCGCCGACCAGGCCCTCTACGCCGTGAAGCGGAACGGCCGCAACGGCGTACGCCTGGCCCCGTAGCCACCCACCCTGAAACCGCTGGATCTAGAAGAGTTGTGGTCGCCGGGGCGACCACAACTCTTCTAGATCCAAAAATCGCCACCCGCCGCGAGCGCCGCAGCAGACCGCCACGCGGGTTCGCCGCTGCGTTGGCGCAGCTCAACGCAGGTCAGACGTCAAGAAGGGCACCTTCTACAACGCGGAGCGTTAAGAAGGTGCCCTTCTTTCAACAACTAGCGGGAGAGGTCGGCGGCGAGGAGTTCGGCGATCTGGGCGGTGTTGAGGGCAGCGCCCTTGCGGAGGTTGTCGCCGGTCACGAAGAAGTCGAGGGCACGGGGGTCGTCGACGGAGCGGCGGATCCGGCCGACCCACGACGGATCGGTGCCAACGGCGTCGATCGGCATCGGGAACTCCCCTGCCGCCGGATCGTCGACGACGATCACGCCAGGCGCGCCCTGCAGCACCTCACGGGCCCCGATGGCGTCGACCTCGGAACCGAAGACCGCGTGCACCGCGACCGAGTGCCCGGTGACCACCGGCACGCGCACACACGTCGCGCTGACCTTCAGATCCGGCAGCCCCAGGATCTTGCGGGACTCGTTGCGCATCTTCAGCTCTTCGCTGGACCAGCCGCCGTCCTTGAGGGACCCTGCGAACGGCACCACGTTCAGCGCGACCGGCGCGGCGAACGGCCCCAGGTCGTCGCCGACGGCGTGCCGCACGTTGCCGGGCCGGGTGCCGAGCACCCGGTCCCCCGCGACCTTGGCGATCTGGTCGTGCAGGGTGTCCACCCCGATCTGCCCGGCCCCGGACACGGCCTGGTACGAGGCCAGCACCAGCTCCTTGAGGCCGTACGCGTTGTGCAGCGGGGCGATCGCCACGATCATCGCCAGCGTGGTGCAGTTGGCGTTGGCGATGATGCCCTTGGGCCGGTTGCGGATCTGCGCCGGGTTGATCTCGGGGACGACCAGGGGCACGTCCGGGTCCATCCGGAACGCGCCGGAGTTGTCGACCGCGACCGCGCCCCGGGCCGCCGCGATGGGCGCCCAGTAGGCGGAGACCTCGTCGGGCACGTCGAACATGGCGACGTCGACGCCGTCGAAGGCCTCCTCGGTGAGCGCGACGACCTCGACCTCCTGACCGCGGACGAGCAGGCGGCGGCCGGCCGAGCGCGCGGACGCGACCAGCCGGATGTCGCCCCACACGTTGCGGCGGTTGCTGAGGATGTCGAGCATCACCGTGCCGACGGCGCCGGTGGCCCCGACGACGGCGAGGGTGGGCAGTTTGTGGCTCATGCCTTCTCCTCGCTCCAGGTGCGGCCGCCGGTTGGCTTGTTTCGGGGGTTCATCGCGCTACCGGCCGGTCCCGGCGTACACCACGGCCTCTTCGTCGCCGCCGAGTTCGAACGCGTCGTGCACGGCGCGCACCGCGGCGTCGAGGTCGGTGTCGCGGCAGACCACCGAGATGCGGATCTCCGAGGTGGAGATGATCTCGATGTTGACGCCCGCGCGGGCCAGCGCCTCGCAGAAGGTGGCGGTGACGCCCGGGTTCGACCGCATGCCCGCCCCGACCAGGGAGATCTTGCCGATGTGGTCGTCGTAGAGCAGGCCCTTGAAGCCGACCCGCTCCTGGATCTTCTGCAGGGCGGCCATCGCGGTGGGGCCGTCGTCCTTGGGCAGCGTGAAGGAGATGTCGGTACGGCCGGAGGCCTCGGTGGAGACGTTCTGCACGATCATGTCGATGTTGATCTCGGCGTCGGCCAGCGTACGGAAGATCGATGCGGCCTCGCCCGGCTCGTCCGGCACGGAGACGATGGTGATCTTCGCTTCGTTCCGGTCGTGCGCGACGCCGGTGATGAGTGCCTGCTCCACGGAAAGGTCCTCCATTGATCCCGTCACCAGGGTGCCGGTGTTGTTCGAGTACGACGAGCGGACGTGGATCGGCAGCCCGAACCGGCGGGCGTACTCCACGCTGCGCAGGTGCAGGATCTTGGCGCCGGACGCGGCCAGCTCCAGCATCTCCTCATAGGTGATCTGGTCGACCTTGGCCGCGTTGGGCACGATGCGCGGGTCGGCGGTGTACACGCCGTCCACGTCGGTGTAGATCTCGCAGACGTCGGCCTTCAGCGCGGCGGCCAGCGCCACCGCGGTCGTGTCCGAGCCGCCGCGGCCGAGCGTGGTGATGTCCTTGGTGTCCTGGGCGACGCCCTGGAAGCCGGCCACGATCACGATCGCGCCCTCGTCGAGCGCGCCGCGCAGGCGGCCCGGGGTGACGTCGATGATGCGCGCCTTGCCGTGCACCGACGTGGTGATGACGCCGGCCTGCGACCCGGTGTACGAGCGCGCCTCGTAGCCGAGGTTGTGGATGGCCATGGCGAGCAGCGCCATCGAGATGCGCTCGCCCGCGGTGAGCAGCATGTCGAACTCGCGCCCCGGGGGCAGCGGGCTGACCTGGTGCGCCAGGTCGATCAGCTCGTCGGTCGTGTCGCCCATCGCGGAGACGACCACGCAGACGTCGTTGCCGGCCTTCCGCGTCGCGACGATGCGCTCGGCGACCCGCTTGATCCGCTCAGCGTTGGCGACTGACGAGCCGCCGTACTTCTGCACGACGAGGGCCACGGTTGCACGGCTCCTCTCCACCTCAGGGACTAAAGACGCTTCAGCTTAGCGGCGGCTCCCGCCGCTCCTCACCGATCGATCCCAGCTGTCGGGCAGCACCGCCCGGGAAAGTCCGAGATCCTCTTTCGTACGGCTCCCGTCACCGCGCAGTCGCCCGCCTCCCCCGCATCGCCGCCGCAGGATTTAACGCTTGTGACGCGCGCCACAGACCGCGGGTTGCCTGATCATTTGGCGATCTTGTGTAGACCGGGGCGCGTCATGCCGAAGATGACGCACGTTGGGTTGAGAATGGGCGCGTGCGCCGGGCTCTCCTCTCCCTCTGTCTCATCGCCGCCTGCTGGTCGGTCTCCGCCTGCGGCGGCGACACGCCGGAGACCACGCCGACGTCGGCCGCCCCGGTCTCCACCGCGCTCCCCGAGCCCGCCGGGGCGCGGGCGCAGCTGGCCGCCCGCGCGGCCGCCGCCAAGGATCTGCGCCAGGTGGCGATGTACACCTTCAAGAGCCCGAAGCGCCCCGACCGCCGCGTGGTGGTCACCCGGGCCGTCGACGGCACCTGGCGCATCGACGTGCCCGGCGGGGCGCACGGCGGCGCGGTGGACATCGCGCTGGTCTTCGCGGCGAACACCCTGCACCAGTGCGCGCTGGCGGCGGGCAACCACCCGTACTCGGGGTGTGTGAAGGTCAACGGGGCGCTGCCCGCGAAGGCCGACCTGAAGATCCAGCATCTGATCACGGACTGGCAGAACATGCTCACCGACCGGCGGCTCGCGATCGCCGTCGCCGAGGTCGCCCCGCTGCCCGGAGCCCGCGGCAAGTGCTACTCGGTCGAGTCGTCCGCGGCCAGCATGACGCTGCCGATGGACGCGGGCATCTACTGCTACGAGACCGACGGCACGCTGACCGCGGCCAAGGTCGCTTTCGGCACCCTGCTGCTGGAGGGCACTCCCGGGCTGGCTCCGCCGGCGGTGCAGCTGCCCGGCCCGGTCGTGCCCGGCAACCCGCTGCCGCTGAACGCACCGCCGTCGCCGAAGCCGTCCGCCAGCACGTCCGCTTCGCCCTCGCCGAAGGCCTGACCGGGAGCCCTGCGTCGCGGGCCGGGCTTTTAGCAGATCCGGCCGCGGCCCGCCGTCCCGCGCGCCCGGTTGTGTGGATCGGGTGAAGGAAAGCGCCGGATGGTGGATATCGGCTGGAGAAACCCGGCCGCATCAGGCTGGAATCGGTGCCATGGCCTTACGCGACAACCTCATCCCGCCGCCCGGACTCCCCCGCCGCCTCGCCACCCAGAACCTGCTCTTCGGCATCGGCGCGGGCACCTTCCTCACCGGCAGCGCCGTCTTCTTCACCCGGGTGGTCGGCCTGCGGCCGCACGAGATCGGCATCGGGCTGTCGCTGGCGGCGGCAATCGCGCTGGTCACCGCCGTGCCGCTGAGCGCGCTGACCGACCGGTTCGGCGCGCACCGGATGTGGACCGGCGGGGTCGTGGCGCAGGGCCTGCTCTTCGCGGCCTGGCCGTTCGCCCGGGGCTTCTGGAGTTTCCTGCTCGTCATCGCCTGCCTGGAACTGGTCGCCACGGTCGGCCAGGCCGGGCGCAACGTGTACCTGATCGAGGCGCTCGACCCGGAGACGCGGGTGCGCACGCAGGCGTTCTCGCGCTCGTGGCTGAACGTGGGCTGGTCGCTGGGGGCCGGGCTGGCCGCGCTGGCGCTGGCGATCGACACCGTCCCGGCGTACTACACGCTGGTCCTGCTCAACAGCGCGCTGCTGCTCGCGAACGCGTACTTCATCAGCCGCCTGCCGCGGGTGGCACGGAGCGCGACCGCGACCGCCCGGCGGCGGGTCGGCGCGGTGTTCGCGGACCGGCCCTTCCTCGCCGTCACCGCGGTCTGCGCCGTGCTGACCTGTTACATGACCGTGCTGATGGAGGTGGCCCCGCTGTGGCTGCTGCACCGGACCGACGCGCCGAAGTGGTGGCTCGGCGTGATGACGGTGACCAACACGCTCATGGCCACGACGCTGCAGGTCGCGGTGACCAAGGGGGCGCACACCATCGGCGGGGCGGCGGCGGCCTCGCGCCGGGCGGGCCTGGTCGCCGCGCTGGGCTGCCCCGTCTACCTGCTGACCGGGAACACCAGCGGCATCTGGACCATGGTGCTGCTGGTGCTGGCGACGATCCTGCTGACGATGGCCGAGCTGTGGCAGTCGGCCGGCGCCTGGACGTTCATGGCCGAGCTGCCGCCCGCCGACCGGCGCGGGGAGTACATCGGCGCGTTCCGGATGGGCGGCTCCGCGCAGTCCATGATCGCCCCGGCGTCGCTGATCGCACTGGCGGTGACCTCGGGCGGCTGGGGCTGGTTCGCCATCGCGGGACTGTTCCTCGGCGCGGCGCTGCTGATCGGCCCGGCGTCCCGGCTCGCGGCCCGGTCCCGCGAGCAAGTGCCCAGCGTGCCGACTCCCGTGCCTGCCTGACGGGACACGGCGTCCCATTTCGTGGACATCGCGCCCGGACGGCGATCTATGGGCGTACAGTGGCCCACATCATGTGCTGCGTGAGCCTCCTGCTTCGCCGCCGCGACGAGGTCTGACCGACCGGCACCTCGTCGCGGAGTAGCGACGTGCGCTCGCCCGCTGGTCCCTCCACTTTTCTGGTTGACCGCAGAAGTTGCCGGTTCAACGAATCTTGATAGCGGCCGATGTTCCCTTGGGCACAATCCGCCGCCGGACCACGCGCGAAACACATGATGTCTAGGAGCATGGAAGCCATGTCTGCTGCTGCTCAGCGCCCCAGCAAGATGCCGTACCAGCGTTACCGCGGCTACCACGAACAGTTCCAGGTAGAGGTGCCGGACCGCGCCTGGCCGACCCGCCGCGTCACGGCCGCCCCGCAGTGGTGCGCGGTGGACCTGCGCGACGGCAACCAGGCCCTGATCGACCCGATGTCCCCCGACCGCAAGCGCCGCATGTTCGAGCTGCTGGTGCGGATGGGATACAAGGAGATCGAGGTCGGTTTCCCGGCGGCCAGCGAGACCGACTTCTCGTTCGTGCGGCAGCTCATCTCCGAGCAGCTGATCCCGGACGACGTGACCATCCAGGTGCTGGTCCAGTGCCGCGAGCACCTGATCGAGCGGACCTTCGAGAGCCTGCGCGGCGCGAAGCGGGCGATCGTGCACTTCTACAACTCGACCTCCACGCTGCAGCGCGAGGTGGTGTTCGGCCTGGACAAGGAGGGCATCACCGCGATCGCGACGGACGGCGCGCGGATGTGCCAGAAGTACGCCGAGATCATCACGCCGGACACCGAGATCCGGTACGAGTACTCCCCCGAGTCCTACACCGGCACCGAGCTGGAGTACGCGCTGGAGGTCTGCTCGGCGGTCATCGAGGTCATCGACCCGACGCCGGACCGCCCGCTGATCATCAACCTGCCCGCCACGGTCGAGATGGCGTCGCCGAACGTGTACGCCGACTCGATCGAGTGGATGGACCGCCGCCTGCCGCGCCGCGATTCGGTCATCCTGAGCCTGCACCCGCACAACGACCGCGGCACCGGTGTCGCCGCCGCCGAGCTGGGCCTGCTGGCCGGCGCGGACCGGATCGAGGGCTGCCTGTTCGGCAACGGCGAGCGCACCGGCAACGTCGACCTGGTCACGCTGGGCCTGAACCTGTTCAGCCAGGGCATCGACCCGCAGATCGACTTCACCGGCATCGACGAGATCAAGCGCGCCGTGGAGTACTGCAACCAGCTGCCCGTGCACGAGCGCCACCCGTACGCCGGGGACCTGGTCTACACGGCGTTCTCCGGCTCGCACCAGGACGCGATCAAGAAGGGCCTGGACGCGCACGCTCGCAAGGCCGGCAAGGCCGGGGTGCCGGTGGAGCAGTTCGAGTGGGCGGTGCCGTACCTGCCGATCGACCCGAAGGACCTGGGGCGCTCGTACGAGGCCGTGATCCGGGTGAACTCGCAGTCCGGCAAGGGCGGGGTCGCGTACATCATGAAGTCCGAGCACCAGCTGGACCTGCCGCGCCGCCTGCAGATCGAGTTCTCGGGCGTCATCCAGCGCCGCACCGACGACGCCGGTGGCGAGGTCACGCCAGCCGAGATGTACGCCGCGTTCGCCGACGAGTACCTGACCGACCGCCGCCTGGCGGTGCGCTCGTACTCGGTGGCCACCGTCGACGGCAAGGTGGAGCTGGTCGCGGAGGCCGATCTGGACGGCGGCGCGTGTCGCCTGACCGGCGTCGGCAACGGCCCGATCGACGCGTTCATCCATGCGCTGAGCGACCACGGGGTGAGCGTGCGGGTGCTGGACTACGCCGAGCATGCACTGACCTCCGGCGGCGACGCCCAGGCCGCCGCGTACGTCGAGTGCGACGTGGACGGCGAGACCCGCTGGGGCGTCGGCGTCGACGCCAACATCGTGACGGCCTCCCTGAAGGCCGTCGCCAGCGCCGTCAACCGCCACTGACCCCGAAAGCGGAGGAAGGGCGCCTTCTACAACGCGGAGCGTTGAGCAGGCGCCCTTCCTTTCTTCCTGGTCAGGGGCAGCGGCCGCGTTGGAGGACCTGCGGAAGGTGTTCGGCGGGGGGTGGGCGGTCGGGGCGGTCCAGGCGGACCTTGCCGCAGACGAACAGCGCCAGCACGGCGGCGACGACCATCGCCCCGGCGCACCACATCCCGGCGTCGTAGAACGCCGAGCCCAGGGCGGGCCCGTTCTCGTACTCCTCCCCTGACAGGCCCACCACCAGCGGCAGCGCCGCCACGGCGAGCAGCGAGCCGGCCCGAGCCGCGGTGTTGTTGACGCCGCTGGCGACCCCGGCGAAACTCACCTCGACGGCGGACAGCACCGAGGCGGTCAGCGGCGCGACGAGCAGCGTCAGCCCGATTCCGTAGGCGAGCACACCGGGCAGGATCCCGGTCCAGTAGTTCACCCCGGGAGTGATCTCGCGGATCAGCAGCACACCGACCGCGCAGCACAGCGGGCCGACCGTCAGCTGCAGCTTCGGGCCGAACTTCGTGGCCGCCGCGCCGGACAGCTCCGAGCCGAGCAGCATCAGCAGCGTCATCGGCAGCGTGGCCAGGCCCGCCTCCAGCGCGTCGTAGCCGAGCCCGGTCTGCAGGTAGATGACGAGCAGGAAGAAGAAGCCGCCGAACGCGCCGTAGGTCAGCACCGTGTAGAGGTTGAGCACGGAGAACACCCGTGAGCTGAACAGCCGCAGCGGCATCATCGCGCCCATCGCCCGCGCCCGTTCCACCAGCAGGAAGGCGATCGCCGCGGCCAGCCCGACCGCGAATCCGCCCAGCACCGGGACCGAGCCGAACCCGCGCTCCGGCCAGGCGATCAGGGCGTAGGTGACACCGCCCAGCGCGGTCGCGCCGAGCAGCGCCCCGGCCACGTCGAAGTGCTGCGTCGACGCGGTGTTGCGGCTCTCCGGGACGTACGCCTTGCTCAGCCAGACGACGGCCGCCGCCAGCGGCAGGTTGATCAGGAAGATCCAGCGCCAGGAAGCCTGGTCGATGAGCACTCCGCCGACGAACGGGCCGAGCGCGGTGGTCGTGCCGGCCAGGCCGGACCAGGCGCCGATGGCGCGTGCCCGGTCCTCCTCCCGGAACGACGACTGCAGCAGGGCGAGCGAGCCGGGCGCCAGCAGCGCCCCGCCCATGCCCTGCACCACCCGCGCCGCGATCAGCGTCTCCACGTTCGGCGCGATGCCGCACACCAGCGAGGCCAGGGTGAACCAGACGACCCCGGTGACGAATATCCGACGCCGCCCGAGGCGGTCCCCGAGCGCTCCGCCGAGCAGCACGAACGAGGCCAGGGTCAGGGTGTATCCGTTGATGACCCACTGCAGCTGCGCCAGGCTCGCGCCCAGCTCGCGCCCGAGCGTCGGCAATGCCACGTTGACCACGGTGGAGTCAAGGAAGGCCATGCCTGAGGCCAGCACCGCCGCGGCGAGGGTGCCCCGCCCGGCGGCACTGCCCATCCGCAGCCCGGCCTCCTCCATTCGGTCCATTGTCGTCCCCGGTCGGCCCGCCGCGCCGGGGAACGCGAAGGTGAGGGATACGTGGTGATGGTGAGGACTGCTCGTATGGTGAGCGGGTGCGATCCCCCAAACCCCCCAGACGTGCCAGAGTCCTCCTACTCCTGGTGGCGGCCGTCGCGGCCGCCGCGACCAGCACCGCGTGCGACCCGGCCACCACTCCGGCCGGGCCGGCCAAGCCCGGCGGCGTCAACGTCGACCCGAACGCGGGCAGCAACGCGCTCGCTTCGCTGTCCAACCTGAAGGTCGCCGCCGCGCGGCCGATGACCGGCTACACGCGGGAGAAGTTCCCGCACTGGAACAAGGCCGGGTCCAACTGCGACGTGCGGGACACCGTCCTCGCCCGCGACGGCAAGAACGTCAAGCTGGACGGCTGCAACGTCACCGGCGGCGAATGGTCCAGCGTGTACGACGGCCTGAAGACCACCGACCCGCTCAAGGTCGACATCGACCACATGGTGCCGCTGGCCAACGCCTGGCGGTCCGGGGCGGACGAGTGGACCAACGAGAAGCGCTCGCAGTTCGCGAACGACCTGGACCGGCCGCAGCTGTTCGCGGTGTCGGCGACCAGCAACCGGTCCAAGGGCGACCAGGACCCGTCGACGTGGAAACCGCCAAGCAAGGACTATTGGTGCACTTATGCGCAACAATGGATCACGGTGAAGACCTACTGGAAGCTCACCGTGACCACGGCCGAGAAGGCCGCCCTGACCGACATGCTGGGGACCTGTGTATGAGTGAGCGCGTCATCCTCACCGGTGCGACTTTTTGCGCGAGCGCAGCATGAGCGCGCTGACCACGAACATCATGGCCGGACCTGGCGGTGTCATGACCGACGAGGTGGGCGTGGTCACCGGTGAGCTGACGCTCGCCACGGAGCTGGGCGGCGACGGCACCGCCCGGCTCCGCGTGCAGTATCTGGGCGCCGAGGAGTGGTACACGGTGACCGGCGCGACCGTGCCGGTCACCGACCCCGCCCAGGCCCTGCACCTGCTGGCCGTGGGCCTGCTGAACCGTCCCGAGGGCTGAGCCGCCCTCAGGCGCGGTCGGCGGCCCGCTTGCGCAGTGCCAGCGCGACGCTGGTCCCGACGATGAACAGGGCCAGCAGGGAGTACGCCAGGATGCCGGTCACCTCGTCGATGAAGCTGTACGGCTCCTCGGCGGCCAGCTCGTCCTGCACCGCCACCGGCACGTGCTCGGGCTCGGTCAGCGCGACCGCCTGGTTCTCGCCTTCCGTCCCATCCCCGACCGGAGCCGGATCGGCCGCCACGGCCCGCGGCGCGGGGGCGGCGAACACGTCGCTGCGGGTGCCGGGCAGGTGCCGGGTGCAGCGGCCGGTGTCGTACACGCAGACCATGTAAACGGCCAGGTTGTCGGTGACGATCCGGTCGTAAGCGCCCTCGACCGTCATCGCCACGTGCGGCTCCGCCGGCGACGCCGCGGCCAGGCGCATGGTGAAGGCGAGCCGCCGGGACTGCCCCGCCGGCAGCTCGACCAGGCAGGCGTCGCCGTCATCCTCGGGGCAGTCGGACCAGGTCACGTCGTCGAACCCGGCCGCGACGGGATCGGCGATCCGCAGCCGGGCGGGCACCGGGCCGGTGTTGCGGTAGAGCACGCCGAGGTGCGCGGTGTCCCCGGTGTGCAGGTCCACCCGTGGCTGCTCCGCGGTCGCCGCGACGTCGACGTAGGGCGGCGGCGCGATCTCGACCCCGAACGTGCCGGCCGCCGCGGGCACCCCGATGCCCCGGGCGCTCACGGACACCGTGCCCGCCGCGCCCGTCGGGGCGTTCTTGCGGGCCCGCAGGTCCAGCCGGATGGAGAAGCCCTGTCCGGGGCTGATCCGGTCGACCCTGCAGGTGGCCGTGGTCTTGGTGTGGTCGCACCAGTCCGCCGACGCGAGCTCGACCCGCTGGGCGAGCCCGCCGGTCAGCCGCACCTGCAGCACCACCTTGCCGATGTCGTGGCCGGTGGTGTTCTTCAGGCCGATCGCGGTGTCGCCGCCGCCGAGTTCGGTCGCCCCGGCCGTGGCTGGCAGGTCGAACTTGAGCCAGTCCGCGGCCGGGGCGGCGGCTGCGGGCAGGCCGGCGGCAAGGCCCAGCGCTGCCCCGAACGCGACGGTTATCCAGGCACGAACCACGATTCCCCCATCGAGCGCGGCGCGTCGGCCGGGCACGTTGCGCGGCCCGCACGACGCGGGTCGATTTGCTTTGGCAAGGTGGCAGGCTACCGCGTATCAGTCGATAAGCGGACATTCCACCCGGTGCGACACGCGCCGTTCCCGCGCGCGGGAGCGATCCGGCCCGGCTCAGGTGAACAGCGCGGCGGCGAAGTCCTCGTCGGTGAGCGGGCTCGGCGTGATCCCGATCAGGTTCTTGTCCAGCACCAGCGCGTCCGGCCCGTGCACGAGCGGCACGGCAGGCAGCAGTTCCAGCAGCCGCGCGTTCAGCTGCTCGTACAGCGGGCGGCGTCGGACCGGGTCGCCGATGCCGTCGACCTCCTTGAGCCGGGCGAACAGGTCGGTGTCGGTGAACCCGAACTCGGCGGTGGGTTTGGCGAACAGCTGGCCCATGAAGTCGTAGGCCTCGCCGTAGTTGCCGGTCACGCCGTACAGGTGCAGGTCATGGGCTTTGCCCTTGGACACCGTGTTGAGGTAGGCGGGCGTCCACCGCTGCTCGATCCCTTCGACCTCGATCCCGGCCGCGCGCAGGTCGGCGGCGAGCAGCTCGAAGATCTTCTTGGGGTCGGGCAGGTACGGCCGGGTCACGTCGCGCGGGTAGTGGAAGCGCAGCTTCAGCCCGCTGCCGTAGCCCGCGGCCGCCAGCAGCTCCTTCGCCTTCGCCGGATCGTGCGGGTAGGCCGCGACGTCGGGGTTCCAGCCGGGGAGCAGCTCGGGGTGGAAGTTCAGCGCGAGCTTGGCGCCCTCCGGGAACGCCTCGGCGAGCAGGCGCTGCCGGTCGACGGCGTACGCGATCGCCTGGCGCACCTCCGGCTTGGCCAGGGCCGGATTGCCGCTCTGGTTGATGCCCAGGTAGAGAGTGTTGAACGCGGGGCGGGTCAGCACATGGAAGCCCTGCTCGGCCAGCGGCTTGCGATCCTCGAACGCGACCAGGTCGTATCCGTCGATCTTCCCGTCGAGCAGCGCCTGCTTGCGCCGCCCCGCCTCGACGGTCTGGAACACCAGGTGCTTCACCTTGGCGGCGGTGCCGTGGTAACCGTCGAACGCCGCCAACTCCACCTTGCGCCCCGGCTTGTCCCACGACACGAAGCGGTAGGGCCCGGTGCCGACGGGGCTGTTCCCGTACGCCGGGTAGCGGCTGCCCGCGACGGGCTTGTCCGCCTGCTGCTCGCGCAGCGCCTTCGGGCTGGAGATGGCGAACGACGGCAGGGTGAAGGCGGCCGGGAAGCGGCTGCTCGGCCGCGTGAGCGCGATCTGGGCGGTGGCCGGGTCGGCGGCCGTGCACGACTTGAACAGGCTCGCCCCGAGCCGGCTCGACGAGTTCTTGGCGAAGCCGCCGAAGACCGCCTGCCAGGCCGCGCTGATGTCGCCCGCCTGCAGCGCGGCGGGGAAGCGGTGCCAGCGGTCGAAGTTGGCGCAGACCGCCGCCGCGTCGAGGGCGGTGCCGTCGTGGAACCGCACGCCCTGCCGCAGGCGGAAGGTCCAGACCGTGCCCGTGCCGTCGACGGAGAAGCTCTCCGCCAGACCCGGGGCGGCCACCGCGGCCCCCGGCTCGGCCTGGACCAGGGTCTCCAGCACCTGCCTGGTGATGCGCAGCGACTCGGCGTCGGGCGACAGCGCCGGGTCCAGGATGCGGATCTGGCCCATGGCGAAGACCAGGGTGTCCTCGGTGCTCACGGCCGGCGGCGCGCTCGACGCCGGGGCCGCCGGGTCGCCGTCGTCGTCGGTGCAGCCGGCGGCGAGCAGCAGGGCCGCCGCTGTGGCCGTCGCCGACCAGATCCGCCACCGTCGCGCGCGCATCGCGGCCACCTCTGTCCTATTTGCGTGATTACTCGACGACGCAGGGTCACCCAGGGCCGACCCTAACGGCCGTCGATGTGTGCTCGCACGGGCGAGCGGGCAAGTGATACCGAACCGTTGTTCGGCATCGGCCCGGACAGCGGTGACATATCGCCCAGCACCCCCGCAGCGCGCGCCGGTCCAGCAGGGCGGTGGTCAGACCTGCGCGGTACGGTAGCGGGCGACGTTCGTAGGAGGTGTACGCCCCGTGGCGCTGGCGCTGTATCGCAGGTACCGGCCTCGCACCTTCGCCGAGGTGATCGGCCAGGACCATGTCACCGAGCCGCTCATCCAGGCGCTCAAGAGCGGTCGGCTGAACCACGCCTACCTCTTCTCCGGCCCCCGCGGCTGCGGCAAGACTTCCAGCGCGCGCATCCTGGCCCGCTCGCTGAACTGCACCCAGGGCCCGACCCCCGAGCCGTGCGGCGAGTGCGAGTCGTGCAAGGCGCTGGCTCCCGACGGCGCGGGCTCGATCGACGTGATCGAGATCGACGCGGCCAGCCACGGCGGTGTCGACGACGCGCGCGAGCTGCGCGAGCGCGCTTTCTTCGCGCCCGCGATCAGCCGCTACAAGATCTACATCATCGATGAGGCGCACATGGTCTCGTCGGCGGGCTTCAACGCGCTGCTGAAGCTCGTCGAGGAGCCGCCGGACTACGTCAAGTTCATCTTCGCCACCACCGAGCCGGAGAAGGTGCTCGGCACCATCCGCTCGCGCACCCACCACTACCCGTTCCGCCTCATCCCGCCGAGCGCCCTCCGGCCGTACCTGGAGCAGCTCTGCCAGCTCGAGGGCGTCGCGGTCGAGCCGCTGGTGCTGCCCCTGGTGGTGCGGGCGGGCGGTGGTTCGGCCCGGGACAGCCTCTCCGTGCTCGATCAACTCATCGCGGGCTCGGGCCCGGAAGGGGTGACCTACGCCCGCGCGGTGGCGCTGCTCGGGGTCACCGACAACGCGCTCATCGACGAGATGGTCGACGCGCTGGCCGCGGGCGACGGCGCGGCCGCGTTCGGGGCCATCGACCGGGTCGCGGAAGCCGGCCACGACTCCCGCCGATACGCCAACGACCTGCTGGAACGGCTGCGCGATCTGATCATCCTGCGGCAGGTGCCGGACGCCGCCGCCAAGGGCCTGATCGACGTGCCGGAGGAGCAGCTCGCGCGGATGCAGGCGCAGGCGACCCAGCTCGGCTCGGCGACCCTGTCCCGCTGCGCCGACATCGTGGCCAACGGCCTGGTGGAGATGCGCGGCGCGACCTCGCCCCGGCTGCTGCTCGAACTGATCGCGGCCCGCATGCTGCTGCCCGCCGCCGACGAGTCCGGCACCGCCCTGCTCCAGCGCCTGGAGCGGCTGGAGACCGGCTTCGTGCCCGGCGCGGTCGCCCGCCCGGCCGTCGACTCCCCGGTCCGCGCCCAGGCCGAGCCGGGCCATGCCCAGCGCGACACCGGCACCACGCCCGATGCGCCGAGCGCCGCTCCGGCCGCCACGGGCCGCGAGGCCGCGCGGGCCGCAGCGGCCAGTGCCGCCGCCGGCCACGACCGGCCGGGCACCGGCCGCGAAGCTCGAGCCGCGACGTCCGAGAGTCCCGGCACGGCCTCGCGTCCCGGGGCGGTCTCGCCCGACGGCGGCCCGGTCCGGCAGCCGGCGACGGCCCAGCCCGACGGTGCGGCCCGCCAGGCGGCCGACTCCTGGGCCTCGGCCGAACCGGCCCGCGTGCCCGAGTCCGCTGCCCCCGCGCAGCCCGCCCGGACACCCGCTGCGGCAAGCGCCCCGGCGGGCGGGGCCGACGATGCCGCCGCGGTGCGCCGGTCCTGGGACGAGATCGTGCGTATGGTGGGCCGCAGCAGCAAGAAGGCGGCGGCGTTCGCCCGGGAGGCGGTGGTCCGCGACATCGACGGCAACACGCTGGTGCTGCTGTTCAAGCACAAGATCCATGCGAACGGCGTGGAGAACGACCCCGCGCCGCTGATGGAGGCGGTGCACCAGGTGCTCGGCGGCAAGTGGCAGCTGCGCTGCGAGGTCGGCGGGGATCCCCGTGCCGCGTCGCGGGCCGCGGCCGCCGCCCCGGCCTCAGCGCCGCCCCGCAACGCACCGCCGAAGGCCGCTGCCCCGGCCCGCGCGCCCGCGCCCGCCGCCGACGACTGGCCGACCCCGGCCCGGGTCGGCGGGGCCGCCCCGGCCGCACCGGCACAGCAGACGGGCCGCCGCGCACCGGTCGTCGACGACGGGCCGCCGCTGGAGGAGCCGCCGTACGACCCGGAGTACGACGGCCCGCCGCCGCGCACCATCGAAGGCTTCGACCCCGGCGACGAGCCCACCGACGAGATCGTCGACGCCGCCGTAGCCCGGCAGACCACCGAACAGGCTGCCGTCGACTCCCTCCGCCGCAGCTTCAACCTCGAAAAACTCGACTGACCCGCCCCTCCGCCGCAACTCTTAAGGAGTCGCGCCTTCACGCCGCCTCATGACCGCGACTCTTTAAGAGTTGCGGCAGGGGGTGGGTGGGCAGACGGCGAAGGCCCCACGGGGTAGCCGCGGGGCCTTCGCCGTAGGGTGGGTCAGCGCTTCTCGCCCACGGCCATCGGGAAGTGGCAGGCGGCCAGGTGAGCGGCGTTGTCGTCGCCGTGGCGGACCAGCGGCGGCGGCGTGGTGGCACAGATGTCCTGCGCCTTCCAGCACCGGGTGCGGAACCGGCAACCCGACGGCGGGTTGATCGGGCTGGGCACGTCACCGGTGAGCAGGATGCGCTCGCGCTGGTCGCCCTGCCGCCGGCGCGGGTCGGGCACCGGCACCGCCGACAGCAGCGCCGCCGTGTACGGGTGCCGCGGCGCCTTGTACAGCGACTCCCGGTCCGCGATCTCGACGATCTTGCCGAGGTACATCACCGCGACCCGGTCGGAGATGTGGCGCACCACCGACAGGTCGTGCGCGATCACGACGTAGGTCAGGCCGAGCTCGGTCTGCAGGTCCTCCAGCAGGTTGACCACCTGGGCCTGGATGGACACGTCCAGCGCCGACACCGGCTCGTCCGCGATGATCATCTTCGGCTTCAGGGCCAGCGTACGGGCGATGCCGATGCGCTGGCGCTGGCCGCCGGAGAACTCGTGCGGGTAGCGGTTGTAGTGCTCGGGGTTGAGGCCGACCAGCTCCAGCAGCTTCTGCACCTCGCGCTTGACGCCGAGCTCGGTCTTCACGCCCTGGATCCGGAACGGCGCGCCGACGATGGCGCCGACCGTGTGCCGGGGGTTCAGCGACGAGTACGGGTCCTGGAAGATCATCTGCAGGTCGCGCCGGAACGGGCGGAGCCGCCCCTGCGACATGTGCGAGATGTCCTTGCCCTCGAACGTGATGCTGCCGCCGGTCGGCTCGATGAGCCTGGTCAGCAGCCGGCCCGTCGTCGTCTTGCCGCAGCCCGACTCCCCGACCAGGCCGAGCGTCTCACCCGGCAGCACGTCGAAGTCGAGCCCGTCCACGGCCTGCACCGCGCCGACCTTGCGGCGCAGCACGCCCTTGTGGATCGGGAAGTGCTTCTGCAGGCCGCGTACCGACAGCAGGGCGTTGTCCGAGCTGCTCATGCTGTCTCCTCGCTGTGCTCTTCAGAGGCGGACGGCAGGGCGGACATGTCCGCCACCGCGAGCCCGCCGGTGCCCTCCAGGGTCGGCTTGATCTCGTTGAGCCAGATCTGCTGACGCACGTGCGCGGGCATGTGGCAGCGCACCCGATGGCCGCTGGTGCCGGTGAGCTCCAGCTCGGGCACGACCGTGTCGCTGGCTCCGCCGGTGCGCCCGTCGAAGGCGCAGCGCGGGTGGAAGGCGCAGCCGGACGGCACGTTGATCAGCGACGGCGGGGTGCCCTTGATGGGCAGCAGCCGCTCGGTGACCGGCTGGTCCAGGCGCGGCATCGAGCCGAGCAGACCCCAGGTGTACGGGTGCTCGGGGTTCTCGAAGATCTCCGTGGCGGTGCCGTACTCGATGCACTTGCCGCCGTACATGACCAGCACGTCGTCGGCGAGTTCGGCGGTGACACCCAGGTCGTGCGTGATGATGATCAGCGCGGAGTTGAACTCCTGCTGCAGGTCACGCATGAGGTCGAGGATCTGCGCCTGCACCGTCACGTCGAGGGCCGTGGTCGGCTCGTCGGCGATCAGCAGCTCGGGGTCGCAGGACAGCGCCATCGCGATCATCGCGCGCTGCCGCATACCGCCGGAGAACTGGTGCGGGTAGTCGTCGACCCGCCGGTCCGGCTGCGGGATGCCGACCCGGGCCAGCAGGTCGATCGCGTGCTTGCGGGCGACCTTCTTGGACACCTTGTGGTGCACCCGGTACGCCTCGACGATCTGGTCACCGACGGTGTAGTACGGGTGCATCGCCGACAGCGGGTCCTGGAAGATCATCGCCATCCGCTTGCCGCGCAGCCCGCGCACGGTCTCCGGCGACGCGCCGACCAGCTCCTGGCCGTCCAGCCAGATCTCGCCCGACATCTTGGCGTTGCCGCGGTGGTAGATGCCAAGGATGCCCAGGCTGGACACCGACTTGCCGGAGCCCGACTCGCCCACGATGCCGAGCGTCTTGCCCCGCTCCAGGGAGAAGGTCAGCCCGTCGACGGACTTGACCACGCCGTCGTCGGTCGGGAAGTGAATCTTCAGGTCGCGCAGTTCGAGGAACGGCCGCGCGGTGGGATCCTGCCGAGGAGAGATCACAGTGTTCATGACAGCCTCACCCGCGGGTCGACCACCGCGTAGAGCATATCGACGATCAGGTTGGCGACGACGACGAAGAACGCCGCGAACATCGTCACGCCCATGATCTGGGGGAAGTCCTGCTTGTTGATGGCGTCGATGGCGAAGTAGCCGAGGCCCTTGAGCCCGAACGTGCTCTCCGTGAGGATCGCGCCGCCGAGCAGCAGACCGACGTCGAGGCCGAAGATCGTGATGATGGGGGTCAGCGCGGCGCGCAGGCCGTGCTTGGTGACCACGACCCGTTCGTGCAGGCCCTTGGCCCGCGCGGTGCGGATGAAGTCCTCGCCCATCGTGTCGAGCATGCCGGCCCGGGTGAACCGGGCGTAGGCGGCCGCGTTCAGCATCGCCAGCGTGATCCAGGGCAGGATCAGGCTGTACGCCCATTCACCTGGATCGTCGGTGAAGTTGACGTAGGTGCCGCCGGGCGCGGTCAGGTCGAACTGGTAGCTGAAGAAGTACAGGAACATCAGGCCGGTGAAGTACGGCGGCAGCGACACACCCGCCAGCGCGCCCGTCATCGCGGCCCGGTCGAAGAAGCTGCCCTTGCGCAGCGCGCTCAGCACGCCGACCGCGACACCGGTGAGCAGCCAGAGGATCGACGCGCCGACGGTCAGCGAGACGGTGACCGGAAGCCGGTCCACCAGGTCGTCCCAGACGGCGTGGTTGGTGCGGAAGGAGTAGCCGAAGCAGGGAGCGGCGCAGTGCTCGACGCCGGTGCCGTAGTCGTAGTCGGTGCCGACGAAGACTGCCTTGATCCAGTTCCAGTACTGCAGCCAGAGCGGGTCGTAGAAACCCAGCTTCTCGGCGAACACCTGCTGGGCGTGCGCGTCGGCGGTTCGGCTGAGGTATCGCGCGGCGAAGGTCTCGGGCGTCGCGCCGGCGAGGCGCGGGAGCCCGAAGAAGATCAGGAATGTCGAGATGCTGACCACGAAGAGCATCAGCGCCGCGCCGATGGTCCGGCGGATGAAGAAAGTGACCACGATTTCGGCTTGGGCAGCCGGTCCGGCCGGGCGTGAACCCGACCGGACCGGCCACCCTGCGCCTTCACCTACCTTTGGTAATTGCCAGGTGGGTTGGAGCAGGTGTGCTGCTTACTGCGCCACACCCATGGAGAGGTAGTCGTACTGACCGAACGCCTCGTTGACGAACACGTTGGTCACGCCCTTGCCACGCAGCGTCAGAGCCTTGGCCCAGACACCCGGCAGGATGACCGCCTCTTCCATGACGCGCTTGTCGATCTGCGCCCAGAGCGCTTCGCGCTTCTTGACGTCGGTCTCGGCCAGCGCCTGGTCGATCATCTGGTCGACCTCGGGGATCATGACGGAGAGGTTGGACGAACCACCCGACTCGCGGATGACCCGGCTGTCCACGATCTGCGACAGGAAGCCGTAGCCGTCGTTCCAGTCCGCGCCCCAGCCGTTGACCATCAGGCCCAGGCCGGTGGACGGGCTGTTGCGGTAGGACGGCTTGCCGGCGTACAGCGAGAAGTAGTCGCCGACCGGGAAGCCCTTCAGGGTGACCTTGATGCCCACGCGGGCCAGCGCCTGCTGGAACGCCTCGGCGGTCGCCTTCTCCTTGGGACGCTCGGCCCGGAAGCCCATCGTCACCTCGAAGCCGTCCTTCTTGCCGCAAGCCTCGAGCGAAGCCTTCGCCTTCTCGAGGTCACCCTTGTTGTCCGCACCCGCCGGGTAGACGTTGGTCGGCGCGTAGCCCGGGATCTGCGGCGGCATGATGCTGGTAGCGATCTGGCCACCCGCGAACTCGCCACCGAAGGCGGCCTGGTACGAGGTGCGGTCCATCGCGTACATGACAGCCTCGCGGCACTCCTTCTTGTCGAAGGGAGCGACCTTGGGGTTGATCGAGGTGTACCAGAGGCGGGCGACCGACGGGTTGTCGGCGTACGCCTTCTTGTCGGCGTCCTGCAGCACCTTCGGCAGCGCGGCCGGCTGCACACCGGTGCCCGCGATGTCGACGTGCAGGTCACCCGAGATCAGCTGGTTGTCGATGTCGTCGGCGTTCAGGCCGATCTTGACGTCGTACGCGTCCGGCAGAGCCTTGCGGTTCGGGTCGGTCGCCTTGTCCCAGTTCGGGTTGCGCTTGAGCGTGAAGCCCTTGCCCGCCTCGTACTTGTCGAACATGTACGGGCCGGAGGCGACGACGTGCTCCTTGTACTTCACACCGGTGTCCTTCGCGGCCGGCACCGGCACGGTGGCCGGCAGCATCGCGAAGTAGTCGAAGCCGCCGAAGGCCTGCTTCAGGTGGAAGACGATGGTCTGGTCGTCCGGGGTCTCGATCGCCTTGGTGTCGGCGGCCTCGTCCTTGAACGGGCCCTTGTAGTCGGCCTCGAGCGCCAGGAAGTCGTTGAAGTAGGTGTAGCCGTTGACCAGCACCTCCTTGTCCATCGACCGCATGACCGCGTACTTCACGTCCTTGGCCGTGATCGGCGTGCCGTCCTCGAACTTGACGCCGGCCCGCAGCTTGTACGTCCAGGTCTTGCCGCCGTCGCTGGGCACACCCAGCGTCTCGGCGAGGTCCGGGACGAGCTCGCCGCTGGCAGCGCCCGGCGCCGGCTTGAACATGACCAGCGAGCGACCGTAGAGGCGCAGCAGGTTCCAGGAGAGGCCGTAGTAGGTGTCGCCGGGGTCAACCGAGTCCCAGTCCGACGAGATGGCCATCTTGAGCGTGCCACCCGGCTTGTCAGACGGGTTGAACACCGAGGTGAGCGCGGCGTTGAACTCCGGCTTCACCTCATTGGTCTTCGGAGTTTCCTCACCGGAGCCGCAAGCTGCGGTCACCGCGAGTGCGAAGACGGCCGAGGCCGCCGCCAGCACCCTTCCCTTGTTTCTCACTAACTTCCTCCCTGGGGGGAACGGTTCGTTTCTCGAACCGCGCTGTGGGTGGTGTTGCGTGGCTGGGGTCAGCGCTTGCTCTTGGGATCGAGCGCGTCGCGGAGTCCGTCGCCGAAGAGGTTGAAGGCCAGCACGGTGATGAAGATCGCCATGCCGGGGAAGAACATGAAGTGGACCACCGAGTTGCGCGCCGCGTCGGCCAGCAGGCCGCCCCAGGTGACGCCGGGCTCGCCGACGACCTGGCGCTGCACGCCGACGCCGAGGAAGGACAGCGCGGCCTCGAACAGGATGTTCGTGGGGATGAGCAGGGTGGCGTACACCAGGATGGGCGCCACCAGGTTCGGCAGCATCTCCTTGACGATGATGTACGGCCCGCGGGCGCCCAGGCTGCGGGCGGCGTCGACGAACTCGCGCTCGCGCAGCGACAGCGTCTGCCCGCGCACGATCCGGGCGATGTACGGCCAGTTGAAGAAGCCGATGATGAAGATCAGCAGGGCGATGCGCAGCGAGTTGCCGGACAGCCCGAACGCCCGGTCGGGCAGCACGCCGACCAGGGCGATCGCGAACAGCAGCAGCGGGAACGCCAGGAAGACGTTCATCAGGAAGCTGATGACGGTGTCCACGATGCCGCCGAAGAAGCCCGCGATCACGCCGAGGGCGGAGCCGATGAGCACCGACACCAGGGTGGCGAGGAAGGCGATCAGCAGCGACACCCGGGCGCCGTAGACGACCTCGCTGAACAGGTCGCGGCCGTTCTGCGGCTCCAGGCCGAAGAGGAAGTCGCCGCTCATCCCGCTGTTCTCGAAGAACAGGAAGTCGCCGCGGGGCAGCCCGCCCAGTTCCGCCGCGAGCAGGTCGGCGTCCTGGTGGAACTCGTTCGGGGGGTGGCCGAACCAGCTGACGATCAGCGGCGCGAAGACCGCCATCAGGATCAGCAGGATCACCACCACGCCGCCGGCCATGGCCGCCTTGTCGCGCTTGAGGCGCGTCCAGGCGATGCGGCCGAGGGAGCGTCCCTCGATCGCCTTCGCGGGTGCCTTGGTCCCCTCAGGGGCCGAGGTTTCGGTTCGCGTGGCCATATACCGGCTGCCTCCCTGCGGAGGCGACGACGTCGCACCGGTCTGCCCGGACGGGCGGGGGGCGGTGCGCCGCGCGCGACATCCGCTCGGTTGTTACCTGCGTGATTCGCGCCGCCCGACCCTCTGTCCACCGTGGGGGCGGTCGGATGACAGGGCGACAGCGGTGGAGTGTGGTGCACGCCACCGCATGATCAGAGCATTCTTCGCAAGTTCGCCCGGCGTCAAGTTCACAGGGTGCCTGTAACCAAGTTCAGGCCGGTCCGTGATGAGGGCGTTATAAAAAACGGACGCGAAGTACGAAGAAAATCGCAGGTAAAAGCCAAGAAGATATCGAACTATGCGAATCTTTGCGAGATTGGCGGGCCGCTCAGAGGGTCCGTCGTCCCTCAAAAGCGCGACCCAGAGTGATCTCGTCGGCGTATTCGAGGTCGCCGCCGACGGGCAGGCCGCTCGCCAGCCGGGTCACGGTGATGCCCATCGGCTTGACCAGCAGCGCGAGATACGTCGCCGTCGCCTCGCCCTCGGTGTTCGGGTCCGTGGCGAGGATCAGCTCGGTCACCTGACCCGAGCTGAGCCGGGCCATCAGCTCCCGGATGCGCAGGTGGTCGGGCCCGATGCCCTCCAGCGGATTGATCGCCCCGCCGAGCACGTGGTAGCGGCCGCGGAACTCGTTGGTCCGCTCGATCGCCACGACGTCCTTGGGCTCCTCGACCACACACAGCGCGTCCTCACGCCGCCGCGGGTCGCGGCAGATGCGGCACTGCTCCTCCTCGGCGACGTTGAAGCACAGCACGCAGAAGCGCACCTGCTCCTTGACCCGGGACAGCGCGGCCGCCAGTCGCTTGATGTCGGTCGGATCGGCCGACAGCACGTGGAACGCGATGCGCTGGGCGCTCTTGGGCCCCACTCCGGGCAGCCGGCCGAGCTCGTCGATGAGGTCCTGGATCGCGCCTTCGTACACGGTCGGCCGGGCCTAGAAGGGGAGGCCCATGCCGCCGAGACCGGCGGAGAGCGGACCCATCTTCTGCTCGGTCAGCTTGCGCACCTCGTCGGCGGCGTTGGTGAACGCGGCGGACACCAGGTCCTCCAGCGTCTCGACGTCGTCCGGGTCGACCGCCTTCGGGTCGATGGAGATGCCGCGGAACTCGCCGGAACCGGTCATCTTCACGGTGACCAGGCCGCCCCCGGCCGTGCCGGTGACCTCCGCCTCCGCCAGCGCCGCCTGCGCCGAGGCGAGCTGCGCCTGCATCTTCTGCGCCTGCTTCATCAGCTGCTGCATGTTCGGCTGTCCACCCGGCCGCATCGCCGCACTCCCTCAGTCACCCGTCGGATGTCGCCCTCAGCCTAGTCCCCGCCACCGTCACCAGCATTGATCATGAAGGCGAGCGGAAGCCGTGCGGGCGTGTCGCGAAATCGCCCGTCCGTCCCGGCCGACGAGCGTCCGCGGGCATGAAAGGGCCCCCGTGCACCCGGTATTGCCTGCTTATCCTTGCTGCCTTCCGGCCCTGGGGAGGTTCACAGGGTGCCGCCGCACGGGGGCTAAGCAACTGTACCCGGCGGGGGTGCACGTGCCGACCCCGACCCCGGTATGTATCCTTCTCGACGGAGGATTCGCCTAGAGGCCTAGGGCGCACGCTTGGAAAGCGTGTTGGGATAAAACCCTCACGAGTTCGAATCTCGTATCCTCCGCTCTCACGAGCAGCAACGACAAGAGGGCCAGCCCACCAGGGCTGGCCCTCTTTCGCTCTGTGGTCTCAGTTTCGGTCTCAGTTGACCCCCTAGACCAGGGCCGGGACACCGCTCGCGCCGTCGTCCTTCCCGCGCTTCTTGCCCTTCTTCTGCTTCTTCGTCCGCTTCCAGATCGCTCCCCCGACCTGCTTCGCCACAGCCTGGCGGATCGGGTCGGTGACGTGCTGGTAGCGGGCCGCCATGCCGGTGCTCGACCAGCCCATGAGCCCCATCACAGCCCGCTGCTGCACTCCCAGGATCAGAAGCACCGTCGCGGCGGTGTGCCGAGCGTCGTGCAGCCGCCCGTCCCGCAGCCCCGCCGCAGCGAGTAGCCGCTTCCACTCCCGGTAGTCGGTGTTCGGACTGAGCGGCCTGCCGGTGGGGCTGGCGAACACCCACCCCTCCTCGCTCCAGAGCTGGGAAGCCGTGATCCGCTCCTTCTCTTGCTCCTCGCGGTGGGCTTCCAGCAGCTCTACCAGCTCGGCAGGCAGACCGACGCGGCGGCGGCCGGCGCGCGACTTGGTCTTGTCCGTCGCAGCGTTGATTTGCTGCTTGTCGGGACAGTAGCCAGCCTTCCGCTGGCAGGTGCCGCCGCAGCCGTGCGCGTACTTCGGCCGCAGTCGACTACGGCGTACGCGCAGCTCTCCCTTGTCCAGGTCGACGTCGGACCACTGGAGGCCCAGCACCTCACCCTGGCGAAGCCCAAGCGCCAGTGCGATCGCCCACCTGGCGCTGTTGCGGTGCTTGCCAGCCTCCGACAGGAACCGCTGTACCTCCTCGATCGAGTAGGGCTCGATCTCTTCGTCGTCAAGCTGCGGTGCCGTGGCATGGACCGCCGGATTTCGGGCCAGGTACTGCCGCTTCACCGCCTGGTTGAGCGCCGCACGGATCGTCCGGTGGGCCTGGTGGGCAGTGGCAGCGGCGCTGCCGTTGGCCTGCATCCGGGCGTACAGCTTCTCCAGGTGCTCAGGGGTGAGCTTGTCCAGCCGGTGAGCGCCAACCCCGGGGATCAGGTGCACGCGCACGGCGACGCTGTAGCCGCTGAGGGTGTTCGCGCGCACCTTGGGTGCCGCAATGTGCTCTAGCCAGTGGTTGAGCCACTTCTCCACTGTCCAGCCCCGGCCTGGGCGCACTACCCGCCCCGCGTCGCGGTCCTTTTCAAGGCTGCGGACCTTCTGCGTTACCTCGGCTTCTGTCTTGGCGCTGACGTGCCGCCGATCGGGTTTACCGTCGTCCAGCGTTCCCATGGTCACGCGGCCGTGCCAGCGGCCGTCACTGCCCTGGTAGATGGTGGCCGTCATGTTGGGTGCTCGTGTGCCCTCGGCGCGTCTCTTGCGTGGCATGAAGCCTGTCCCTCCTGTTGGGCGGATCGTCAGAGCTGAGCGGCATAGGTTTCGAGATCTGCGCGTCGCAGGCGGCGTAGTCGTCCGACCTGTACAGATCGGATCTGCCCTTCGCGCATCAGTTCGTAGAGCAGCGTCCGGCCGATCCCCAGCAAGGCGGCGGCTTCCTCTACCTTGAGTAGCAATTTGCTTGGGTCGGTCATGGTAGGGGTGGTCATGCGCAGTTCCTCCCTCGGAATGCGGTCTGAATGCCCTTCTGGGCCAAGATCTGCGATGTCCCGGCAGTAGGAGATGGGTGCGCCGCCTGTGCCACGCACAGGCGGCGTCTTTGTGTGGTCGACGACTTGCACGGGCTGTGCGAGCCGGTGACAGCGGTGACACGGTGACAATCGCTCCGCCGTGCGTGTGTTTTCCCTGGTGAGTGGGCTGAGATGCTGTCACCGCCTGCCGGTGACAGGCGGTGACAGCGGTGACAGGGAAGATCAACGGCCGGTCGGTGCGCCGCCGTTGATGTAGGTGGGTGCGTCGGGGTGTAGCTCGTAGTCCCCGTCCGCGGTGGTGCGGACCCATCCGTGCTGGGCCAGGGTGGCCAGCACGGACATGACCTGCTCGGCGCGCGGCAGCTTGCGCTGCACGCGCCGGTGCAGCTCCCGGCGGGAGAAGGTGCGCATGTCCTTGGCGACCAGCACGGCCAGCACGTCATGCGCTGTTTCGCCGGCGGGGTCGCCGTGGACCAGGGCGAGGGCGGCGGTGTAGTGGGCGATCAGCCACGCGGTGACCTGCGCGGCCTGGCTCATGGTCTCGCCGCTGATCTGGCGCTCCCACGCGTCGGTGGGGTGGTGCGCCAGGTGCAGCAGCCCGGCCAGCCGCAGCATCGCGCCGAACAGCTTGTTGGCCCACTCGCGCACGTCGTGCAGCGCGCCACCGGGCCGCAACTGCTCCTCGATGGTCTCTGCGGCGGCGGCGCGTACGCGGCCGGCCTCGTCGGTGAGGGTCAGCACGCGCGGTCCGTCCCATTCGGCCAATGTCGTAGCCAGGATGCGCACGGTGGACTCGTACCGCGCGGCCACGGAGACCGGCACGGGGGGCGAATCCTGGTCGCGGTATCCGGCCAGGCTGCGCGGCAGGATGAACCAGAATCGGGCAGGCAGCCCGCGGCCGAACAGTTCGGCGTTGGACCCGAACTTGCGCAGCGCGGACGGCTGAGTCATGACTCCCACCGTCAGCGCGGGGTCCTCGATCGTCTCGCCCGCCCTGCTCTGCCGGTCGGTGGACAGGTGCCCGCCGCTGTAGCCCTTCAGGTAGGGGTCCAGGTTCGGCGTGCCGGAGTAACGCCCGGCAAGGGTGTCGAAGATCCCGCCCTCATCGGAGATCACGGCGATGCGCCCGCCGTTCTCCGCCATCCGCGACACGAGCGCTTCGGGGGTGTGGTCGTCGATGATCAACCGTGGCAGCGTCGGCACGGTGATCTCCTCCACGGCCAGCACGGCTGCGAGAGCTTCCGCGGTCGCCGCGTCGCGCTTGTCTGCGTCGGCTTTGGCGGCGGTGGCGCGGGCCTGCTCTGCCGCGCGCTGGGCGATGTCGCGCCGCGCCGCCTCCTGCTCCATCATCGGTTTGATCTGGTCGGCCATCTGCTTCTGTGCCTGGAACAGGGGTCGGGTGATCGCGCCGTGCACGGGCGTCTTGCGCTCGCCCGGCGCGGCGACGGTCGCGATGTAGGAGTTGACCGGCTCGACCCAGCCCGGTTTGCCCTCCACGACCAGGCGGCGACCGCCGCAGGTCGACATCACGGAGAGGAACACTCCTGCGCCCATCGACGTGTCGGTCTGGGTGAACGTCGCGACGCCTTCGACCATGTCGCGCGCCCACCGTGGGAGCACGTCGAGCGGGAACGGTGGCGGCGCGGTGCTGTTGGTGCCGACTGGCACGGGCACGTCCCAGCCCGCTTGCGCCGCCAGGTCCGCCGGGACGGCGGCCAGGTGCCGAACTTGCGTGGTCATGCCGCCACCGTCCGCGGGCGGGCCGCTCCGGCGCGCAGGCCGGAGGCGATCGTGCGGGCGGTCTCTGCCGGCCGCAGGCCGAGCCGGAGGGCAGCCTGCGTCAGCAGGCCTTCTACCTCCTGTGCCTTGACCGCGCCACCGGCGGCGAGCTGCCCGAGCGCGACGGCGGAGGCGTACAGGGCTGCGTTGCGCCCGCCCTTCGCGGCCTGCGCCAGGTGGGACAGTTGCGCGTCGATCGCGGCCGACACGTACCGGCCCGCCCGGTTGGTGGGCAGGGTGACGGTTAGCGGGGCCTGTGGCGGCAAGGGCGCCGGGGCCAGCGCGGCGGCCAGCCATTCGGGCAGGTCGGCGACCTGAGTCTCAGCGCCCGCCCGGTACGGGCGGCCGTTGACGACGCTTCCCGCGGCCAGGACGTAGCCGCCGTGGGCGCGGGTGTCGATGAGCGGTCCCAGCTTGCCCTGTGTGTTCCGCAGCTCAGCGCCTGCGGGGTGGCGGTAGTACAGGTGCGCGCCGCCGCGTCCGGTCGTGACCGTGTACGTGCGGACCGGCGCGACACCCGCGCGGCGCTCCAGCTCGGCCAGGACCTCACCGCCGTGTACGCAGCACTCCCACGGTGCGGGCAGCTCCCCGCCCTTGAGCCTGTCCAGGTCGACGACGACCAGCCCGGACGGGCCGGTCGCCAGGCCGATGTTGAACGGACCGGCCGACCAGCAGCGCCGGATGCGGTCGGGGTCGGTGGTGGCGCGCTGCTCCCACGCCCGGACGGCGGGGGTCTTGTCGTCGGGGGTCACGGGGAACACCCGCCATCCGTGTTCGGCGGCGGTCAGCGCGGCGTCCAGCAGCCGCGCGGCGGTGTTGGTGCTGGTCATCGGGCGTGCTCCTTCCCATGGTGAGGTGTCGCGTGCGACGTCAGGGCCGACGCGTCGTGCAGGGCCTGGCACGACGGGTCGGCGGCGAGCCGTCGTGTCTGCAGCAGCGCGTCGACACGCGACGGCTCGTCGGTCAGCCGTCGCGCGTCGACGCGCGACGGGTCGGTGAAGGCGGTCCAGGCGCGGGCGACCGCGCCGGAGCCGGGGAACAGGTCATCGAAGGTGTCGCCGGGTGCCGCGCCGAGCAGGTCGAACATCCAGCGGGTGAACGCGGCTGGTTTCGCGCCGATCACGCGTCCGGGCAGCGTCGTCATCGGTGCGACTCCATGCACGAGGGAATCCGTGCGCCGGACCCGCTGGTCGCCGGGGTCGACGGGGCGTCCGCCGTGGTAGATGACCGGTTCCCACGCGGACAGCGGCCACCGGCTGGCGGTGGGCCGTTCCCCGCGGTGCCATGCGGCGACCCGCACGCCGGGCGGGCACAGGGCCAGCACGGCGGGCAGGGCGCGGGCGGAGGTGGACAGCGCCCACCCGTCATAGCCGGTCAGGTGGGCGATCAGCGCGGCGTGGTCTACCTCCCCGCCGTAGTCGGGGTGGTCGCGGTAGAGCCACGCCTTGCCCGGGTAGGGCGGGTCGGCGTAGGCCAGCCGTAGCGGACGGCCCGGGTCGACCGCTACGGCCGGCGTGCCGACCGTGCGGGCGAAGCGGTGGCGGGCCTGTCGGCATCTGGTCGAGCAGCACACCGCGTCGCGCCGCGCGCTGGGCGGGATGGCCTGTTCGCACCAGGCGCACATCCGTCGCGTGACACCGGCGTCACGCGACGGCTCGTAGGCGTCGGGTCCAGCTGGGCGCGACGCGTCGTGCTCCGCCACGGCGGAACGGATCGCGCTCACCGCGGGCCTCCTGCGGCCCGGTCGCCGGGGCCGAACACCCGATCGACCACGACGCGGGTCACGGCCAGCAGGTGGCGGGCCTGCGCCTGCGCAATCTGCTCGTCGTCGGCCAGGCCGAGCACGACGCGCAGCTCTACGCGGTCGTGTCCGGCCTGGTCGCGGTAGCGGGTGGCGACGAACCGGCCCACATCGGTGACCCACACCTCCGGCGTGGAGGCGTGCTCACCGCCAGGCAGGCGGCGGGCGGTGCAGTGGTGCGCGCGGGCGCACCAGCTCGGGCACCGCTTCTCGCTGTCGGGCCGGATGGTGCGCTGGCCGGTCGTGAGTGCGCGGGTCATGACGCGTTGCCGTTCTTGGCACGGGCGGCGCGGGCCGCGTCAATGTTGGCGTTGTGGACGGCGTTGTAGATCCGGCGTCCGATGCGCAGGCGCTTGCGGGAGCCGCCGCACATCCGGCAGGAACGGAGCCTGCGCATGATCAGCGTCTTGGCGGTGCCCGTCCCCGAGCACCAGCGGCAGCGACCGAACGGCAGCGCCCAACAGAGCAAGACATAGACGACTGTCACGGCGGTGAGGATCAAGGTAGCGGTCAGTTCCGGTGTCACGAGGGGCCTCCCGAGGCCGATTCGGGGCTGGTTTCGGGCATGGCGCTACCCGCTACCTGGTCGCGTCGTCGCAGGTAGTGGGCCGGATGGGGGGTAGCGGACCGGGTAGCGCTGGCGCTACCCGGTCGTGTGCCGCTACCTGTCGCGCTACCGCCCGTCCGGGCCGGTTCGCGCGGCGAGGATCTTGCCGATATCGGTCCGGCGGTAGCCCTTGAGGACCTTCCCGCCTACCTTCACGTCCACCGACGCGACGCCCAAAGACCGGGCGATCTCCGACAGGGCGTCGGGGGTCAGCCCGGGGTACGCCTCGGGCCAGCGCTCGACCAGCGCCGGTGCGGCGGCGGTCCAGTGCTGGCCGTTGCCGGCGGCCACGTCGACCAGATCGGCGAGCAGGTCACGGGCGGGTGCCTGCTCGGTGGTGGCCTGCCGGTTGCCGCCGCGCAGCAGCAGCGCCCGGGCGAGGATCGCGGCAGCCTGGTCGGGTGTCGGGTACTGCGACCGCACGGCGGTCGGGGTCGGGCCGCCGGTCATGACGCCCCAACCCGCGTCGACCACGGGCCGGTACACGGTGCCGGTGATCCCGCGCTTGTACGCCCCGGTCCCCAGGATCATGTCGTTCTCGACCTGGCCAGCCACCGACAGGCACCACCGGTTGGTGACGCAGCGGGTGATGTTGGGCGGGAGGCTGGTCTTGTCCGGGATCTGGGTCGCCAGGATCACGACCATGTTCAGCGCCCGCGCCCGCTTGATCAGCCGCTCTGCCGCGTCAGCGGCGTCCCTGTCGGCGGCGAACAGCTCGTGCGCCTCGTCGATGACGATGACGATCGGGTGCAGCCCGGACCCGCGCTTGCGCGCCAGCTCGGGCGTGACCTTGCCCTCCGGGGCGTGTCCGGCCTGCTTGGCGGCCAGGATGCGCTTACCGCGCCGCTCGGCCTCGCCCAGCGCCCACGCCAGGATCGCCCCGCCCTGCCGGATCGCGTCCTCGTCGACACCGACCACGTACGTCGAGCACAGCGGCTCGAAGTCGATGAAGTCACCGGTGCCCTTGAACTCGGCAATCTTGAACTCCACCGTCGGATCGAGCGCCGCCATCAGCGCCAGCGCCCGCGCCGCGTACGACTTGCCCGAACCAGGCTGGCCGCCGATCAGGAACGACCGGGCGAACAGGCTGGTCTTGACCGGCCGCTGACGCTCGTCCGACCCGAACTCCTCCTCCTTGAACACGCTGGTCTGCGCGTTCGAGGCGACCAGCGCCCACCGCGGGGTCCCCATCTTCGACGCGGGCTGGTAGCCGACCCACAGGTCGAGCTGCCCAGCGTGGTCGGGGCCAGCGCCCGGCCACACCTGGTCGACCGGCAAGCGCAGCGCCGACGACAGGTTGCCGCGCCGGTCCAGGACCCGCACTGCCTCCATGCCGGCGGGCAGGTTCACCCGCGCGAGCCAGCCCGGCCCGTCGCGGTGGATGCCCGGGTGCACGAACTCGACCTGCGAGCCCTCCGTGAGGCCGGGCAGGCGCAGCGACACCAGCGCCGCCCGCACCTGGTCAGCGGTCAGGCGGGTGAACCGCGGCGAGGTGCTGACGCGGTCGGTGATCGGCTTGTCTGCCGGTCGGCCGACCCGCGCCGCCAGCAGCACCGCGCCGGTGAGGGCGGCGTACCAGCCGATCGGCGGGACCGCGTCCGACACCGCCAGGGCCGAACCCCCGCCGCACGCGGCCAGCGCCGCAGCGCCGACCAGCATCCATCGCGGCTTGGACTCCTTGGACCGGGTGCGGTTCAGCGACTGCCAGGTGTAGGCGTCGTTGCTGATCGCAGCGTGCTGGCGAAGCGACCAGTTGCCCTCTTCCGCGCTGGCCCACCAGAGCATCCGCCCGACGATGCGGGCCGCGCCGCGAGGGGCGTACAGCGCCGTCTTGATGGCGTACTTCGGGCCGCGCAGCGCGTGGAACGCAGCGAAGTAGCCGACGTTGTCAGCCAGGGCGCGCAGCGTCGCGCGCCGGGTGTGCGCCGACACCAGCCACGCGGGCACCAGCGGCACCCGCCGTCGCGCGTCGCCGCTGGACACGTCCGACCACGTCAGCGTGACCGCAGTGTCCGGCGCGTCAACAGGAACGCCCTGGTCGGGCCGGTACACGGTGTACGACTCGGCGTCGACCGGGCCGCCCGGGGCGGGCACCGTGACGCGGGCGGGCTCGTCATCGTCGCTGAAAACGACAGGGGTCAGTGCCATCGGTCTACCTCCGGTCAGCGTCGAACAGGGCGGTGATCAGGCGTTCGTGCAACTGGGTCAGCAGCCGGCCGCGCGGCATCGTGGGCCGCTCAGCCTCGCTGCGCATCAGCGCCTCAGCAGCGGCGACCGCGCCGCGCAGCTCGGCGAGGCGGTTGGACAGCCAGGTGCACATCTGCTGAAGCTGGTCGATCAGGGCACGCTGGCGGACGATCTCGGCGTGCAGCATCGGGCACTGCCCGCACGGCTGCTGCTCGCTCACGCCGAACCCCCGATGGCCGGGGCGGTTGTGCTGGTCATACTGGGTGCGCTCCTTCTGTGAGGGGTAGCGGGACACGGCGCGGTTTCTCAGGCCTTGGGTCGTGTCCCGCGTGAGCTGGTCGCCGGTCTGGCGGCCACCGCGACGGGCCGGGGTGATGAGCCCGGCCCGCGCGGAAGCGGTCAGCGTCGAGGGAACTGCGGGAGTGGAACGCGGGCGTACCCGCGCGCCGGGAGAATGCGCTTGTCCGGGCGTACCGGCACCAGCCGCATTCCGCGCTGCTGACTGACCTGCTCCGCCCGGTAGGCCAGCCACGTCAGGTAGTCGTGCGCCCGTTCAAGGGCGTACTGCCGGTCGGCGTGCTCGTTGTTGAGCCGCTCGTCCACCCATGTGGCCAGCGCCCGGAGCTGCCCGGCGAGGTCGTCGTCCGGGCGCAGGTCCGGGTAGGTGTCATCCGGGTGGTAGTCGTCGACCGTGCTCACTGCTCGGCCTCCTGGTCGGCGCGGACCAGGTGCACCAGCCCGGAGGCCAGGCCCAGCACGATGACGGGCAGGCAGGACACGGCGGTGGTGATCTGCCACGGGGCGGTACTGATGCCCTGCGCCTCCATCAGGTGGTAGGCGACCTGCCCGCACATGCCGACCAGCAGGGACACGATCGTCGACCAGCGGGCGAACCTGCGGGCGCGCGCCGAGATGCCGGGGGTGAACCACACCTTCAGCGCGAACGCGGCGTAGGCGTCCATGCCCAGTGGCAGCGTGATCGCGGTGTCAATCTTGAAGCTGTCCCAGATGCCCGGCAGCGGGTGAACGACCCCGAACCCGGTAAGCCTGCCCAGCTCGACCCACCCGGCCCAGATCGCGATGAACGCGCCCAGACCCACGACCAGGATCGGCCAGGTCCGGATCTGAGGCTTGCGCCGGACCGGCGCGGGCACCGGGGCCGACACGGGGATGGTCAGCGGCGGGGCCGCGACGGGGATCGGGTCGGCGGCGGGCCGCTCGACCGGCGCGGCGGTGATCTTCGGCTCTGGGGCCACGTCAACCGCCGTCAGCGGCGACGGCTCGACCGTGATCGGTTCCGGGGTGATCTCCGGCTCCAGGTCCGTGTCGGTCGGCTCGGGCTGCTGCTGCGGGGCCGGGCCGGAGGTCAGGCGCTCGTCCGGCGCGGGCGCGGCGAGGGTGGCCAGTAGCGCTTTGGCCTTCTCGTCACCGATGCGGAACCGCTTCATCGTGGCGTTACGCGACGGGGCGGTGCCCAGCTCGGCAGCCCACGCGGTGAAGTCGTCGACCATGGCGGCGACCGCGGGCGGGTAGACGCTGGTGGGTGCGGTCATTTCGAGCCTCCGGTGAGTGGGTGTCGGCGCTCGGCGGTCGCGTACACGCGCACCACGCCGGGCCGGGATGTCGGGTAGGGGTCGGAGACGCCGGTCAGGGTCGTGGCGTCGTCCAGGACGGTCAGCAGGTTGGCCACATCGGCGGTGGGGCCGATCAGCCGGACCTGCACCGGTTCGCCCGGCGCGGCCAGGGAGTCGAGGGCGGCGCGGTAGAGGTCGTGTCGCTGCCCGGCGCGTAGCCGGGCGATCAGCGCGGCGGCCTGAGCTGCGGACAACTCACCGCGGGCGGCGCGGCGGGTGATGTCACCAATGGCACGGCCTACACGGGTGCGGGGCATTAGACCTGCACCTCCTTGTCGGAGGCCTGGCGGTCGAGCTTGTGTGGCTCGCACAGGTACGCCTTGCCCGCGGTGGTCTCGCGGCTGCTGCTGGCCCGCCGTCGAAGCGGCACGCGCGTGCCGGCCGCGTTCGCGGCGGCCTGGGCCTGCCAGCAGTCGTCACAGTCGCGCGTGCCGCCGAACGAGGCGTAGCGGACCTGCCCGCGCTCCAGCGGGGCTTTGACCGCCCGCCGCACCTTCGGCGGCGCGGCGGGCCGGTTGGTGGCCGCGCCGGTGAACAGGTCGAGCTGACCGTTCACCGCGCCGCCTCCCGCCTGGCAGCGGCGGCGCGGGAGCACGCGAACCGGTAGGGCCGGTTGCGGCGGGCTCGGATAGCGGCCAGGCGGCGGCGCACCTCGGCGCGCTCCAGCTCGGTCAGCTCCAGGTCCTCACCGCGCATCGCCCGGCGTACCGCGACCTCATCGACGTAGGACGGGTCCGCCTCCAGGTCGAGGGGCAGGCCGCACTCCAGGGCGAACATGAAATCGTCGTGCAGGGCCTTGCTCCAGGCCCCGCCGCAGGCGACACCGCCGACCAGGTCCGCCAGGTCGTGGGTGTGGTCGGCACAGTTGCGGGCCGCGACCGCGGCCAGGGGGTGGGCAATGGTCAACCGGGCGTGTGCCGGTTCGTCGGCCGGGGCCGAAGCGATAGCCTGGGTAGGCATCGTGATTCCTCTCTGAACAGGTGGGATGGGGTGCAACAGGCCACGGCGGGGTTGCGCCCCCGCCGTGGCCGTCTTGATGTGCGGGCCGTATCGCGGCCTGCGGTTGTCGGCAGCTCAGTGCCGGGGAAGGTGCTCGGGCACCCAGCGCCAGCCGTGCACCATCTCTTCGAGGTAGCGGTAATCCGGCGCGACCTTGTCGACGCCGGGCAGCAGCCAGCGCAGCCGCACGCGGGCTGGCATGTCGTTGCTGTCGAACACCATGTCCGGCGCCTGGGTGATCTTGAAGGAGTCGCCATCGGCGGCGGTGTAGATGCCCGCCTCCACGGGCTGGCCGTGGCGGTTGACCAGGTGCCACACCACGTCCGGGCGGATCACGGTGACCCACGCGGGAGGGTGCCTGCGGTCCAGCTCGGCCAGCATCGCGGCGGCCAGCTCAGGACGGCGGCCCGTGCCGGCCAGGACCCGCAGCGTCATCCGCAGGGCGTAGGCCAGCTCGGCGGGCGTGTAGTCGGGGGTGAAGCTCGCGGTCCACCGGTCCAGCTCGGCGGATGCCTCATCGGCCAGCGGCGCGGCCATTACGGTCATGTCGTCTGTCCCTTCCGGTCGCCTCGTTGGCGGCCACCGCGCGGGCCGGGCGAGTGCCCGGGGCCGCACGGAAGCCGTCAGCGCAGGCGAGGCCGGCGGGACCGGGGCTTGCGGCAGTCGCCGCAGCAACCGTCATCGGAGGGCTGCGTCACCAAGCGACCGCACTGGCACTCACGCCACGCGGCCGACGAACGGATCGAGACACGAACAGATGCGGCGAGGGTCATCACGTCCACCTCTTCCAGGTCAGATGCGGTAGGAGCAAGTGCCAACCGGGCGCGGCCACATGGACCGCGCCCGGCACGAAACACTCGGCCGACAAGCGGCCAGATGTTCTGTTTGATCAGCGCCAGCCCGCCCGTTCGTTCGCCCCGCTCGCCCGGGATCTACCGGGGTCGGCCACCGTGTGGCTCATCGCAGGGTGTTGGCCGGAACAGCCGTAGCCAGCGCCTTTTCCTGTCGCTATGAAGTTCGCCAATGAACGAGCGGTCATCGGTAGTCGTGGGCACCGGGAAGTCATCCCCCGTGGCTACCAAGCCTTCGGTTCGGTTGGCCGTCTTGGCTAGCCAACTCGTCGATGTGCTGAAGGTAGGCCAGCTTGGCTAGTCATGTCAACGCCGCCCGCAAAACTTTTCTAGCTTGGCTAGTCAGGTGTAGGCTCCCACCCATGAATACGCAGCTAGAGGGACTGGGTGCCCTCGATCCGGACGACGGCCGACCCGCGTCCCAGCAGATTGCGAACGTGCTGCGCGCCGCCATCAGGGGCGGCGGCTTCGGGCCGGGAGATCGCCTGCCTACTCAATCGGAGCTCGCGGACCACTACGGCGTCGCTCGGGAAACCGTAAAGAGCGCGCTCCGTGCTCTACGAGACGAACGGCTAATCGTCACGCGACAGGGCAGCGGCGCGTTCGTGCGCGCACAGACAGAGCGCCCGGTCGGCCTTCGGCCCCATGTGGAGGATCTGTTCACGCGACCCACCGTCACGATCGACTTTGCGGGTTTTGCGGCCGAGACGCTGCACGGCATCCTCGCGGAGCCGCTTGACAAGATTCGTGCCGGCCAACTGACTCCGACCTCGCTGGTCATCCGCATGCTCCTGCCGGACATGACGCAGCCGACAGCGATACCGAGCCTCGCCGAGGGCGCCGCAGATGATCAAGGCGTCCGGGAGCGAATGAACCGCATTATGCGACGACACACTGAAGCCATCGCTGACACCGTCGCAGAACTCGGCGCACTCGGGCTGGTCAAGGAGGCTCGCACCGAAGTGCGGTTCCATCGAGCCGGACCGCTGTTCAAGCTCTACATCTTGAACGGCGAGGAAGCGTTCTTCGGTTTCTATCCAGTCGTAGAGCACGTCGTTGCCATCAAGGGTGAGCAGGTGGCGATCTACGACGCCATGGGCAAAGACGCCACGCTGATGCACTTCTTGGCGACGGATGATCCGACCGCCACCGACCCCAAGTTCATCGAGCAGGCGCAAATCTGGTTCGACACCGTCTGGTCAACAATCGCTCGCGAGGTGGCCGGGTGAGCGAGGTTCAGGTAGCAGCCGAAATCCTCGGCCGTTCTCGCGCCATCCTGCTCGACTTCGACGGACCGGTGTGTGGCGTGTTTTCCGGCATCACGGACATGACCGTCTCAGACGTGCTCAGGGAGGAAATTCGCAGGTTGGGTTTCGAGGTCCCAGCCGCAGTAGAACCCCAGAATGATCCACTCGAAGTGCTGCGGTTCGCGGCCACACTGGGGGACCCCACCGTTACAGCAGTTGATGACCGCTTCCGGTTGGCGGAGATTGAAGCCGTGGCCCTGGCCGCGCCAACGCCCTACGCCATCGAATTCGTGCGCGCGGCTGTCGCGGCCAGCAAGAAGATCGCGATCGTCAGCAACAACTCGGCAGAGGCGGTAGAGGCGTATCTGGAAAGGCACCAGATCAGGTCTGCCATCGGCCCGATTGTTGGCCGAGCGCACGCCCGTCCGGATCTGATGAAGCCGCACCCCTGGTCCGTACTGAGTGCCCTAGACCGGCTCGGCGAGCCTGCCGAAGCCGCTGTGCTTGTAGGTGACTCACGCACGGATATGGAGGTGTCGGTGGCAACCGGCGTGTGGGGCATCGGCTTCGCGAACAAGGAGGGGAAGAGCGAAGTGCTGAGGCGCGCTGGAGCCGCCGCAATCGCTAGTGGCCCACGCGGAATGGCGCTGCTCGTGGAGGCCGTGAGCTGGATCCACTGATCTAGGACTTCCATATGGAGATCAAGACAGCTTCAAGGAGGGCATGCGAGGGCCGCCGCTGGCGGCCCTCGCGTTCACGCTGGCCGCCTGCGGGCCTGGGGCGGCGCAAGCGTGGGGTTGCTGCGGTTGTCCGGAGAGACGAAGCTCGGCGCGTTTGCGCTGTGCAGTGCGTTAGTCATCGGGACACATGCTGCTGGCGGGCGTTCGCGACGTGGCCGGCGCGCGGCGGCTGGTCGCTACCCAAGCGCCCTATCTACTGACCTACGCGGTTGGCCGGCTGAGGCGCGTGGCTGCGCCTCCGCCGCCGCGGACCTGGATAAACGTAGGCTAGGGCAAGAAATCAAGGGGAAGCCTAAGCTACTGCTGGGTAGTCTGTCGGGTCGACGCCAGGGAACCCACGAGCATACCGCTACTCTCGTTGACTACGTGGGCATCTGCGTTGTGTCCTGTCTCGACATGTGCGACTGTCGGCACGTCCGCCAGCCGAGCGGCAAGTACCTACTTAGGAGGCCTGCGTGGGTCAAGCGAAGTCCCACCCCGATCACGACTTTCTTTCGATGGTCGCCAGGATTAACCGTGTCTTCCGGCCCTCAGTACCAATCGATGATCGCGATTTATTTGCTGGGCGCATTGCACAGCTTCAAAGTCTCGTTGAAATTGCTACCACGGACGGTCAACACGGTGTCGTCTACGGCGAACGAGGGGTGGGTAAGACCAGCCTGGCATCAGTTTGCAGGAGTGCCCTCGCAAACAGTAGGCAGTTTGTCGCAGTAAAGATAAATTGCGATGTTACTGACAATTTTGCTTCGATTTGGGGAAAGTTTGTCGACGCTCTGAGTCGGATGCATGAGTCCGGTGAATTGCCGACCGGTTCGGTTAAAGCGATTGAACGGGCGGCTGAGGCCTTAGGGGCTATGGAGGTCGGCCCCCGCGAGGCAGTGGACGGCCTTACAATATTGGCTAAGGCCCACAGTGTAGTCGTATTCATTGACGAGTTCGACACAGTTCTCGATGATATGACAAAGACGCTTTTCGCTAACACCGTGAAAGCTTTGTCCGACTACAATGTGCGCGCGACGATTATTTTCGTGGGTGTTGCCGACACGGTCGACGAGCTCATCATGGAGCACGAGTCGATTGGACGTAACCTCGTACAAATTCTTATGCCCAGAATGAACTCCGAAGAATTGCAGGACATCGTAAAGACGGGCCTGAGAGCTGCAGAGATGACTGCTGAGCCCGCCGCAATTAGCCAACTGGTCAGGCTTTCGCAGGGCCTTCCACACTACACTCATCTGCTCGCTCAGAAAGCTGCGAGAAGTGCGGCGTCCGGCGGTCGGAAGCGGATTCGCGTGGAAGACGTCAGGGAGGCAATCGCGCAGGCGGTAGCAGGCGCACAGCAAAGCATCAAGAGCCTCTATCATGCCGCAACGACAAGCCCTCAGCGAGAGCATCTTTACGAAAAAGTTCTAACTGCATGTGCTCTCGCTAAGTGTGACGACTTGGGATTCTTTGCGCCCTCAGACGTTAGAGAACCTCTTCAGATGGTCACCGGGAAGAACTATCAAATCCCGGCCTTCGTGCGGCATTTAACTGACTTCTGCGAGGTAACGCGGGGACCGATTCTGCATAAGCGTGGCACTAGCCACAAATTCCGGTATAGGTTTCTCAACCCGTTACTACAGCCGTATGTCCTGATGAAGGCGATGGCTAACGGTCTTATATCGGCTGAAACCCTAAAGGAACAGAACGTCTATCAGGCTCGTCCGTAGCGCTAGCGCTGATTGGCTTGCACCGCCAATGGCGAACCTGTGCGGCAACCGGAGATCAAACGGGCCGGGCGAGGGCGGCGCGCGCAACGTTCATATCGGCCAACCAAACCGCCCGGGACTGTCGATCTTCGCTGTCACCGTTGTCACCGCTTGTCACCGGCAAGCGGTGACAAGCTTCGGAAGGGCTTGAGCTGGGCAGGTGCGGCCTGGAGGGCCCGGTTGTCATCGTGTCACCGCCTGGCCGGTCCTATTGGCAAGACGAGGACTAAGGGGGACTCGCTTCGCGAGCCTCATTCCTTCGGACGCTTCGCGACCGGTTGCGGCGGCGACGTTGCACGGTCTGAACCTTTGCTGAAACACAGAGCAGCGCCCCCTGTGTTTCAGCAAAGGTTCAGACCGTAGAGCACAGGAGCGGGTACTTAATCAACGTGGTCGTTTGTCCGCGTTGATCACGATGTCTGGGGGGTCTTTGCAAGTCTTGCCTCTCGAGCCTTGGAAACGCGCGCGGGGGACTGAAAGACCTCAAGCAGGATCTCATCCATGAGCACGAGCGTCACCGTGGCGTCTTCGTCGCTAACTTCATCTGCAAAGTCCCCATGCGCCATCTCGTTTCCAAGGAAGCGGATTTCGTGGGCACCTTCCTTGACGTGCTCGCGGATGAGTCGCCGGTCATACAAGACATCGATCTTCGTGGCGAGGGTACCGGAGGTTACGCCCTTCTCTTTGGCGGTAGCCTCCACAACCGCTCTCGCCAAGAGAACGGCAGCGCGATTGAGATTCATAGACAGTGAGCGATGTGCTTCATCTGCGGCGCTGGCGATGTGGTTCGGGACATCGAGGAAGTCTTTGCCGCTAACCTTCTTGGGCCATAGCTGTAGCCGACGTCCGTAGGGTGTGAACAAGCATGCGACCGGGTACAGGCAGGCAGCACATTCCGCGGCCAGGGGAACCGCGGTATCCGTACCCCAACGTACGCCCTGTCCGGACTCCCATACGATCTTGAACATGGCGTATGCGCCGCAATGCGGGCACGTTTCCTTGAAAGTATTGGACACAGCCTGAGCGTACGAGCCGCGTGCCCCTGTCTGCATCCGCGTTACTGGTCAACACGGGCGGCACACCTTTGTCCTCCGGCAAAGGACGCGGGAAAGATACATCATCAACTTGGTCATATATCGCGTTCGCAGTTTTTGGTACCACTCACTCAGGGACCGTGCACGGACAGATTGTCGAATGGATCAACACTCCCGCAGCTCAAAGACGGTTCAGGGTTCCGTCTTGAAAGCCTCTGAGCCTGCCGGGTAATGATGTTGACGACTAAAGTGCCCCGCCGGTGAATGATCAACTTGCCCGGTGATGCCATCCTGCAGGCGTGGCTATGGTCTTGACATGGTTAAGCGCGCTAGCAGGCGCAGTGGGCGCAGCGGCGGCGCTACTCCAAGCGGTAAGCCTCTTCCGGCCCGTTGCCGCACAGGCCGCAACCGGAGGAGGGGGCGTCACGGTGTTACTGGGAAGGTCTGGCAGCAAGACCGCCAACCGCGCAGCGCCAGATGACGAGGAGCCCGACGAAGATTCCTACGGGAACCTTGGCGTTCTGACCGGCTTCGTCGTTGCGACGGCCGTGATTTCGCTGGTCTTCGAAGTAATTGCATGGCTTGTCATCTATTTCGCTGACGTGAGGCCAGCAACCAAGCCGGCCGTGGCAATCTTCGCGATTCCGCTACTGCTCGGCATCTTGGGAACGCTGATCTACCTGGGCCTGTTCGTGGTCCTGCTTGTCATGGCCCCATACCTCGTCACGGAGTACGACAGAACCGCGATTGCACGCGGCAAGATCGTGCTCCTCGGCGCGGTGGCCATGCTCTCAGCCATCACAGTCACCAGCCTGAATCTATCTGGCTTGATCTAGCCCTACACTTGCGGCTGGTCTCAAAGTTGGTCTCATTCAGCGTCGTCCGGGGCCGTTCAACCGCGTTCATGGAGTTGCAGGTACCTGCGAAAATCCTCTAGCGCATCGCGCCGAACAGCAGACCACAGCATTGGAAAGCGTGTTGGGATAAAACCCTCACGAGTTCGAATCTCGTATCCTCCGCTCACTGAGCAGCAACGTGCAGGAGCCCGGATCACCACGATCCGGGCTCCTGGCGTATCCGGGTCAGCTGTCCGGGTAGACGACGACCTTCTCCCCGGTCGCCGGGATCGACACCGGGGTGGCGACCGTCGCGGCGAGCAGCATGATCCCGACCCGGCGCAGCAGATGACTGCGCATGCGTCCTCGCGAGGTGAGTGGTGAACGGAGCACGCGCACGGGGTGATGTGGGACCTCCGTCAGCGCCGAGACCATAGCGGCCGAAACCGACCGTCCGTTGTCCCTAGGTCAGGCCTCCCTCGCCGGTGGCCATGAAAAATCTTTACCGCGATCGCCTGCCCGATTGGTGCCTGTTCGAAGGTATTCGTGATACATAAAACCGCGCGTGAGTGGATGTATATGTCAACCAGCGGACCCGAGAAAGCCTCAGCGTGAAGTGGCAGTTACGGAATGTAGTCGTATAGTCGAGGGCACGACCTCACCCCCGGTGGGAGTCGCCTCACAGGCCGGTGTCTTTAGGGGGACAGCCATGCGCGGAGCTTTCGCCCTCGCGACAGTGATGATGCTGGGTGGCGCGTGCGCCCAGACGGCCCAGTCGCCGGCCGTGCCCGAGCAGGCGCCGGTCGTCAGCGCCACGCCGGTGGTCCAGGGCCCGGACATCGTGCACCTGCAGGGTGTACGCGACGTGCGTTTCGGGGCCAAGCGCGCCGACCTCGAACACCGCCTGGACAAGGCACGCACCGGCTGCAGCACCCAGGTCACCGGCATGCCGCAGGGCAATCTCGTCTTCGCCGCCGACGACCGGCTGGTCATGATGTGGTTCGACGCGCCGCTGCGCACCCCGGAGGGCGTGCACACCGGCAGCACCGTGCAGGAGGCACGGGCCGCCTACCCGAAGGCGCAGGTGCTGACCGCGCCCGCCGGCAGCCACCGCTTCGACGGGTTGCTGGTCACCGAGGGCGACCGCGGCTACCTGTTCCTGCACGACGGGACCACCGTGCAGAAGGCCGTGGCCGGTTACGGGGAGTACCTGACCCGACTCTTCAATACCGGTTTCGGGGCCTGCTGAACCCTCGTGTAGAGTCTTCGGCGGTGGCGTGTCCGAGCGGCCTAAGGAGCACGCCTCGAAAGCGTGTGAGGGGGTAACTCCTCCGAGGGTTCAAATCCCTCCGCCACCGCCAACGGCAGAACGCCCGGCAGTCCTTCACGGACAGCCGGGCGTTCTCCTTTACCCGCCCCGAAAGAGCACCATGTCTGAGACCGCTGTACCCGAGTCCGCCCTGCCCGACTCCCCCGCGCCGCCGCCCGCGCGGCGTTCCCGGCGCACCGCCGTGATCGTGGGGCTCGTGGTCGGCGGCCTGCTGGCAGGCGCTGTGGGAGCGGCGCTGACGGCCCGGGCCGTGCTCGCCGAGCCGGAACCGCGGCAGATTTCGGTGATCGCCCCGCCGGTGCTCGGCGGCCGTCCCCGGATGGACGACACGCGTCACGTGGAGACCTTGCTCAAGGCTCTGCCCGACCTGCTCCTGAAGGAGGGGGTGCACCGGACCGGCAGCTTCTACCGCGGTGCGGACGGCGAGTACGGGCTGCTCATGTACGCCCAGGTGGGTGGTTTCGCGAGTGAAGAGGTCGCGTTCGACAACCTGTTCGCCGGGATGGCCGAGCAGGGCTTCCCGGTGCTCGGCAGCGCCGACGTGCCGCCCGGCCCACTCGGCGGACGCGCCGCCTGCGGCACGGTGCGGGTCCCCGAACTCGGCAAGGTGCTGCCGGCGTGCGGCTGGGCCGACCGGGAGAGCTACGGCTGGATCCTCTGGTACTCCTCGACCGTCGAGCAGGCGCGGGCCGAGTTCACCGGGATGCGCGAGCAGATCGAGCTGGTGCGGCCGTCCGGGGCCTGATCTGCCGCCGGGGCCCTGCGGCCACGTGGGAAGATCGCGTCATGAGTACGCATATCGGCGCCAAGCCTGGTGAGATCGCGGACCGGGTCCTCATGCCGGGCGACCCGCTTCGGGCCAAATGGATCGCGGAGAACTACCTCGAGGACGCCAAGTGCTACTCGACGGTGCGCAACATGTTCGGTTTCACCGGCACCTACCAGGGCACCCGGGTCTCCGTGCAGGGCTCCGGGATGGGCATGCCCTCGGCCTCCATCTACGCCCACGAGCTGATCAACGAGTACGGCGTGAAGACGCTGATCCGGGTGGGTTCCTGCGGAGCCCTGGCCGAGTCGCTGAACCTGCGCGACGTGGTCGCCGCGATCGGGTCGAGCACCGACTCGAACATGAACCGGATGCGCTTCGACGGCCTGATCGACTACGCGCCCGTGGCCAACTTCGAGCTGCTGCGCAAGGCCGTCGAGGTGGCCGAGCAGCGCGGCATCACCATGCGCGTCGGCCCGATCCTGGCCGCGGACGCCTTCTACACCGACCGCCCCGACCTGTACGACACCCTCGCCGACTACGGCGTGCTCGCGGTGGAGATGGAGTCGGCGGCGCTGTACACGATCGCGGCCCGCTACGACGCGCGGGCGCTGACCATCCTCACCGTCAGCGACCACATCAAGCGCGGCGAGGCCACCACGGCGCAGGAGCGTGAGCAGACGTTCTCGCAGATGGTCGAGATCGCGCTCGACACCGTCGTCGCCGGCTGATCCACTCTCACCCACGACGAAGGCCCCCGGCCGCGGAGCGCTCCGCGGCCGGGGGCCTTCGCACTTGTGCTCAGATCTTGTGCTCGTCGATTTTTATGTCGGGCGCCCGCAGCTTGGGCGAGTCGACGTACACCAGGTCGATCACCGGGTCGGTGAAGAAGACCAGCGGCGGCGTCAGCAGCGGCGGCTCGTCCGGCGAGTAGTCCACGTCCAGCACGCCGAGGGCCTTGCCCCGGAACCGGCTGGTGTAGAAGTACACCCGGTCGCCCTCCACCGTGAGCTTGGGCGTGGTGATGTCGGTGACCCAGCTGTCCTTGCCGTACACCCGCAGCCGGAAGTCGTTGGTGTCCGACTTGTCCATGGAGAACCGGAGGGTCCGCACGGTCCCGCCGTCCTTCGTGGGCAGTTCCACGATCCCGTCGAAGGTGAGCCCGTACATCGTCACCCGGCTGCCGGTCATGAGCGCGGGGCGCTCGGCGACCGGCTGCTGGCCGCGGGCGGCCTTGAGCGTCGGCGCGGGCGACGGGGTGGGGCTGCCGGTCGGGTCGGGCGAGGCCGTCCCGCTCGGCGACAAGCTGCCGGAGGGCTCCGGCTTCGGGGAGGCCGACGGCTTCGGCCCCCCGGTCGGCGACGGCTCCGGCGAGGGGCACGGCTCCGGTGACGGCGATGCCGACGGCGACGCGCTCGGCGATGCCTGGTCGGCGCCGAGCAGGCCGCCGACCGCCTCGACGATGCCGCCGATGATCTCGCGTACCGGCCCGGTCCGGGCCGCCGTCTGGGTGGTGCCGCAGTCCGCGGCACGCGCGGGCTGCTGTGCGACGACCAGGCTGAGTGCGCTGGTCGCCAGCGTCGCCACGGCGATCACCATGGCGGCGTGGCGCGGGCCGCCCCGGCGCTCGTCGACGACGGTCTCGTCGGCGGCGGGCTGCCGGGGGCCGGGCACACCGTCGCGCAGCGGGTTCACCGCTTGCGGCAGGGTGTCCGTCATCGGCCCGTCGAGCAGGCCGTCCATGTCCGCGTGCTGGTCGCCGTCGGGCTCCGGCTCGCCGCCGTCCGCCGCGTCGCCGCCCGGCTCGGCCGGGTTCCACGCGAAGATCAGGCCGCCGCCGGCGATGCCGAGCAGCGTCCCGAGGAACCAGCCGCCCAGGTTCACCGCGAGCAGTGAGTAGATCGCGACGAACACGGCGATCAGGCCGTAGAACATCCGCTGCGCGGGCGTGAACCAGGCCAGCAGCCCGGCCAGCACCAGCATCAGCGGGATGAGCAGCGCCTGGAAGCCGTTGATGCCCACGCTGAGGGTGGCCCCGTCCAGGGTCATCTTCGTGGTGGCGATGATCTCCACGCCGGCCAGCACGGCCAGCAGACCACCCCAGAAGGGCCGGCTGCGCCGCCAGGCGCTGAACCGTTGCCACAGGGTCACGGGTGCCTCCAAGAATCCGGGAGACCGGGAACGTGCCTAGCCAACACGTCCCCGGTCAACAGCTCAGCCAGCGAAGCAGCCCGTGCTGTCCATGGAGACCGTCAGCGACAGCCCGTTCAGCGCGAACGTGCCGGCCTGGGTCAACCGGGCGATCTGCTTCACGCCCTGGATCTCGGCCTTGTCGGCCTCCTGGCCGAACAGTCCGGCCTGCCCGTGGTGAGGGCCGCCGGCGGTCAGCTCGGAGGCGTCCGCACCGATGTTGATGTTGGTGAAGACGGCGTCGCCCTCCAGGCTGTCCATGCCGATGAGCAGGTTGCTCGCCTTCACCGGCGCGCCGTCCTCACGGCCGGCCCGGATGAAGAGCGTGACGTTGCCCAGGCCCGGGATGGGCGTGGTGACCGACTGGCACAGGTTGGTCAGCGTCGCGTCCTTGATCGCCGACATCGCCACCGGGTGCGGCGTGCCGTTCTTCTCGAAGACCACGCTGCCGTACTGGCTGAAGCCGTTGGCCACCAGGGCGTCCGCCGAGATCTTGGCGGTCTGCCCGGAGACGTGGAAGGTGACCGGGACGGCGCCGTTGGCCACGCCGGCCATCAGGCCGGAGACCGCGATGGTCGCCGGGATCACCACGGCGGCGAAGCGCCGCCATCTGGTACGCCCCAGTACCAGATTGCCTTGCGAGTCCTTCACAGGAACCTCCTCGCGATGGTTTCGTCCCGCGGCGCTCCGCCTGCGGGGTCTGTCTTCGCCGTGCGCAGGGTGAGGCCGCGCCGGGGTGCCGACGATGTTTCCGCCTTATGACGCGGACCACAAGTGGCAAGCTACTGACCAGTAACAGTCGGTGGCGTGTTGCCATCACGACGCCTACGCATCGTCATCAGCGATCTCGGTTTTCTTCCGAGACGCCCGATTCATGGGTGGTCGCGATCACACACCGTCGAGATTTACCGATCAGTAACGGTTTGGTAACGGTGCTGTGCGCAGCGGGTTCCCCTCGACCGAATGGCCAGGTACGGACGCCGACTGGATCATATATAGACATCCGACCATGCAATTCGGACGGCCGAGCCGGGCGCGCGATGGAGGGCGCGGCGGCTCACACCAACCCGGATGCGTCCGCCGCGCCCGGCGTACCGCCTACGCGTCCCTCGCAGCAGTCGGCACACCATCGATCTCTCTTCCCGTGGGGTGCGAGCCATGGGAGAGAGACCGCCATCACCATAAACGAGCTAGTTGACTATGTCTAGATATCCAGCTGAAGAGTTGATTCGGGGCGAGTGACGGTGATCTACTACTGAAGCGAGCCATGGGAGATGGTATGACCGCGAAGTACGAACGGCTGGCTAACGCCATCCGCGAGAAGATCCGCTCGGGGGAGCTGAAGCCGGGCGACAAACTGCCGTCCATCAGCCAGATCCGAGAGGAGTACCAGATCAGCTACGGTTCGGTCCGCGGCGCGATGCTGGTGCTCAAGGCTGAGGGCCTGATCGAGGGACGCCAAGGGGACGGAGTCTTCGTCAAGGACCCCAACCGCAAGGACTGACCCTCCGACGCCTGCACGCCCGCGCCGCCACGGTGGTGCGGGCGCGACGGCGTGTGCGCCGGATCCGGCCGCGCACCCGCCTGGCCCGGACACCGCGCCTCAGGCCGGAAACGCAAACGCCCCCCTGAACATTGCTGCTCAGGGGGGCCTACGTGCGCCCGAAGGGACTCGAACCCCTAACCTTCTGATCCGTAGTCAGATGCTCTATCCATTGAGCTACGGGCGCTCGGTGCGGGATCAGCATACACGGCCGGATTCCCGGTCGTTCAGGTGGTCCTGCGCGGAGGCTCCGGGATTCGAACCCGGGAGGGGCTTTAAGACCCCAACCGCATTAGCAGTGCGGCGCCATAGACCGAACTAGGCGAAGCCTCCATGGCGGTCTCCGGGTTTCCCCGATGACCACCGACGCAGAAGAATACCGTGCCCCCACGGCCTTGAGCAAAACGGATACCGTGTCGCGCACGGGGACTTCCCCGCGCTGTGTTCATCCCCTCCTTCTCACCAGTCGAGGACCACATGCGCAGGACACCACTGCGCCGGCTCGGACTCGTGCTGCTCGCCGCGACGATCGCCACCATGGGGTTGTCCGCGCCTGCCCACGCCGATCCGGACACCGGCACCATCACCGGACACCTCACCGACAACGGCCAACCCGTCGCCGACGCCCAGGTCAACGCATACGGCGACGGATGGGGCTCGGCCACCACCGACGCGACCGGACGGTACGAGATCACCGGGCTGACGCCCGGCTCGTACGTCGTTCAGTTCCAGGCCGCGGGCCACCCGGAGCAGTACGCCCACAACGCCCGCACCTGGGACGAGGCGGCCCAGATCCCGGTCACCGCCGGGGGTGTCACCACGGCCGACGAGACCCTGCTCCCGTACGGAAGCATCACCGGGCGCCTGGCCGACGCCGACGGCAACGGCCTCAGCGCGTGGGTCAGCGCGCAGAGCGAGACCGGACTGAGCTCCTCCACCTGGACCTCGGACGGCAACTACACGCTCGGCGTGCACGCCGGCCGCTACCAGGTGCAGTTCCAGTTCGGCAACGGCACCTCCCAGTGGGCGTACGGCAAGCGCGACAACGGCGACGGCACGTTCTTCGACGTCGCCGTCGGCCAGTCGGTCACCGTGAACGACACCAAACTGCCGACCGGCAGCGTGGCCGGCCGGATCACCGCCGTCGACGGCGGCCCCGTCTTCGGCGCCGAGGTCCAGCTGTTCGGGACCGACGGCAGCTACGGCCCGAGCGCACGCACCGAAGCCGACGGCTCCTACCTCATCGACGGCGTGTTCGTCGGCGACTGGCGGGTGCGCGTGACCCGCGAGTCCGGCCTGCAGCAGTGGTACCCGAACGTGTGGACCGAGCAGGCAGCCGGGTCCGTCGCGGTGACGGCCGGCAACGTGCGCACGGTGAACCAGCAGCTGCTGCCGACCGGGTCGCTCTCCGGGCACTTCACCGACGCGGGCGGCAACGGGCTGGCCGACGTGCAGGTCGGCCTGCAGTACGCCGACGGCAACTGGCTGGACGCCTCGGCCACCACCGACGCGGACGGCGGCTACTCCTTCCCCGAGCTGCCCACGGCCCAGTACGTGGTGCGGTTCGACGGCGGGAACGGCGTCGACCAGTGGGCGCACGGCAAGACCAGCTTCGGCTCCGCCGACCGGGTCACCGTCACGGCCGGCCAGAACACCGTGGTCGACGACGTCAAGCTGCCCAGCGGCAGCCTGCGGGTGACGGCCAAGAACGCGCTCACCGGAGCCGCGATCGACACGTTCTCGGTGTACGTCGGCAACAACTCGGCGGACACCGACAACGGCGTGGTCACCTTCGCCGACCTGCGGGCCGGGGACTACCTGGTGAACTCGTGGGCCAGCGGTTACGCGTCGGCGGACGTCCCGGTCACCATCACCGCGGGCCAGCAGTCCACGGTCACGCTGCTGCTGACCCCGCAGGCCAAGTTGACCGTCAAGGTCGTGGACAAGGCGACCGGCCGGCCGCTGGCCGGCGTCTGCGTCGTCACGATCGAGCCGGCCCACCCGACGGTGCCGGACGGCTGCGGTGACCTCACGGGCACCGACGGCAAGGTCACCATGAACGAGGATCCGGGCAAGGTGCAGCTGTTCGCCTTCCCGGCCGAAGCGCCCGGTTATGGCGCGCAGTGGCTCGGCGCCAACGGCGGCACCGGCCTGCAGGGTCAGGCGCGTGACTTCACCCTCACCGCCGGGCAGACCTTCACCGCGCCGACGATCAAGATGGACCGCGCCGGCACGATCACCGGCAAGGTCACCACGAAGACCGGCACCATCCAGTACGGCACGGTCCGGGTGCTGGACGAGAGCTTCAACGTCGGCGGCGGGATCGGCTCGGTCGAGGTCGGCACGGACGGTCGGTACACCATCGACTTCCTCGGGCCGTACCAGTGGCCGCTGCTGTTCAAGGCGCTGGACCACGCTCCGCAGTGGAGCGGCGGCACCGGCAACCGGTTCATCTCCGAGCGGATCACGGTGACGGCCGGCCAGACCACCACCTACGACTACAAGATGACCCGGGGCAACCTGATCACCGTCAAGATCCCGGGCCTGCTGGACAACGGTTTCATCGTGGTCGAGAACGCCGCCGCGGGCGACATCTCCGGCGCGGGCTGGACCGAGCAGAACTTCGCCGAGGGGGCGACGTTCCGGGTGCTCGGCCCGCAGACAGTGAAGATCCGCTGGATCGGCAGCGACGGATGGAACTGGTGGGGCGGCACCGACCGGGCGAGCGCCACACCGGTGTCCGTTCCGGCGGGCGGCAACACGGTGATCGTGCTCAGCTGAGCGGGCCACTCGCGAGAACGGCGGGGCCGGGACGGTGACGTCCCGGCCCCGCCCCCTCTGGTCCCTCCCCCTCCGCCGTCGATCGGCCTGTGCCGCCCCCTCGCCCGTCATCGGGCGGAGAACCGTCCGGCCAGAGCGGCGAGCAGCACCCCGCCCGCCATCAGCACGGTGAAGCAGACCCAGGCCGGCGGCCACGGGTTCGCGTCCGGCGTGCGGTGGGTCAGGTACGACACCAGCAGCAGCGCCGACGGCACCCCGGCGGCCAGCGGCATCGCCTGCCAGGGCGGCACGCCCGAGCGGCCGAGCCACAGCCCCAGCGCCAGCAGCACCAGCGTGAACACGACCACCGCCCAGGTGCGCACCGGCGTCGTCTCGATCAGCTCGCCGGGGTGCTCCGGCCGGTTGCGCAGGTCCCACGGGATCAGCAGCAGGTAGGCCGCGCCCGACTGCAGCGGGGCGAGCACGGTCGCGAGAGTCCGCATGCCACCATCCTCACCCCGAGCGGCGAAGATCGCTCAGATCCAGTCGAGATGCTTGGCGAGCAGGGCGTATCCGACGAAGGCGACGATGTCGAGCAGGGAGTGCGCGACGATCAGCGGCCCGGTGCGCTTGTAGCGCAGGAAGAACAGCGCGAACACCACGCCCATGATCGCGTTGCCGACGAACCCCCCGAAGCCCTGGTAGAGGTGGTACGCGCCGCGCAGCAGCGCGCTGGCCGCGATCACGGCGGGCACCCCCCAGGACAGCTGGCGCAGCCGGGTGATCAGGTAGCCGACGACCACGACCTCCTCCAGGATCGCGTTCTGCACCGCGGCCAGCAGCAGCACCGGCAGCGCCCACCACACCTCGCCGAGGCCCTCGGCGACGACCGTGGTGTTCAGGCCCAACTCCCGCGCGGCCACGTAGAGGGCCAGCCCGGGAATGCCGATCACGGCGGCCAGCAGTGCCCCGGAGCCGGCGTCGAAACCGCGACGGGTCCCGTCGAGCCCGAGCAGGCCGCGCGCGCCGAAGCGGCCGTCCCAGCCGGGGCCGCGATTGAGCAGGTGGGCCGCGAACAGGGCCGGGACCAGCGCGAAGAAGATGCCGGCGAGCTGGAAGGCCAGATCGAGCCAGGGGCGGTCGGGGGTGCGGGCGACGTTGAGCTCGGACGCCTGCTGGTTCAGCGGCGCGGGGCGGGTCAGTTTGTCGATGAGGGACAGCGCCGACCACACCGCGGAGTGCCCGAGGGAGACGCCGAGCAGCAACCAGACCTCGTTGCGCAGGACCGGGCGGGTGGGGGTGGAGATCCCCCGGACGAGCTCTTCAGCAGCCATGACACAACAGGGTCGCACAGTCTGTGCGACGGCCGAACGCGCTGCGTTGACATCGTTATGAACGTGAGCGACCTTCAGCGGCTGTTGAAAGAGAGCTGGACACTTGTCGAGGAACAGCAGGACAAAGTGGCCGGCTACTTCTACGCGCGGATCTTCCTCAACAATCCGGGCGTGCGGGACATGTTCCCGGTGACGATGGACGTGCAGCGGGCCCGGCTGCTGGGCGCGATCGTGACCGCGGTGCAGTCCGTCGACGATCCCGACCGGTTCGACGAATACCTGCGCTCGCTCGGCCGGGACCACCGCAAGTTCCAGGTGGTGCCGGAGCACTACGAGGTGGTCGGCGCGGCGCTGCTGGAGGCCATGCGCACGTTCGCGGGCCCCGAGTGGTCCTACGAGTACGACCAGGCCTGGCGGGACGCGTACGACGTCATCGCGCGCAAGATGCTCGCGGGCGCCTCGGCCGACAGCAACCCGGCCTGGTGGCACGCCGAAGTCGTCGCCCACGAGCGCCGTTCCCGCGACATCGCGATGCTGACCGTGCGCCCGTTCCAGCAGCTGGAGTATCGCGCGGGGCAGTACCTGTCGGTGGAGGTGCCCAAGTTCCACCCGCGGGTGTGGCGCACCTACTCGGTCGCCAACGCGCCGCGCACCGACAACACCATGGACTTCCACGTCCGGGCCCTGGGCGCGGGCTGGGTCTCCGGTGCGCTGGTGCGCCGGGTGCAGGCCGGCGACCTGGTGCGGCTGGCCGCCCCGATGGGCTCGATGGTGCTGGACCGGCGGTCGACCCGCGACATCGTCTTCGTCGCCGGCGGCACCGGCCTGTCGCCCATCAAGGCGCTGCTGGAGGACCTGACCACGTTCAACCGCACGCGCTGGGTGCACGTCTTCTTCGGCGCGCGCAACCGCGACGACCTGTACGACCTGGCGTCCCTGCAGGAACTGGCGGCCGCCTACCCGTGGCTGTCCATCGTGCCGGTGTGCAGCGACGACCCGGGCTGGGGCGGCGAGGAGGGCACGGTGGCCGACGCGCTGTCGAGGTTCGGCCCGTGGATGGAGCACGACTTCTTCGTCTCCGGCTCGCCGAGCATGGTCCGCGGCACGCTGCGCTCGCTGTCGCAGCTGAAGGTGCCGCAGACGCGCATCCGGTACGACGCGTTCAGCGAGCACTGAGCGCCCGCGTCCGTGGTCCGAGGCCCGCCTGACCGGCGGGCCTCTTCGTTTCTCAGTGTGCCGCGGCCACGGGCGGGGCCGAGGTGACGGCGCGGAAGCGCCACTGCAGCTGGAACCGGGCGTTCAGCGACGGGTCCTCGGTGCGCCAGGTGAACACGGCCCGGTCGCCTTCCAGCTCGCGCACGATCGGGGTGCGCAGCGGGGCCTCCTCGGCGGCCATGGACGTCTCGACGCCCCACACCTGCGGGTCGAGCATGGCCGGGAAGCGCATCTGCACCACCAGCCGCCGGGTGGGCAGCCGGACCGCCCGCTCGAACCAGGTGCCCCACTTCAGCTCGTCGACGCGATAGCGGTACTCCACCGTGGTCCGCTCGCCCGGGTAGAGCGGGAAGCGGCCGTCGGCGTTCTCGAACAGCAGCCAGATCTCCTTGAACGCGTCGCGGTCCTGCTTGGCCCGCCACACCATGGGCTCGGCCGCGCCGGGCTCGCCGCAGAACGCCACCAGGTGCAGCTCGTCCAGCCCGAGCGGGTACGCCCGGTGGTGGGCGTTGGAACGCTGCGGCTGGCCGGGGTAGCGGTCCACGGCCACCCGGATCAGGTAGCGCGTCACCGGCTCGTTGCCCGCGTTGTAGAGGGCGCGGCGCACGATGACGTGGTAGTCGCCGTCCACGTAGGTCAGCTGGGCTTCCTCCAGCTCGACGACGAGGCCCGTGCCGGGCGGCAGCCACTGGGTGGGCACCGCGGGCTCCCTGGTGAGCAGGGTGGCCGGTCCGCGGGCCTGCCTGGCCTCCTCGTACTCCTGGAAACGCCGCCAGATCGCGCCGCCGGCGTTGAGCACGGCCTCGGCCCGGCGGGCGAAGTCCTCGGTCGGCCGATGTCTTCGACCCTCGATGTGGCTGATGTACGAGGGATCGAACCCCATCCTGCTGGCGAGCTGCTTCTTGGTCATGCCGCGGTCTATCCGCCACCGGCCGAGCTCGGCGGCGAACGCCTCGACGGCACGTTCCACCGGCGAAACGCTCATGACCCTGCCCCGCTCCGCTCGGTCATGCCACACCTCGCCCCCTCCTCCGCTCGTCGTGAATCCTCATTCTTCGTGGCCCGAGGACCAGTTAATGAGAACTGCTGATTACCTGACAAAAACCTTGACAGGCGATCAAGCGGCCGGGCCGTGCAGGACTCCACGTAACCGACGCAGAAGTGACACAGGGTGAGTAAACTGACCCTGGTCTGGTTAGCCTAGCCTTATCGGGGTACAGTGAACTCAACCCCGTCTTGGCTGGTGCTTGTGCAGGAGAGGATCGGTGAGGAACGAGTGCGTACGCTGACGCCTCTCGTCCTGACCGACGCCCTGCGCCCCCTGACCGTCACACTCAGTGCGACTCGCCGTCGCCTTGGGTTCTCCGCGGTGCACGGGCTCGCCGACCCGCTGCTGGTCACCGACGACGAGGGCTGGACTCCCGCCTCCCGGCTGCTCGACGGTTCGGCACTGCCCGCCCTGTTCGACACCGCCGTGAAGCGCTGGGGCGCGGCCCCGCATGCCGCCGCGACGCTCGCCTGGAAGTCGTACACCTACTGGGTCGCCATGCCGGCCGTGCTCAGCTGGGCCGCGGCACGCCGGGTGCCGATCATCGAGACCGACCGCACCCTGCTGCGCTTCGGCGGCGACGAGCCGGGCGCGGCCCTGGTGCAGGTCGGTCTGCGCGCGCCCCAGGTCGCGGTGCTGCCCGACGACCCGCTGGCACACGCCGGGATGCCCGGCATCACCGTCGTGCCCGACGAGACGCTGCTGCTCAAGACGCTGCGCACCAGCCTGCTCGACCAGCACCTCGACCCGCTGTCCGAGCGCATCCGCGCCGAGGTCAAGGTCGGCCGGCGCACCCTGCTCGGCTCGGTCGCCTCCGGCATCGCGTACGCGGTGCTGCGCAGCGCGCCCGCCCTGCCGGGCTCGACCGCGGCCGGCACCGCCCAGCAACTGCTCGACGCGCTGGATCTGGGCGACCTGGTCGACATCGGCACGGGCGACGGCGGTGAGCCCGAGATCCACCGGCGCACCTGCTGCCTGGCCTTCACCCTGCCGCAACCCAAGGTCTGCTCCGGCTGCTGCCTGCGCTGATTGCGGCACCCTCTCACGAGTCGGCCCCGCCGTGCCCCCACGACCACGGCACGACTTCGATTCCTATGTAGATGAACGGCGTGAGCTGCGATCCGCGCGCCTCCACCGGCGATTCACTCCGTATCCGAAGGAGTGACGGGAGCTATCGCCGATCCGAACGAATCGATATGTTGACATCTCCTATCACTCCTAGTTATGGAGGTGTCACGATGCGCAAGCTCGGCATCGGCAAGCGGCTCGCCGTCATCGGCGCGGCCACCGTCGCGTTCGCGGGAGCGTCGGCGATCACGGCCAGCCCGGCCCACGCCACCCCCGGCGACTGCAGCGCGTTCCTGGCTGCGGCGGGCTACGGCGGCCTCGAGTACGGGCTCGCCTGCACCCTGGGCGACCTGTCCTACACCCTCTGCACCACGAAGCTCACCCTGCTGAGCGTGCCACCGGCGACGGCGGACGTGGCGTGCCGGCTCGCCGCGGCGTGACGGCCTGAAACGGGTGCGGCCCTCGAACATCCTGGGTCCGAGGGCCGCACCTCCCCAATGTAAGGGCCGGCCCCACCCCGCCGCTGCGGGGTGGGGCTTCCGCTTGACATCGGCCGCCGCCGTCGCGAAAGGATGAGCCGTGAGGACGATCACCACCCCCGCCGCCATCCCCGCCGGAAGTCTCGCCGCCCACCCGCAGCCGCTGCTCTCCGCCCCGGGCGACCTGCTCATGCGGCCTTGGGAGAGCGCCGACGCCGCCGCCTTCCTCAGCGCTTACCAGGACCCCGCGATCCAGCGCTGGCACACCCGCCAGCCCCGCTCCGAGGACCAGGTCCGCGAATGGTTCGACCAGTACCGCCAGGCCTGGGCACAGGAGACCGGCGCGAGCTGGGCGGTGACCCGCGGCGGCGGCGAGGTGCTGGGGCGCCTGGCCATCGGTTCGCTGAACCTCGACGACGGCGTCGCGGGGTGCGCCTACTGGGTGCTGCCCGCCGCCCGCGGAGCCGGTGTGGCCTCCCGCGCGCTGAACGCCCTGAGCGAATGGGCGCTGGGCGAGGCCGGTTTCCACCGGCTGCAGCTGGACCACTCGACCCGCAACGAAGCCTCCTGCCGGGTCGCCGTCAAGGCCGGCTTCGCCCTGGAGGGCACCAAGCGCAGCGACGCCGTGCACGCCGACGGCCGCCACGACATGCACCTGCACGCCCGCATCCGGGGCGACGAGCCGCCCGCCCGGGCCGTGTGAACGCCGAGGGCCGGCAGGTCGCTTCCTGCCGGCCCTCGCTGCTCGTCGGCGGAGGGTAAGGGATTCGAACCCTTGAAGACATCGCTGCCTTAGTGGTTTTCAAGACCACCGCCATCGGCCACTAGGCGAACCCTCCTGGCGTATCGCCGACGACCAGTGTGCCAGACGCGCCGCGCGCCCGCCCGGACCGGTCTCGGGGCAAGATGGTCTGGTGCACGCCATGACGATCCCCGCCAACGGTGAACTTGCCTGGTCAGAGGTCCCCGATCCGGTGCCGGCCGAGGGCGAGGTGCTGATCCGGATCGCCGCCACGGCGGTCAACCGGGCCGACCTGCTCCAGGTCGCCGGCGTCTACCCGCCGCCCCCGGGCGCGCCGCCGTATCCCGGCCTGGAGTGCTCCGGTGTGATCGAGCAGGGAGCCGGTCCGTGGCGGCCCGGTGACGAGGTGTGCGCCCTGCTCGGCGGGGGCGGCTACGCGGAGCTGGTGGCGGTCGACGCGGGGCACGTGCTGCCGCTGCCGGACGGGGTGGACGTGGTCACCGCGGGCGGGCTGCCGGAGGTGGCGTGCACGGTGTGGTCGAACCTGACCATGGTCGCCGGGCTGCGGGCCGGGGAGACGGTGCTGATCCACGGCGGCGGCAGCGGGATCGGCACGTTCGCGATCCAGTACGCCAAGGCGCTCGGGGCCCGGGTGGTGACCACGGCTCGGGCGGCCAAGCACGAGCAGCTGCGGGCGCTCGGCGCGGACGAGTGCCTGGACTACACCGCCGACGACTTCTCGGGCGTCGGGGCGGACGTGATCCTGGACATCATCGGCGCGGCCTACCTGGAGCGCAATGTGCAGGCACTGGCGACGGGTGGCCGGCTGGTCGTGATCGGACTGCAGGGCGGCACGAAGGCGGAGATCAACCTGGGTGCCCTGCTGGCCAAGCGGGCGAGCGTCGCGGCGACCGCGCTGCGCTCACGGCCCGCGGCGGAGAAGGCAGCGATCGTGGCGGGGGTACGGCAGGACGTGTGGCCGCTGCTCGCGACTGGCGCGATCCGCCCGGTGGTGGACCGGGTGCTCCCGCTGACCGAGGCGGCCGCCGCTCAGCGGACCGTCTCGGCCAACGAACACGTCGGCAAGGTGCTGCTGGTTACTGCTGGGCCGACTTCGGCACCGGGCGCAGACGCTCGCGCATGAGGATCAGCAGGGCCTCGATCCCGTCCATCGCGGTGATCTTCTTGCCCTCTTCGCGGGTGCGGGCGGTGTAGCTGATCGGCACCTCGTACGGCCGGTTCTTGCGGCGCAGGAGCTTGCCGGTGACCTCCGCCTCCATGCCGAAGCCCTTGGACTTGACGTTGAGCGAGCGGTAGAGCTCCAGCGGCATCAGCTTGAAGCAGGTCTCCAGGTCGCCGATGTAGGAGTTGAACAGCACGTTGGCGAACAGGGTGACGCCCTTGTTGCCCATCACGTACCAGAACGAGAAGGCGGCGTGTCCGCCGAAGCTGCGGTTGCCGTAGACGACCTTGGCGCGGCCGTCGAGCACCGGGCCCAGCAGCTTGGGGATGTCGCGCGGGTCGTACTCCAGGTCGGCGTCCAGGATGACCATGTAGTCACCGGTGGCGGAGTCGACGGCAGTGCGGATGGCCGCGCCCTTGCCGGCGTTCTTCGCGTGGTGGAAGGCCTGCAGCCGCGGGTCGTCGCAGTCGCCGAGGATCTCGGCGGTGCGGTCCTTGCTGCCGTCGTTGACGACGACGAGCTCGATCTCGCAGGGGTAGTCGACCGCGAGTGCCTGCTTGAGCGCCTCGCCAAGCCGGGCCTCTTCGTTGTAGACCGGCATGAGGATCGATAGCTTCACAGGGCTCTCCGCTGCTGACGCGTGCTGGACCGGCCGAGTCTAGCCCTTGCGCCGGATCACTGCACATCAGGCGAGGTCACCAACCTCTTGACAAAAAGGAAGGGCACCTTCTTAACGGTATACGTAGTAGAAGGTGCCCTTCATCACTGCCGACTCAGCGGGCCAGCGGAATCACGATCAGGCGGGCGGTGGGCGTGTCGCCGTCCTTGGGTCCGGCCAGGGCGACCTGCGCGCCGGCCTTCAACTCCGTGGGCTGGATCGTGGCCCGCTTCTCCACCACCCGCAGCTTCTCACCGTACTTCCAGGTCTGGGTGAACCCGTCCGCCGACTTGACGGTGATCGACTCCGCGTCGACGGCGGTGACCACGCCCCGCTGGACGAGCACGGTGACGGGGCCCTTCTTCGTCTCCACGACGGCCTCGCCGTGCTGCACGTCACGACGCAGCGCGACCCGCAGCGCGTGGCGCTTGCGCCAGTTGCGCAGCCGGTCGTCCGGCTTGTCCTTGGCCCCGGGCGACGGCGAGACGAGGGCGTCGAGTTCACTCTCGGCGGCGACGAGGTCGTCGGGCGCCACGCCCATCGCGGCGAGCGCCTCGGCCTCGACCGAGGCGACCAGTTCGGTGGCGGTGGCCGGCAGGTCCGACGGGGCGCAGGCGGTCAGGCCCAGCAGTGCGGACAGGCCCAGTGCGACGGTCAGGCTGAGTCTTCTCATGACCGCAGCCTGCCGGGCCGTCGCGCGGGCGCGGTCAGGCCGAGGTTCGGGGCAGGTAAACCGTGAACCGGGCACCGCCCTCGGCCGCGTGACCGGCCTCGATGGTGCCGCCGAGGCGTCGGGCCAGCCCGGCCGCCAGGGCCAGGCCCAGTCCGCTGCCGGTCTGGCGTACGCCCTGGTAGCGCTGGTGCAGCGCACCCCGCTCGAAGGCGACGGCCAGGTCGTCGTCGGTGAGGCCGGGTCCCCCGTCGCGGACCTCGATCGCGGTGCGGTCCGGCAGCGGGCGTACGGCGACCACGATCGGGCGGCCGGGCGGCACCACCCGCAGCGCGTTCTCGACCAGGCCGTCGACGATCTGGCGCAGCCGCAACGGGTCGGTGTGTGTCCACACCTCCCCGGTCGGTACCTCGGCGCGCACCGGCACACCCGCCTGGGCGGCGCGCGGCGCGAAGGCCCGCTCGGCCGAGGTCGCCAGGGATACCAGCTCGACGTCGGTGAGCTGCACGGCGAAGTCCGCGGCGTCGAGGCGGGCCAGCGCCAGCAGGTCGGCGACGAGCCGGTCCAGGCGCTCGGCCTCGGCGAGCACGGTCTGCCCGACCTCCTGCGCGCCGTCGGGGCCGACGACGCCGTCGGACAGCGCCTCGGCGTACCCCTTGATGGTGGTCAGCGGGGTGCGCAGCTCGTGCGAGATGGACAGCAGGAACTCGCGCTGGCGTCCTTCGCTGGTGGCCAGCGCCTCGGCCAGCTCGTTGATCGAGTGGGCGAGCCGTTCCACCTCCTGCGGCGGCTCGGCGGCCAGGCGCACCGTCCGGTCGCCGGAGCTGAGCCGGGCCGCCGCGGTGGCCGCGTTGCGGATCGGGCGGGCCAGTCTGCGGCCCAGCAGTACGCCCGCCAGCACGCCCGCGCCGAGCCCGGCCAGCAGCGGCAGCCACAGGTTACGCAGCACCTGGCGGCTGATGCCGGTGGCCGCGGGGCGGGCCAGCACCACGCCGTCCCCGGTGTCGAGCGGGCGCCCCTCCACCATGGACAGCCGACCGCCGACCACCGCCAGCCGCTCGCTGACCTGCTTGCCGTCGGCGATCTGCTGCACGACCCGGGCGGGCAGCCCCGGCCGGTCGGCGGCCCCGGACGTGATCAGGTATGCGGTGACGTCGCCGTCGAGCTTGCGCAGCTGCTCGATCAGCCGGGCGTCCGCGGCCGGAGCCCGCCGCGAGCGCAGCACCTGGGCCACCACGTCGGTCTGCGAGACGAGCCCGTCGCGGGCGGCCTGCTCGGCGGCGCGGGCGGCCAGCGGCACCGCGACCAGCGCGGTGACCACCAGCGTGATCAGCGCGACGATCACCCCGGCGAGCACGGCCCGGGTGGTCAGCGTGGTGGTGCTGGCGGTGGGCCGGGGCGGGGCGGCGAGCACCCGGATCGGCACGGTGAGGTCGGCGCGGCGGTCAGGCATCGGCGGTGTACCCCACGCCCCGCACGGTGCGCACCACATGCGCTGCCGCGCCGAGCTTCGCCCGGACCTGTGCGACGTGCACGTCGACGGTGCGGGTCCCGCCGTGCGCGGCGTATCCCCAGACCGTGGACAGCAGCTCGTCCCGGGTGTAGACCCGCCCCGGCCGGCTCATCAGGTGCGCCAGCAGATCGAACTCCGTGCTGGTCAGCTGCACGGCGGCACCGTCGACGGTGACCTCGCGCCGCGCCGGGTCGAGCCGCACCGGCCCGACGGCACGGCTGCGATCCGGCTCGGGTGTCCCGCCGGACCGCCGCAGCACCGCCTTGAGCCGGGCCACCAGCTCCCGCGGACTGAACGGCTTGGTCAGGTAGTCGTCGGCCCCCAACTCCAGCCCGACGATGCGATCCACCTCGTCGTCGCGAGCGGTGAGGAAGATGATCGGCACCCAGATGTCCTCGGCCCGCAACCGCCGGCAGATCTCCGTGCCGTCCATCGACGGCAGCGCGATGTCCAGCACACAAGCGGTCGGCCGCAGCCTGCGCGCCGCCGCGAGCCCCGCGGCCCCGTCGGACTCCACCTGCACGCCGTACCCGTCACGTTGCAGGTAGAGCCGGATCAGATCGGCAATGGGCCGCTCGTCCTCGACGACGAGCACCAGCCCCTTCTCACTCACCCGGCCATCATGTCCGACCCATGTACGAGCCGTGTAAGCCCACGGCAAACTCTCCGCCCCACCCCAACGCAGCGACGATCTTGCGCGAACTGTGGGTGCGATACGCCTTTATCGGGCAAATCAGCAACAGCTCACGCAAGATCGTCGTGATCTTGCCGAGGCGGGAACGGGGGTCAGGCGCCGACGAGGTGGTCGGTGAAGGAGGCGTAGGGGGTGGTGTTGAGGCCGGCGGTGCGCTGGGCGATCAGCTTGGGTTTGAAGACGTGGGAGAAGAGGGCGTCGAGGTGCCAGACCTGCTTGGGGTGTCCCGCGTGGATCCAGAAGCGTTCGCGGATGCCGTCGACGGCGGTGGCGGCGAACTCGATCGCGGACAGGCGCGGGTCCGGGTGCCAGGTGACGTTCGCCAGGTGGCGCAGGTCGGTGTTCAGGTGCAGGCGGAGGCGGCGCAGGATGCGGCTCTCCTGGGTGATCACCAGGCGGCGGTACGTCAGCAGCATCAGGAACTCGCGGCCGAGCGGGCGTTCGGGGCGCAGCGCGCGGGCGACGAGCACGGTGGCGTCACCGGCTTCGACGCAGCGGCGGAAGATCGGCATATGCCGGCTGACCGTGGCCATGGGGATGCCGGCCTCACCGGTGGCGGGAAGGAACGTACGCGAGAAGACGTCCATGTAAGGAGCAACGACTGCGCGTGACACACGTCACGCGAGTCACTCATGCGGTCGATCGCCGCCGGGCTTCTCCCAGGTCAGCGGGTCAGCGACAGAGCCACTGCCACACCCGTCAGGCCGAGGAACGTCAGCACCAGCACCGCGGTCTGCACCAGGGTGCGGTTGTCCCGCGGCGCGTACGCCAGCCCGGCGCCCACGATCGCCCCCGTGGCGAGCCCGCCCAGGTGGCCGGCGATGCCGATACCCGGAACGGTGAACGAGATCGCGACGTTCACCACGATCACCGGGATGATCGCGGACGCGTCCCGGCCCAGCCGTTTCAGCACGAAGAAGTAGATCGCGAAGAGGCCGTAGATCGCCGTAGAGGCGCCCGCCCCCACGCCGCCACCGCCGAAGACGTAACCGGCGACGTTGCCGCCGATCCCGCAGATCAGGTACGCGGCGGCGAAGCGCACGGGACCGAGCGCGGCCTCCAGCGGGCGGCCGAGCACCCACAGCGCCCACATGTTCAGCACCAGGTGCAGCAGGCCGTAGTGGATGAACATCGCGGTGAACAGGCGGTAGTAGGCCCCGTCGTCGACCCCGGTGTAGACCGTGCCGAACGTGGGGTGGGCACCGATGTAGGGGCCGTCCGGCGCGACGGTCACCGTCGGCCCGAGCACGCCGCCGAGCCATTGGATCGCCGTGACGTCGGTGAACAGGCCGCCGCTGAACACCGCACCCATGCCCGCCATCAGGATGCCGACCACGAACACGGCCAGGTTGAGGCCGATCAGCGCCTTGGTCACGTAGCCGTGCATGCCGACCTGGGACCCGCCGAAGTGGGTCAGGGCCGGGCGCTGGGTGCGCCGGCCCTCGGCCACGCATTCGGGGCAGTGGTGGCCCACCGACGCCGGAATCATGCAATCCGGGCAGATGGGCCGTTCACATCTGCTGCACTTGAGGTACGTCTCCCGCCCCGGGTGGCGGTAGCAGCTCGGTACGGGCGGCAGGCCACCCTGGGGTGCGGGAGACGTCATGGATGCGAGACTAGCGCTCGATTTCGATTCGCTCGATGACGATCGCGTCGCGCGGCCGGTCGCCGGCGTCGGTCGGCGTGCTGGAGATCGCGTCGACGACCTTCTGCGAGTCCGCGTCAGCGACCTTGCCGAAGATGGTGTGCTTGAAGTTCAGCCAGTTCGTGGCCCCGGTGGTGATGAAGAACTGCGACCCGTTGGTCTTCGGGCCGGCGTTGGCCATCGCCAGCAGGTAGGGCTCGCTGAAGCTGAGCTCCGGGTGGAACTCGTCGTCGAAGGTGTATCCCGGGCCGCCGCGACCGGTGCCGGTCGGGTCGCCAGTCTGGATCATGAAACCGTCGATCACGCGGTGGAACGGCGTGCCGTCGTAGTACGGGCCGGTGATCGGCTGGCCGGTCCGCGGGTCGGTCGCACCCGCCTTGGTGCCCTCGGCCAGCTCCACGAAGTTCTTCACGGTCTTCGGGGCGTGGTTCGGGTACAGCTCCAGGCGGATGGGACCGGCGCTGGTGTGCAGGACGGCGAAACGGGCGTCGGCCACGGCTGACTCCTGATATTCGAGTGGTTGGTTACCGACAGATTCTCCCATGTGCCCGTTCCGGGTGTGCGATGGCGTCCGGCGAGGCAGGATGGCAGGCAGGGACATGAACGGGGCGCGCTTTCGTCATGACGGCGCGCCCTGCGATACCACCGCACGGGCGCGGGGGCGCCCGAAGCGATCGGCTGTCCGGCGCGGGGGCGCGGGGCAGGAAGGCGGGGGAAGATGCTCGGATTTCACAAGAAGACGCGCGGGGAGCTGATGCGCGAGGAAATGGGCCAGAGCTGGGACCATTTCCTGCAGGCGGCGACCCATGCCGCCGGCGGGGTCGGGGCGTCGTTCGGCCCGACCACCGGACGCATGCGCCGGGTCACCTCGCGCGGCATGGACTCGACGGTGTCCGCACTCGCGCCGCTCGCCGCGGCGTACCGGGAGGGGGCAGCCGACGCCATGCACGCGTCCAAGAAGGCCAACGCCAAGGCGCGCAAGCACAAGAAGGGGGGCCACGTGTCACGCAGTGGCAACACGGGGATGCTGATCGGGCTGCTCGCCGCGGGCGCGGCCGTCGGCATCGCCGGTGCGCTGGTCATGAAGCGCCGCCGCCAGCAGCAGTGGTCGGAGTACGACCCGAGCCAGGCGCTGGAGTCGATGCGCTCCGAGACCAAGTCGATGACGGACAAGGCCACCGGCAAGGCCGACTCGGTGCTCGACAAGGCCACGCACCACACCAGCAAGGCGATGGACAAGACGGCCGACAAGCTGCACGAGGCGGCGTCCTCGGTCCGGGGCGGCCGCGACACCATGAAGTCGAAGATCGGCGACGCGGCCGAGGCGGCCAACGACGCCACCGACAGCTTCGCGTCGAAGTACTCGTCCAGCGGCTCCAAGAACGGCCGTATGTAACGCAGGCTCAGCAGTGGGGAAGGGCGCCTTCTTATACGCGTAGCGATAAGAAGGCGCCCTTCCTTTGGTCTCAGAGCCAGCCGGAGCGGCGGAGGAGGCGGTAGATGGCGAAGGAGAAGCCGAGCATCACGGTCAGGACCATGGGGTAGCCGTACTTCCAGTGGGTCTCGGGCATGAAGTCGAAGTTCATCCCGTAGATGCCCGCGATGGCGGTCCAGACGGCGGCGATACTCGCCCAGGCGGCGACCTTGCGCATGTCGTTGTTCTGGTCGACGGTCACCTGCGCCAGCCGCGCCTGCATGATCGAGATCAGCAGGTCGTCGAACGAGCCGACCTGCTCGACCACGCGGGCCAGGTGGTCCTGCACATCCCGGAAGTACTTGCGCAGCTCCTTGGAGATCTCGGGGGTGTCCCCGATCAGCAGCTGCACGGGCCGCTGCAGCGGCAGCACCGCGCGCTTGAACTCGACCAGTTCCCGCTTGAGCTGGTAGATGCGCTGCATCCGGCCGCTGGAGTCGCGGGCGAAGACGCTCTCCTCGATCAGGTCGACGTCCTGGCTGATCCCGTCGGCGGCCTCCACGAAGAGGTCGACCACGTGGTCCAGGACGCCGTACGCCACCGCCCACGGTCCCTGCTTCAGCAGCTCGGGCCGCGCCTCCAGGTGCTCCCGCACCGGCTTGAGCCGGCAGGCCTCGCCGTGCCGCACCGAGATCACGAAGTCCGTCCCGATGAAGAGCATGACCTGGCCGGTCTCCACCACCTCGGAGTGCTCGGTCAGCTCCTGGTGCTCGACGTAGCGCGCCGTGCGCATGACCAGGAAGTGCACGTCCCCGAACTGCTCCAGCTTGGGCCGCTGGCCGGCGTTGACGACGTCCTCCACCGCCAGCTCGTGCAGGTCGAACGCCTCGGCGATGCCCGCCATCTGCTCCTTGCTCGGGGCGTGCAGGCCCAGCCACACGAACGCGCCCCGCTGCCGACGTGCCTGCGCCAGCGCCGCGCGGTAGTCGCCGGTCACCGGCTGGCGGATGCCGTCGAGGTAGATGGCGCAGTCCACGATCGCGTCGGCGCGCTCACCGGTCTGCGCGGGCACCTGGCCGCCCTCGGTCTCGCCGCTCAGCCCGACCAGGCGACCCATCGCGCGGGCGGGAGCCGTGATGGCGCGGGTCAGCCGGTCGCCGCGAACGTACGGGTTGGCGGATCGTCGGCCGTTGTCGTCTCGGATGTCATCAACCACGATCGCCTCCTTCGCCGGGTCGCCGACCGCCGGAGACTCCTTCGACAGGCTACTTGGGCGGCGGAACCCGCGCGGAATCCCGTGATCGTGAGTGGACTCGGCGCGGCGGGAGAAAGAGGCGCCGGGTGGACCACGTGTGCCGCTATCGGGGGGAATGCGACTCGGTCCACCCGGCGCCGGAACGCCACCCGGGGTGGGGGGTGGGTGACGCTCCTTTTTCATTGGGGGCGGGGGCAATGCGGGCGGGGGCCCCACGCGCCACGAGGTCTCGATCACCACGGCACGCCGCGTGCTCATCACTCGGTCGGCGACAGGCGCCCGACGCATTGTGATCCTCGTAACCTCGCGAGGGGAACCCCACCCGCGCCCGATCCGACTGTCAGAAATACGACAGAACGACCGTCGGATATCCGAATCGGCCGATCAACCGCGAACGGCGTCGATGGCCTCGGCGAGACGGCGTACGCCTTCGTCGATCTGGTCCACGGTGACCGCGCTGAACGCGAGCCGCAGCGAGTTCTCGCCGCCCTCCAGCAGGAAGTCCGAACCCTTCACCACGGCCACACCGCGCTCGGCGGCGGCCGGCAGCAGCTTGTCGACGTGCACGTCGGCGGGCAGCTCGATCCAGAGGAAGTAGCCGCCGTCGGGCTCGGTGAACGAGACGCCGTCGATCCGCTTGCGCAGCGACTCCGCGAGCACGGTGGCCCGCTCGGCCAGCGCGGCGCTGACCGTGGCCACGGAGCGCTCGATGTCGCCGGAGGCGCAGAACTCGTACACGATGCCCTGCGCGACCTGGCCCGCCGAGATGTACAGGTTGGTGGCCCTACCCGCGATCGCGTCGATCAGGCCCTTGTCACCGACCAGGTAACCGACCCGGACACCCGGGCAGACGGTCTTGGTGAAGGAGCTGGCGTGCACCACGACGCCCGCGGTGTCCAGCGACAGCATCGTCGGCAGCGCGTCGCCCCGGAAGCGGATGTCGACGTACGGGTCGTCCTCGAAGATCGTGAAGCCGAACTCCTGCGCCAGCGCGAGCAGCTCGTGCCGCTTGGCCTCGGACAGCGTCACGCCCGCCGGGTTCTGGTAGTTCGGGATGATGTGCGCGAGCTTCGGCCGCACCCCCGACTCCAGCAGCGCCCGCAGCTCCGCGGTGTCGATGCCGTCCGGGTGCAGCGTGACCTGGTGCACGACCGCGCCGAGGTTCTTCAGGTTCAGCAGGGTCCGGTCGTAGGTCGGCTTCTCCACCACGACGTGGTCACCGGGCTGTACGAGGTGGTTGAAGAGGAACGCGTCGGCCTGCAGGGAGCCGTTGGTGATCAGCACCTGGTCGGCGGACACCCCGTGCTTGGCCGCGATCCACTTGCGGAGCGGGCCGTAGCCGTAGGAGTTGCCGTACGCGGTGAGCCCGGCCGGGTCGTTGGCGAAGGCGCGGACAGCCGCGGCGCTGAGCCCTTCGACATCGACGATGTCGAGGCTCGGAGCGCCCCGGGCGAACGAGATGAGCTGCTCGGCGGTCATGTTGAACAGGTTAATGCGCCCGAAATGCGAGAACGCTCCACCCATCCCTTCGTGTCATCCGCCATGATCACGACGAACCTTGCGGGAACCGGGGGCGCTCGCCGGAAACAGGCGTGCGTCACCCGCGGTTCCCCGCAAGATCGTCAGAGGCGGTCAGACGGAGGCGGCGGCCTCGGCGCGGCGCAGCGCCCAGACGCGCATCAGGTCGCGGACCGAGATGATGCCGAGCACCTCGTCGCCGTCGAGCACGACCAGGTGGCGGAACCCGCCCCGGGCCATCGCCATGGCGGCCTCTTCCAGGCTCCAGTGCGGCGCGGCGTAGACGACGTCCCAGGTGATGTGGTTGGCGCACTGCTCCACATCCGGATCGAGGCCGGAGCCGATGGCGTTGAGGACGTCGCGCTCGGTCATGATGCCGAGGCCCTCGCCGTCCGGGTCTATCACGATCGCCGAGCCCACCCGGCGCATCGCCATCAGCTGGGCCGCCTGGCGCAACGTGTGCTGTGGGCCGACCATCAGGACCGGCTTGCTCATCGCCTCACGAACGTGCATCGCGTGCTGCGCCTGTGCAGCGTTAGCCATATGCAATCACCCCTTCGGAACGCAACCCCATTGAAACGCACCGTACGGACATCTTGGGCCGGGTTGTGGGCAACTCACAAGACTTGTTATAGGTCGCGGCTTGTGCTGGCTCGGCCGCCGCGCTCGGGTGCAGTAGCCTTCACCAGCGACGAAACACCTCCATAACCCCCCTCGAAGGAGCCTTTAATGATCGGGATGGTGCTGGCCGCGGGCGCTGGACGCCGGCTGCGCCCCTACACCGACACGCTGCCCAAGGCCCTGGTGCCGGTGGACGGCGAAACGACGATCTTCGACATCGCCCTGCGCAATCTGGCGAAGGTCGGGCTCACCGAGATCGTGGTCGTGGTGGGTTACCGGGCCGAGGCGGTGCAGGCCCGCCAGGCGGCCCTGGAGGAGAAGTACGGCGTCACCCTCACCCTCGTGCACAACGACAAGGCCGAGGAGTGGAACAACGCGTACTCCCTCTGGCTGGCCCGCGAGCACTTCGGCCGGGGCGTGCTGCTGGTCAACGGCGACACCGTGCACCCGGTCTCGGTCGAGCACACCCTGCTGGCCGCCGCGGAGGCCGCCGAGCACGCCGACGCGGGCATCGTGCTGGCACTCGACGACCACAAGAAGCTGGCCGACGAGGAGATGAAGGCGATCTTCCACGAGGACGGCCGGCTCGCCAAGATCACCAAGCTGATGGACCCGGCCACCGCGCACGGGGAGTACATCGGCGCGACGCTGATCCGCCCCGAGGCCGCGCAGGCGCTGGCCGACGCGCTGCAGACCACCTTCGAGCGGGACCCGAACCTCTACTACGAGGACGGCTACCAGGAGCTCGCGAACCGGGGCGGCGTCATCCGCGGCGCGTCGATCGGGCAGATCGCCTGGGTCGAGGTCGACAACCACGACGACCTGGCCCGCGCGCGGGAGATCGCATGCCACTACTGACCCGTTCGGTGCAGACCCCGCTGAGCATCGACGTCCGGCGGGGCGCCGTCGCGGGTCTGGCCTCGTTGCTGGCCGACCGGCGCATCTCGGCCGGCGGCGACGTCGCGGTCGTGGTCGGCCCCGGTCAGGGCGAGCGCATCGTCGACCTGATCGGCCCGTCGCTGGACCGCGCCGAGTTCATCAACATCGAGGGCGGCACGCTCGAATCGGCGCTCGACCTCGGCCAGCGCCTGCGCGGGCGCAACTACGACGCGGTAGTGGGCATCGGCGGCGGCCGGACCATCGACACGACGAAGTACGCGGCCTCGCGGTACGGCATACCGATGGTCAGCGTGGCGACCAGCCTCGCCAACGACGGCATCGCCTCCCCCATCGCCACCCTCGACCACGACGGCGGGCGGCCGTCCTACGGCGTGCACATCCCGCTGGCCGTAGTCGTGGATCTCGACTTCGTCGAGGCGGGACCGGACCGGCAGACCCGCTCCGGCATCGGCGAGACGCTCAGCAACGTCAGCGCCATCGCCGACTGGGAACTGGCGCACCGGGTGCGCGGCGAGCCGGTCGACGGGCTCGCGGTCGCGATGGCCCGCTCCGGGGCCGAAGCGGTGATCAACCATCCGGGCGACGCCACCGACGACGTGTTCGTGACGCTGCTCGCCGAGGCCCTGATCACCACCGGCCTGGCCATGGCCATCTGCGGCACCTCGCGCCCGTCCAGCGGCGGCTGCCACGAAATCTCGCACGCGCTCGACATCCTCCGGCCGGGCACCGCGGCGCACGGCGAGCAGTGCGGCGTCGGCGCGCTGTTCTGCACGTATCTGCGGGCGTCCGTGGACAAGGTGCACGAGGCACGGTTCGCCCAGCTCAGCGCGTGCCTCAAGCGGCACGGGCTGCCGCGTACGCCGGCCGATCTCGGGATCAGCGACGAGGAGTTCGTCGCCGCGGTCGAGTTCGCCCCGCGTACCCGGCCCGACCGGTACACCATCCTCGAACACCTCGACCTGGGCCGCGACGAGCTGGCCGACCGGGTGGCAGACTACGCGGATGCCGTCCACTGACACGCTGACCACGCCCCGTCCCCGGGTCGCCGACTTCTACGCGGTGAACCGGGGCGGCGGGCTGTTCTCCGAGGCGTTCAGCCAGCGCCTCGGCGCGGTGTTCGCGCTGGTCGCGGCCCGCACCGGGCTCAAGCCGACCCACCTCACCCTGCTCAACCTGGTCATCGGCATCGCCGTGTCGGTGGTCCTGGTGCTGCGTGCCCAGGACGGCACCGCCGCGATCACCCCGCTGTACGGGCTGCTCGCGCTGGTCGGCTGGCAGGTGGCGTACTCGCTGGACTGCGCCGACGGGCAACTGGCCCGGGTGACCGACCAGCGCAGCCCGGCCGGTGCCCGGATCGACATCCTGTGCGACGTCGCCTCGCAGATCCTGCTGGTCACCGCGCTGGTGGCGGTGGCCCGGCCGCCGCTGTGGCTGGGCGCGCTGTTCGCGGGCTCGTGGATGGTCAACCTCGTCACCAGCGTGCTGGCCAGCCAGGGCGACGCGAACTCGATGATGACCTCGACGTCGCTGCCGGTGCGCATCGTGAAGCTGGTCCGCGACTACGGCGCGGTCATCTTCGTGGCCGGGCTGGTGCTGACCGTCGCCCCGGCGCTGACGGTCTGGTTCATCGCCGCGTTCACCGTGGTCAACTTCGGCTTCCTGCTGGCGAGCATCGCCTTCACGGCCCGTACGGCACTCCGTGGCTGACTTGTTAGAACCATAGTTCTTAGAACTACACCTCTAAGAACTATGGTTCTACGTATGCTCGCGAAACCGGACAACGTCTTCGATCGCACCGCCGAGTGGGCCGCGCTCGCCCGCTTCGCCGGTTCCCCCGCTGCCAGCGCTCGATTCGGCGTGGTCAGCGGGCGGCGACGGCAGGGCAAGACGTTCCTGCTCGACGCGCTGGCGCGGGCGACCGGCGGGTTCTACTTCGCGGCGACTGAGGACACCGAGCTGGAGTCGCTGCGCCGGTTCGGGCGTGCGCTGGCCGCCCGCGCCGGCACCGGCGGCGAGTTCCAGCTGCACGGCTGGGAGGACGCGCTCCGGCAGCTGTACGCCGTGGTGCCGGATGGTTTGATCATCATCGACGAGCTGCCGTACCTCCTGGCCGCCAGCCCGGCGCTTGCCTCACAACTGCAGCAGGTGCTGGACCCCGGCGGGCTCGCCCGCGAGACGACGTCGAAGCTGCTGGTCTGCGGCTCGGCGATGGCCGTGATGGGGAGCCTGCTGAGCGGCAACGCCCCGTTGCGGGGCCGGGCGAGCCTGGAACTGGTGGTCCCGCCCATGGATTACCGCACCGCGGCGGAGTTCTGGGGTGTGATCGACCAGCCGGAGTTGGCCGTGCTGCTGCACAGCGTCGTCGGCGGCACCCCCGCGTACCGGCACGAGTTCGTGCACTCCGACGCACCGGCCGACCTCGCCGACTTCGGCGACTGGGTCGTGCGCACGGTGCTGAACCCGGCCGTTCCGCTGTTCCGGGAGGCCCGCTACCTGCTGGCCGAGGAGACCGGAGCCCGGGACACCCCGCTCTACCACGGCGTACTGGGCGCGATCGCGCTCGGCCACAACACGCGCGGCGGCATAGCCGGATACCTGGAGCGTCCCTCGACCAACATCAGCCACCCGCTGACCGTGCTGGAGGACTGCGGGCTGGTCTCCAAGGAGCCCGACGCCTTCCGCACCGGGCGATCGACGTACCGGATCGCGGAACCGCTGATCACCTTCTACTCCGCCGTGATGCGCCGCAACTGGAGCTTCCTGGAGCGGGGCATGGCCGAACAGGCCTGGCAGGCGGGCCAGGAGACGTTCCGGTCCCAGGTCGTCGGCCCGCACTTCGAGCAGCTGTGCCGGGAGTACGCCCTGCGCAACGCCGTCGCGCTGTTCGGCGAACCGCCCAGCACGGTCGCCGCCGGCACCGTGGCCGACCCGGCCGCCCGATCGCAGATCCAGATCGACGTCGCGGTGCTGGGCACCGAGGGCGGCGTGCTCTCGCTCGGCGAGGCGAAGTGGCAGCAGACCATGGGCCTGCCCCACCTGGACCGGCTGCGCCGGGCCCGTGACCTGCTCGCCGCCAAGGGCCACCGGACCTCCGGCACCCGCCTGGCCTGCTACAGCGGCGCGGGCTTCACCCCGGACCTGCGCCGCGTCGCCGAGGCCGAGAACGTCCTGCTGGTCGACCTCCCGGCCCTCTACGCCCAGCCATGACCCGGGCCCGGACCACCCTCTGCCTCAACTCTTAAAAACTTGCGCCCTAGGACAGCTTCTGAGAGCGCAAGTTTTTAAGAGTTGTGCACGAGGGCGGGGTCAGGGGCGGCGGAGGGAGTCGTAGACCGCGAGGAGTTGGGTGGTGACGACGTCGGGGTGGAAGGTGTCGAGGTAGCGGCGGCGGGCTACGTCGGTGAGGGTGGGGGCGGCTTTGAGGGCGTCGGGTAGGGCGGCGGCCCAGTCGTCGACGGTGGGCGGGACCGCGAACCCGGCGGTGTCGATCAGGTACGGGATGCCGCCGAGGTTGCTGCCGAGCACCGGCCGACCGTTCGCCAGCGCCTCGATGATCGCGGTCGGCAGCACGTCGTGCCAGGTCGACGGCACGGCCACCATCGCCGAGGTGCGCAGCGCGGCGCGTACCCCCATCCGGTCCATCGGGCCGAGGTATTCGATGTCGGCCCGCTCCGCGGCCACCTGCTCGGCCAGCCCGCGCAGCTCGCCGTCGCCGGCGATGCGCAGGCGGCCCAGCGAGCCGTCGGGGTGCCGCCGCCAGGCGTCCAGCAGCAGGCCGAGCCCCTTCTCCGGGGACAGCCGGGCGGCGAAGAGCAGCCCGTCACCCGCCACCATCGGCGGTGGGCCCGGGTCCTCGACCGCGTTCGGCTTGACGGTGATCTGGCGGTCGGTGATGCCGTAGTCGCGCAGGTGCCCGGCGATGGCCTCGGTGAGCGCGATGTAGCGGTCCACCGAGCGCCAGGTCGAGCGGTGCACCGCCAGCGTGGTGGCCATGATCGCGCTCTGCGCCGTGGAGCCGCGGTAGCACTTGTGCTTGATCGCGGGCAGCGCGAACGCCTTGCCGCGGCACTCGTGGCAGGCGTGGCCGTCGCGGAAGTACAGGCCGGGCGCGCACACCTGGCGGTAGTTGTGCACCGTCTGCACCACCGGCACGCCGTGCGCGTGCGCGGTGCGCACCACCCAGGGCGAGAGCAGGGGGTACGGGTTGTGCAGGTGCAACACGTCGGGGCGTTGCTCGCGCAGCAGCCGGGCCAGGTCCTTCTGCGCCGACGGGGCCCAGATCGGGGAGATCGGCAGCAGCACCTTCTGCGCGGCCGACAGCGACGGGATGTCGTCCGAGCTGCGCAGGAACGGCAGCACGGTCACTCCGGCCGCCTCCAGCTGCGCCATCTCCAGATCCACGATGACGTTCTCGCCCGAAGGCAGCTCGGAGCGGTACCGATTGTGGGCGACGACGACCTTCAACGGTTTCCTGCTCTCTGCTCGGCTGACCATAGAACGGTAGCGTTAGCGCCGTGCCCGAGTTGCCCGAGGTGGAGGCGCTCGCCGCGTACCTGCGTGAGCGAGCGGTCGGCCGGCGCGTCGAGCGGGTCGACGTGTCTGCGATCAGCGCCCTGAAGACGTTCGACCCGCCCCTGTCCGCGACCCATGGACTGACGATCACCGGCGCCGGCCGGCACGGCAAGTTCCTCGACATCGAGCTGGGGGACCTGCACCTGGTGATCCACCTGGCCCGCGCGGGCTGGCTGCACTACCGCGACGCGCTGCCGGACACCCTGCTCAAGCCGGGCAGCGGGCCGATCGCGCTGCGGGTGCGGCTGGACGACGGGTCGGGCTTCGACCTGACCGAAGCCGGCACCCGCAAGAAGCTCTCCGCGTATCTGGTGACCGACGTGAACCAGGTGCCCGGCATCGCCCGGCTCGGGCCGGACGCGCTGGGCCTGGACCTGGCCGGGCTGACCGAGCTGCTGCGCCCGCTCAACTCCCAGATCAAGGGGGTGCTGCGGGACCAGCAGGTGCTCTCGGGGATCGGCAACGCGTACTCCGACGAGATCCTGCATGTGGCGCGGCTGTCGCCGTACGCGCGGGCGGACCGGCTGACGCCCGAGCAGCTGGAGAGCCTGCACAGCGCGATCCAGCAGGTGCTGACCGAGGCGCTGGAGCGCTCGGTCGGGCAGAAGGCCGCCACCCTGAAATCGGAGAAGCGGGCCGGCCTGCGGGTACACGGGCGCACCGGGCAGCCGTGCCCCGTCTGCGGCGATACGGTGCGTGAGGTGTCGTTCGCCGATTCGAGCCTGCAGTACTGCCCTACCTGCCAAACCGGTGGAAAACCGCTCGCAGATCGCCGACTTTCCAAACTCCTGCGCTAGTGTCACGCACAGCCCAGTTCGTATAGTGTCCCGGTCCTGGGGTGTTCGGACGCATCGGCAACACGGTGTCTCCGCTAACCCCGGACAAACCATGCGAGACTGAACGTTGTGGGCGACACCCGTCCTGCCGCACGTTCCGACCGCAGGGCTGCAACGCCTGCCGGCGCCACCGGGCAGGAACGTGACGCACGGGAGGACCCAGGTGAGGTGACGACGAGCCTGAAGCACCCGACCACCGTGCCCAAGCGGTCGAACGTCCCGGATTACGTAGCCGACCGATACGAGTTGCCCCCCGTGCCGAAGACCAACGGCGTCGCCCGCAACGCGTTCGCCCGGGGCACCGCGCGCCGCGCCCGCTGGCACCGGCCGTACATCCTCTGCCTGGTCATCGGTGACCTGCTCTGCGCCATGGCGGCGAGCTGGACCGCGATCTCGCAGTTCGCGAACAACCGGGTCACCTCCGGTTTCGACCAGATCGCGCAGTTCCAGCTGGTCGCATACGGCATGATGCCGTTGATCTGGTTGCTGCTGCTCTGGGGCAACGGCGCGTACGACCGGCGCGTGATCGGCCTGGGCACCGACGAGTTCAAGCGGGTCTTCCGCGCGACCATCGCCGTCGCCGCGACCGTGTCCTTCCTAGCCTTCGGTTTCCAGAAGGCGGGCCAGGACGAGGGCCTGTCCCGCGGCACCGTCGGCTTCGTGATCATCGCCGCGATGGCGTACATCTTCGGCATGCGCCTGCTGGCCCGCCGCGCCCTGTATGTCGTGCGCCGCCGCGGCAGGCTGGCCACGTACCGGATGCTGCTGATCGGCTCGCTGCCCGAGACGCTGTTCGTGTACAAGGTCGTCTCGCGCAACCCGAAGGCCGGGCTGGTGCCCGTCGCCATCCACCTCTCCGAGCACCTGCCGGCCTCCCGCCGCGCGCAGGCCCCGGTGCCGGTGCACTACGGGCGCGACCTCGTCGACCTCGTGCACGAGCTGCGCGCCGACACGATCGCGGTGTGCGGCTCGGCCGGCGCGGAACCCGACGAGCTGCGCCGCCTCGCCTGGCAGCTGGAGGGCACCGGCATCGACCTGGTGGTCGCGCCGCAGCTCACCGACATCGCCGGACCCCGGGTGCACATCCGCCCGATCGAGGGCCTGCCGCTGCTGCACGTCGAGGAGCCCAAGCTCTCCGGCATGGCCTGGCTGGCCAAGAACTCACTGGACCGCATCGCTGCCTTCATCGGCCTGGTGCTGCTCGCCCCGCTGCTGCTGGTGATCTCGCTGGCCATCTCGATCACCGACCGCGGCCCGGCGTTCTTCCGGCAGCTGCGGGTCGGCCACGAGGGCCGGGTGTTCAAGGTGTGGAAGTTCCGCACCATGTACACCGACGCCGAGGAGCGCAAGAGCAAGCTCGAAGCCCAGAACGAGGGCGACGGCATGCTCTTCAAGATCCGCGACGACCCGCGGGTCACGCCGGTCGGGCGCTTCCTGCGGGCCAGCTCGATCGACGAGCTGCCCCAGCTGATCAACGTGCTCAAGGGCGAGATGTCGCTGGTCGGCCCGCGCCCGCTGCCCGCCGACGACGGCGACTACCTGGGCGACGTGCGGCGCCGGCTGCTGGTGCGGCCCGGCATGACCGGCCTGTGGCAGGTCTCCGGCCGCTCCGACCTGAGCTGGGACGAGGCGGTCCGCCTGGACCTCTACTACGTCGACAACTGGTCCCTGGCGTACGACCTGAGCATCCTGTGGCGCACCGTCGGCGTCGTGCTCCGCCGCAAGGGCGCGTACTGACGAAGACCTGAAACGGGAATGGCCGGGCAGCCTGCGGGCTGCCCGGCCGTTCCCGTTTCAGGCGAAGATCACGTCCAGATCCAGCTCGTATGGAAACGGCACGGTGCCACTCATCAAGCCGGTGCGCTTCTCCTGGATGAGGTAGCCCTTGGGGCCGGGTTGGGCCAGCACCTGGACTTCCCTGACGCTGGGCTCGACTATCCAGTACTCCGGCACGCCGACCATGGCGTATCCGGCGCGCTTGAGCACCAGGTCGGTGCTGGGATTGCTGGGCGAAACCACCTCGACGACCAGCTTCGCCGCAGTCGGTGGCAACGCCGCCACCGAACTGCTGAGCAGGTCGGCGTCGAAGATCACGAGGTCGGGGATGAAGTAGGAATTGGCGTCACGCCGTAGCACCCCGAGGTTCTCCCCGACCACAAGATGTGCGGGTGCCTGCGATTCCAGCAGCCTGCGCAGGCGATACAACGTCGCGAAGTGGGCCATGGGGGGTGGTGGGGTCACGAGCAGGGTCCCGTCGAAGATCTCGTACCGGTAGCCGTCGTCGGGAGTGTCGAGAAGGTCCTCGAACTGCCAGGCGCGCAGCGGCTGAGGCCGGAGCAGCGGATGGGTCATCGTTGTCACCCGTCCTCTCTATCGGTGCCCGTGTGACATCTCCAGAGTGCAGCACGAATCCGCGGTGAGGAAGCTTCCCCAGGTCAAATGAACGACGGCGGGCGAGCGTCGCGAGGCGCTCGAACCGGTCCCGCGCACAAGTCCTTCACAACTGGGACTGAGGTTGAGCACAGGTGGCCGCTACAGTCCCTGGTCATGAGTGAACGTCGGGTCCTGGTGGTGGAGGACGATCCCACCATCGCCGGGTCGGTGATCGCGCGGCTGCGGGCCGAGGGTTTCGCGGTGGCGCATGCCGGGACCGGTCCCGCCGCGGTGGAGGCCGCGGGGCGGTTGAAGCCGGATCTGATCGTGCTGGATCTGATGCTGCCGGGCTTCGACGGGCTGGAGGTCTGCCGGCGGGTGCAGGCGCAGCGGCCGGTGCCGGTGCTCATGCTGACCGCCCGTGACGACGAGAACGACCTGCTGGTCGGGCTGGCCGTGGGCGCCGACGACTACCTCACCAAGCCGTTCTCGATGCGGGTGCTCGCCGCCCGGGTGCACGCGCTGCTGCGCCGGGCCGACCGGTCCACCGCGCCGGACGCCCCGATCAAGCTCGGTCCCCTGGAGATCATCCGTTCCGAGCGCCGGGTGCGTCGGGACGGGGCCGAGGCGCACCTCACCCCGACCGAGTACGACCTGCTGGTGTACCTCGCCGAACGGCACCGGTCGGTGTTGCCGCGGGAGCGGCTGCTGGCCGAGATCTGGGGCTGGGCCGAGGGCTACGGCACCCGCACGGTCGATTCCCACATCAAGGCGCTGCGCCGCAAGCTGGGTGCCGACCTGATTCGCACGGTGCACGGAGTCGGATACGCCCTGGAAGCCGAAACCACGTGATCGAACGCGTCCTCGACTGGCTCACCCACCCCATGTACCGCGTGCTGGGGCCGCTGATCGTGCTGTCCAACCGGGTGCTGGACCGGCTGCCCCGCCCGCTCGACCCGTTCCGGTCGATCAAGCTGAAGCTGGCCATCCTGCTCGGCATCTCCGGCGCGACCGGCCTGCTGGTGTTCTGGGGCCGGCTCGGCTTCGTCAACTGGCCGGTCGCCATCTCCGCGGCCCTGGTCGGGCTGATCACGCTGCAGGTGCTGGCGCACGGCATGACCAAGCCGCTGCGCGAGATGACCGCGGCGGCACGGGCGATGGCCCGGGGCGACTACAGCCGCCGGGTGCGCGCCACCAGCCGGGACGAGGTGGGCGAGCTGGCCCGCGCGTTCAACCTGATGGCGGCCGACCTCGCCGCCAGCGACCAGCAGCGGCGCGAGCTGATCGCGAACGTGTCGCACGAGCTGCGTACGCCGATCACCGCGCTGCACGGGGTGCTGGAGAACATCGTCGACGGGGTGAGCGAGGCCGACCCGGCGACGCTGCGCACCGCACTGGCGCAGACCGAGCGGCTGGCCCGCCTGGTGACCGAGCTGCTGGACCTGTCGAAGGTCGACGCGGGCGCGGCAGCCCTGCGCCGGGAGCCGATGCCGGTGGCGGAGTTCCTGGCCCGGGTGGTCGAGGAGGCGAGCCTGAACGCCCCGGCGACCCGGTTCCGGCTGCACGACGTCACCCCGCACACCATCAGCGCCGACCCGGCGCGCCTGCACCAGGTCTTCGCGAACCTGCTGGAGAACGCGGCCCGGCACAGCCCGGCCGGCGGGCTGGTCACCGTCAGCGCCCGCCCGACCGGCACGCAGACCGTCTTCGAGGTGCTCGACCAGGGAGTGGGCATCGCGCCCGCCCTCCGGGAGCGGGTCTTCGAGCGTTTCACCCGGGGCAAGAGCGCCGAGTCGTCCGACGGCGGCACCGGACTCGGCCTCGCCATCGCCCGCTGGGCGGTGGAACTGCACCACGGCACGATCGCGATCGTCGACCCGCCCGGCGGGACCGGCTGCCGCGTCCGCATCACCCTGCCCCAGAAGTCCATGCCTCATCAGTCGCCCGCAGAAGTCGGAGCCAACGATGTCAGACACCTCTCCGGACACCCCAGCGCAGCCTGACAGCTCACCGCCGCCCGAGTCGTCGCCGCCAGCCGCCGACGCGGGCTCGTCCGCGAGCCCGGACGCGCAGGTCACGGGGACCGAACAGGCTCCCGCTGCCGAAACGTGGACCGCACCGGACCCCGCGCCGGCGACGGCCGAGGACAGCACCGCCGCCGTGGCAAAGACGCCGGCCCCGGCCCCCGCGACGACCGCGGTGCCCCCGCAGACGTACCCGGCCGACATGGCCCGGTTCTCGCCACTGCCGCCGCCCCCGCCTGGTTTCCTGCAGACACGCTGGCAGGGGCCGGACTACGCGGGCGGGCCGGCGGCCTGGATCGCCGCGCTGGTCGGTGGCCTGGCCACCGCCATCGCGCTGCCGCTGAGCCGCCCCGGCATCGGCTGGCTGCTGGTGGGCCTGGTGATGACGGGCGCGGTCTGGCACGCGGCACGGTTCGGCCCGAAGCCGGACACGGCGCTGGAGCGCTGGATCCGGGTCGGCTGGGCGGTGCTCGCCGTGGCGCTGCTGGCCGTCGGCACCTTCCGCGACGCGGGCTGGCTGTTCGTGTTCTGCGTGCTCGGCGCGATCGCCTGCGGTTCGCTGGCGGTGGCCGGCGGGCACTCGGTGCGGGCCGTCGTCGTCGGCGCGCTGGCGGTGCCGCTGGCGTTCTTCCGGGCCATCCCGTGGCTGGCCCGGGGGGCGCGCGCCTGGCAGCAGACGCGGGAGAGGAGCGGCACCGCAGGGCGCGTGGTGCTGTCGCTGATCGTCACGTTCGTGCTGCTGGTCGTCTTCGGTGCGCTGTTCGCCTCGGCCGACGCCGCGTTCGCGACCCTGCTGGGCGACATCCTGCCCGAGCTCAACGCCCGCGCGGTCTTCCGTGGTGTGCTGTACACCGCGATCGGCGGCCTGATCACCGCCGGTGCGATCTTCACGGTGCTGGCCCCGCCGGACCTGTCCGGGCTGGAGCGCCCCGCGACGCGGCGCATCGGCCGCATCGAGGTGGCCCTGCCGCTCGGCGGCCTGGTGCTGCTGTTCGGCGCGTTCGTTGCGGTGCAGCTGCGCTTCTTCTTCGGCGACAAGGCCTACATCCAGAAGACCAGCGGGCTGACCTTCTCGGAGTACGCGGTGCAGGGCTTCGGCCAGCTGCTCGTGGTGACCATGCTGACCCTGGTCGTCATCGGCCTGGTGTCGCGCTGGGCGGCGAAGGAGACCCGCCAGGACCGGGTTCTGCTGCGTACCCTGCTGGGCGCGCTCGTGCTGCTGAGCATGGTGATCGTCGGCTCCGCGGTCTGGCGCATGTGGCTCTACCAGAACACCTACGGCTGGACCCGGGAGCGGCTGTTCTTCGGCTCGGTCGAGCTCTACCTGGGCGGCGTGTTCATCCTGATCGCGCTGGCCGGGTGGAAGCTGCGGGCCTCGTGGTTCCCGCGGGCGGCGGTGGCCGGCTTCGCCGGGCTGCTGCTGTTCCTGGGCGTCGCGAACCCCGAGCACTTCATCGCGGAGCAGAACGTCGAGCGCTTCCAGAAGATCGACTTCTGGTACCTGCGCGCGCTCGGCCCCGACGCGGCGCCGGCTCTCGCCGAGCTGCCGGAGCCGTACCGCAGCTGCGCGCTGAGCTGGGTCATCCGCGACCTGAAGGCCGACCCGGACCAGTGGTACTCCTGGAATCTCAGCCGGGCCCAGGCCGCCGAGCTGCTGGAGGACATGTACGTCATGGGGGCCGGCCAGGCCTGCAACGAGTCCGAGCGCCTCAACGCGAAGAGGTGATCCCGCGCCTGCCCGTCGCCTCTCGCGAGGGGCGACGGGCAGGCGCCGCGCGTCTACAGTCGGACGCGTGATCGAGGACAGTGCATTCGCCCTCCAGGGGCTGGTCAAGAGGTTCGACACCAAGGTCGCCGTGGACGGCGTGGACCTGACCGTGCCGGCGGGCTCGTTCTTCGGCCTGCTCGGGCCGAACGGAGCCGGTAAGACCACCACCCTGTCCATGGCCGTCGGCCTGCTGCGGCCGGACGCCGGCCGGGCCCTGGTGCTCGGCCACGACGTGTGGCAGGACCCGGTCCAGGCGAAGTCGCTGATCGGCGTGATGCCCGACGGCGTACGCCTCTTCGACCGGCTCGACGGCACCGAGCTGCTCACCTACCAGGGCCTGCTGCGCGGCATGGCGCCCGACGTCATCGACGCGCGGGTCACCGAGCTGCTGGACGTGCTGGCGCTGACCGACGCCGGGCGCACCCTGGTCGTCGACTACTCGGCCGGCATGAAGAAGAAGATCGCGCTGGCCTGCGCCCTGCTGCACGCACCCCGCCTGCTGGTGCTCGACGAGCCGTTCGAGGCCGTCGACCCGGTCAGCGGCGCGACCATCCGCGACATCCTCACCCGCTACGTCGCCGGCGGCGGCACCGTCATCTTCTCCAGCCACGTGCTGGAGGTGGTGGAACGGCTGTGCACCCACGTCGCGATCATGGCGAGCGGCCGGATCAGCACCGTCGGCACCCTCGACGAGGTACGCGATGGGCGCTCCCTGGAGGAGGCCTTCGTCGCGGTGGTCGGCGGGCGCACCTCGACCGGCTCGGAGCTGTCATGGCTCTGACCTTCGCCCGGCTGAAGCTGCGCGTGCTGCGCAACGGCTTCCGCGGCCGCCCTGGCAAGATCGCCCTGTTCGTGATCGGCCTGCTCTGCGCGCTGTTCTACGGCACCATGGCGGCGCTGTTCTTCCTGGTCCCGTACCTGCCGAACGGGCCGGACTGGGCGGCGGTGGTCCCTGCGCTCGGCGGGACGGTGCTGGTGCTCGGCTGGATCCTGATGCCGCTGGTCTGGTTCGGTGTCGACGAGACCCTGGAGCCCGGCCGCTTCGCGCTGCTGCCGGTGCCCCGGGCCACGCTGCTGCGCGGGCTGCTGGTCGCCGCGCTGCTGGGGGTGCCCGCGTTCGGCACCCTGCTGGCGACCTCAGGGCTGGCCATCGGCGCGGGCATCGCCGGGGGCCCGCTGCCCGCGGTGGCCGCCGCCGTCGGCGTGCTGCTCGGACTGCTGCTGTGTGTGGTGGTGAGCCGGGCCGTGACCAGCGGGTTCTCCCGCGCGCTGCGGTCGCGGCGGACCCGCGACCTGGCCGCGGTGGTGCTCGCCGTGCTCGCCGCGTCGCTGGGCCCGCTGCAGTTCCTGCTCACCTCGGGCGCGCAGCAGGTCGGCACGCAGCGCCTGGCCGCCCTCGCCGACGTGCTCGGCTGGACCCCGCTGGCGGCGCCGTACGTCGTGGGCCTGGACGCGGTGCAGGGGCGCTGGGCTGCGGTCGCGGCGCGGCTGGCCGTGACCGCCGTGACGATCCTGCTGCTGGCGTGGTGGTGGTCGCGTTCGCTGGAGTCGGCGATGCTCGGCACGGCCGGGGGTGGCGAGGTCCGGGTGCGGGCGGCCACCGGCGCCCCGGTCGCCCGGTTCTTCGGGCGCAGCCGGCAGCCGCGCACCGCGTACGGCGCGATGGTGGTCCGCGAGCTGCGCTACTGGGTACGCGACGTGCGGCGGCGGGCCAGCCTGATCACGTTCGCGGTGATCGGGGTGTTCCTGCCGGTCGTCATGAACCTCGGTCCGGGCGCCGGTGGCAACGTCGTCGCGCAGAGCGTGAACGGCGGTTCCATGGTGCTGGTCGGCGCGCTGGCCGGGCTCGGCATCGCGAACCAGTTCGGCTACGACGGCACGGCGTACGCGATGCACGTGGTGTCCGGGGTGTCGGGCCGGCTGGAGCTGCGGGCCAGGACCGTGGCGTACTCCTGGTACATCGTGCCGCTGCTGCTCGGCCTCGCCGTGCTCAACGCGGTGCTGCGCGGGGACCTGCTGCTGCTGCCGGTCATGGTCGGCACGCTGTTCGCCGCGTACGGCACCGGGCTGGCCTGCGCGATGCACGTGTCGGTGTGGGCGGCGTACTCGCTGCCGGAGAACCAGAACCCGTTCGCGATCAACACCGGCACCGGCGTCGCGAAGAGTTTCCTGGCGATGGCCGCGTGGCTGGCGGGCATGGTGCTGGCGCTGCCGGTGCTGCTGCTGGTGCTGCTCGGCGGGTCGCTCGGGGCGGTGCTCGCGCTACCGGTCGGGCTGGCGTACGCGGCCGGTGCGATCTGGCTCGGCCTGCTGACCGCCGGTGACATCCTCGACCACCGGCAACCTGAACTACTGGCGGCGATCACGCCACGGACATGACGGGTTCACCTTAGAATCGTCGGCTGGTGGCGCAGCTCACCGAATAATCGTTGGATTTAGTGGGGCTCCATGCGATGTAATAGTTGGTATGAGCATCATGAAGAAGATGCGGACGCGGAGCCGCAGCGCCGAGCAGATCCACCTCGAGCGCACCCACGCCGAGCGCGCGCAGCGTCGCCGCGCCGCGGAACTCGGTGACCCGATGGCAGCCGTGTTCGTACGCCTGCACTGAAACTTTTCTCCTCCTCCAAGAGCGTTGCGGCCCCTGTCGCGCCATCCGGCGACAGGGGCCGCAATGCTTTCCCGGCCGTGCCAGGCCACCGACGTGAACCCACCTCCCGTATTCCGGTCGCGCGGGAGTACCGGTACGGTGGGCACGGCCGCCACCCCTCGGCTCATGACCCCTGCGTTGTTTCCGCGCGGGCGTCTCCAGGGCTGGCGAGAGAGAAGGAGGCGTGCGCGTATGACGTCCGAGGCACCGCAGCAGCCCGGCTGGCCGCCGGCTGACGCAGCCGAGCGCAAGAGCGGATTCGGCCTGTTCGAGGCGCCGCCGGCACCCGACGAGTTCCCGGTGTTCACTCCGTACGGCAGCGCGCCGGAGGAGGCGTTCCCGCCGGACTCGGTCGCCGACCAGGCCCCGCCCGCATTCGGCGGGTTCCCCGCCGAGCCCCCGGCCGCCGCGCCGACCGGCGACGGAGCGCCGTACGTGCCGGCTCCGGCCGTCGTGCCGATCCCCGGCGTACGCCACGAGATGTCGTCGTCGTTCGCGGCGCACGAACCTTTCGTCACCTCGGCGCCGGCTGCCGAGCCCGACTGGTCGACGCCGCAGGCGCAGCCGGAGTGGGCCGCGTCCCAGGACTGGTCCACCCCCGCCGAGCAGCCGTGGCAGGCCGAGCCCGCCGCCGAGCAGCCCTGGCAGTCGGCCGCCGCCGCGCCCGCCGCGGAGCAGGCCTGGCCCGACTACTCCGACTTCAGCAAGCCGCAGGAGCAGCCCCCGGCCGCGCCCGCCTTCGAGCCGGCCCCGGCCGAGCCGGCCACCGCGTCGGGCTCCTGGGCCGCGTTCGCCGCCGGTGAGTCGCCCAAGCCCAGCGCGCCGTCCGGCCCGTGGACCCCGCCGCCCGCGGTCGCCGCGCTGATGGACCCCGAGCCGGAGGCTCCGGCCGCCCCGGCCTACGAGCCGCCGCCCGCGTACGAGCCGGCCCCGGCCTTCGAACCCGCTCCGTACACGCCGACCTCGTCCTACGAGCCCGCGCCGTCCTACGAGCCCGCCTCCTCCTACGAGCCCGCGCCGTCGTCGTACGAGCCTGCGCCGTCATATGAGCCCGCCTCGTCGTATGAGCCCGCGCCTGCGCCGTCTTACGAACCGGCCCCGTCTTACGAGCCCGCCTCGTCGCCCGCTCCGGCGTACGAGTCCGCGCCGTCCTACGAGCCCGCGCCTGCGTACGAGCCTGCCTCGTCCTACGAACCTGCGCCGTCTTACGAGCCCGCCTCGTCGTACGAGCCCGCGCCGGCGGCTCCCGCGTACGAGCCCGTCGCCGCCGCCGCCCCGGTGAGCCCGCCGCCGAGCGCGGGTCCGGTCAGTTCGCCGCCCGCGCCGACGACGCCGGTCAGCACGCCGCCGGCCATTCCGGTCACGCCGCCGCCGTCGGTGGCGCGCGCCTCGGCCGGGGTCGCCTCCGTCTCGGTGCCGGCCGCGAGTCGGGTGAGCCCCGCCGAGGACGCGCCGGCCGCTACACCCAAGCCCCAGGGCCGGGTGTACGGCTCTGCCACCGCGTCCGCGCCCGCCGAGGAGGCTCCGGCAGCCGCGCCGATGTCGCCGCCTCCCCCACCGCCCGCGCAGCCCGCGGCCGGTGCCGCGCGGGCCACCGCCCGGGTGACCGTGCCCGGCGCCCAGCCCACCCCGGCGGAGCCGCACGCGGCGCCGCCGATCGCCCGCTCGTCCACGGTGTACGGTGCGCCCGCCCGCGCGGCCGAGCAGCCCGCGCCGCCCGCTCCCGAGCAGGCCGCACCGCAGGCCGCCCCGGCTCTGGCCCA
>NZ_JBHTAC010000013.1:0-195251 GCF_042663325.1 Catellatospora aurea
CAGGTGGCGACATTCGCTGGCCACCAGTGGCGACCTCACGATGGCCGTTGACAGACACAGCAGACAGGCAGCGGCAGCACAGGGCAGCGGAAGTCCTACGCGAGATCCAGAAGGTGCATGTCGCCACCGCGGATCATCCAGTCGTCCCAGTAGCCGAGCCGCCCGCACGCGACACATCGGCTCGTGATCGCGAGCGCGCGGATCCCGCCGCTGGCGGCGTAGAGGGAGAAGCCCACCGCGACGTTGAAGTCTTCCTCGTCACCGTCACCGTCACACTCGCAGACCATGACCGCCGACCGGGTGTCGTCCCAGTACCCGCCGCTGTCGGCGATGAAATGCTCCGCACCACAGCCGCGGCAGACCCGCTTGGCAGCACGTTCTTCAAGGTCACCGTGTACACCGAAGACCTGACCGCCGCACGCCGCGCACCGGCACAACCGCACCTCGTGAACCTCGTAGCCCTCAGCGCCCTGGGCCATCGCGTACGCCGCGAGGTCGTCGAGGTCCTCCCCCACCGGCCAGTCGCCGACTTCGCCGATCACCACCGCAGCCACCTCACGGTCGTCAGCAACACCATGGGCTTGAACTCATCAGCCATGTGGTTTGCCGTCGACGACGTGGACATGACGCAGGCCAGGCGAGAACCCGGCGATGTGGGCCGGTCCCCCATGGTGCGGCTTCGTGGACCGGAAGCGGCCTTCGCGTACCGCAATGTCGTAGCCACCACCGACCGGACACTCGGCCAGGACGCCGGTGAGCCCGTGGGCAGCTGCCCACGCGAGGCCGTCTTCCCGGGTCACGAACGCCCCAGAGGCGTAGCGTGCACGGTCGCCGTGGAAGATTCAGATCCGTGGCGGCGTCGAGTCACACGGCTCGTCAGCGGGCTGACGGCGGCGGCCCTGCGGGGTGAAGGAGAACGAGTCGAGGAACCGGCCGGGCCGGTGCCCGACCGCGAGCAACGCGGGCTCGCCATCGACGCTGTGCTGTTCCTGCTCACCCTGCTGCGGGATGGCCGCGCCGTCCAGGTGGAAACAGACCAGGTCCTCCCCGGTCGCAGTCGTGTAGCACAGCGACTTCGGGTACAGCCGGTTCGATCCACCGATCCACAAGGAGGGCGGCCCGAACGCGTCGACAACTTCGGCCAGAGTCCGGTCCTGTCCGGTCCAGTCCTGGACTTCGGCGGCAAGCCGGTGATAGCTCTCGGCGGGCAGAGCATGATCGAGGTCCAGCCAGCCGAGCCGGTGGGCGATCTGTGCATAAACGGCGGCCGCCGCGGTCTGCCGGACCTGTTCGGGAACCAAGGCAACGAAAGCACCCGCCACGCCGGTCGCGGTGAACGCGCCGCGCGAGCGCAGGCCGTCGCACTCCGCTGTCCAGTCCGCGAGGCGGTTGTCGACGACGGCGAGCGCCTCCATCAGCAGCCGCGGGCCGGCCTCGTCTCTGCCATACATGCCGGGTCGGCGTAGCGCCAGATTCACCTGCTGACGGTGATGGCGGTACGCCTCGGCGAGCACGACCTCCGGCACCCCTGCGTCACCGGCCGATCATGCCAGACCCGGCCGACGAGGACGTGGCCCGCCGACCCGGCAAGTGCCTTCACGCAGCGCTCGTGGCGTTCAGGCTGATGTCCCAGGGCACTGCCATACTCCGGTGTCGTGAGCGTCGACGAGTTCTGGACCATCGTGGCCAAGGCGCGGCAGTCCGCGGGCGACTCCTCGGACGCTGAGGAAGTCGCCGAACGGACGCTGGCACTGCTGAGCGCGCTACCGCCTGAGCAGATCGCGGCATTGGCACGGCCGCTGTGGGATCTACGCGCCCGTTCGTACCGGTGGGAGCTTTGGCAGGCCGCCTATCTGATCAACGGCGGTTGCTCCGACGACGGCTTCGAGTACTTCCGCGGATGGCTGCTGGCCCAAGGGCGGGAGACGTTCGAACTCGCCGTCGCCGATCCCGACACGCTCGCGGAACTGCTAGCGGTCCAGCGCGTCGCGGCCGACGGCGAGGACCTGGAATGCGAGTCCATGTATGGCGTCGTGTGGGACGCCTACGAGGCCGCGACGGGCAGTATCGAGCTGCCTTGTCCGGTCACTGGCCGGTATCCCGAGCTCGGCCCGGGTTGGGACTTCGAGGACGCCGACGAGGTCCGGCGGCGCCTGCCGAGACTTGCAGCGCTCTTCGCAGATTAGCTTCTCCCTGTCCATCGCAGGGCGAGCTGATACATGGAGTATGCCGTGGCGCGCTAGTCAGCCAGAGGTGGTGGGATTTTTGGTGAACACCTGGTCGCGGGCGGTGAGGCGGTCGCGCGGTCCGGCCGCGCGGAGCACCACGTCGAGGACTCGGTCGGGGTCGGCGGCGTAGCTCGTGCTGAACCAGGCCATGTTCGCCTCGACCACAGCCCAGTGCTCGTCGCCGCGGTCGGCGTCGCTGACCAGGCCGACGTCGACAACGACGGCGCTGGGCAGGCTGTCCGCGCAGCCCTTGAGCAGACTTTCGGCGAAGTCGAGCACGGCGTCGCGATGCTGGCAGGCGCCGATGGGAGCCGGGTCCAGCCGACCGTTGACCGCGTAGCGGCTGGCGGCGTGGACTGTGGCGTCGAGGACGAACAGCCGGTACTCCACCAGGAACGTCACGATGTCGGCGACCAGCACCGGAGTGTCAGCGGAAAGGGTGTGGTCGCCGGGCAGCCGGGAGCCGTCGGCGTATACGCCGGCCGGCAGCGTCTTGTCGCGGGGCTGTTTGACGAACATCGGTGTACGGGACCAGCGCGCCTCACCAAGTGTGGTGAGGGCGATCTCGCGGCGGGAGTACTCATACGGCAGCCGGGCCAGCCAGTCATCGGCCGGCTCAAGCAGCACGAGGTCGAGGTCTGCGGCAACCGCGCCAGCGAAGATCGGTCCACCGTAGAGATGCCCGCCAGGAGCGTGCCGACGCCGGTCCGGCACCACCGGGCCGGCCAACTGCTCCACCGCCAGGCCTCGACGCCGAGCCGCTGCGGCGAGCAGCGCAGCGGTGTCGTCCAGGCGCGGCGGCAGTACCAGGAACTCGGACACCGGGGCGGCGATGGTCATGGCCGACGATTCTGCCTTCTCTGCCGCCCTGCCGTCGCGCGACTTCCTTGCACCGCCCGGCGCGGACAGGCCGCTTACCCCCAACGGCGCGCATCACCCGCCGATGACCGACCGCCCAAGCGTCTGATCCACACCCAGGCACGCCACGACCGTGGTGAGATCCTCGTCGAGGAAGAGCTGGAAGTGATACGTGCCGTCGGTGAGGTCTACGGCACCGAGTCGCAACGGCCGTTCGCCGTGAGCACGCAAGGCGTCGACCGCCGCGGCGAACCCGAGAACCGGGATACCGGCTCGCCGGACACCTTCTTCTCGCCTGCGGTAGATCGCCAGGAAGTGCGACGCCCGAAGCGCGTCCGCATCGACCCAGAACCGCGCTCCTGACGACAGCGCGCGGCGACAGGCCAGGAAGGCTTCACCCTCGCCACCCAACAACTCGATCAGTTGATCACGGTCCACGCCGCGAATCTACCGTTCCACGGGTGCACCGAGTTGCACACTTTTGGGCGAGCAGCAGGCTCGGTCGCCTGTACGCCAAGGTGGTGCAGGGCCTGCACTCTGGTGCTCCGACCGGTAATCAGCTCGTAAGATCCCTGCCGCCGCAAGGGGCATAGCCTGATCAGAAGGACCGCCGGAAGCCGGCGCTACCCCCGAGACACCAGCCTCCAGGCCGATGCCTGCCGTCTGCGCTCCGACGGCGATCAGGAGGTGATCATCATGGCGTGGATGGAGAACACCGGGCGCAGTTTCCGGGTGCGGCGTCGGCACCGCGGCCGGACCGTCACCGACTCGACGTACCCGACCGAGGCCGAAGCAGTCGCTCGGCTTGCCCAGTTGGCCGCGGCGCGGCGGGAGATCCGCCGGCACCTGGCTGATGTGCCCGCTCCGACTTTGCGGCAGTGGGTGGGCATGTGGCTGCCCTCGCACACGGCCGGGCCGGTGACCCTGGCCCGGTATGAGTCGATGCTGCGGGTGCACATCCTGCCCCGCTTCGGCGACCAGCACCTGGACGAGATCAGCCGCAACGACGTCAAAGCCTTCGCGCTCGACCTGCGGGCGAGGTTGGCTCCGGTCAGTGTCCGGTCGGTCGTGACACTGCTCGGGCTCGTGTTGCGGGAGGCGATCGAGGAGCACTACCTGTACTTCGACCCCACCGGGAGGCTCCGGCTGCGCGACGGCATCGCCGTGCCACGGCCGGTGGCGACACCCGGGCAGGTGTGGCAGATCGCTTCCCGGATGCCCGACCTGATCACCCGGACCCTCGTCGTCACGGCCGCCTACACCGGGGCTCGGATCGGCGAGCTGCTCGGCCTGGACCGGCGCAACGTGCACCTGGACACCGGCGTCATCGACGTCGTGCCCAAGGTCGGCGCGTTGCACGAGGAGGGCGGCGACAGATGGCTGGGCGACCCGAAGACGGCGGCGTCGGTGCGCCAGATCGCACTGACGCCGTTCCTCGTCGAAGGCTTGGGCATCCTGCTGGCGGCGCATCCGCACGGCACGGTGTTCTGCATCGGCGACGGGGACTGGATGTGGCGAACGACCTATGTCCAGCGCTATTGGCGGCCGGCCTGCGACGGCCGGGCCGACCGGGGCTGGGCGCCGATCCTGGCCGGGTTGCGGTTCCACGACCTGCGGCATGCTCACCGCACGTGGATGGACGAGGACCGGATCCCGGAGGTGCTCAAGAACCAGCGGCTCGGGCACGCGATGCCGGGTATCGCCGGGGTGTACTCCCACGTCACCGAGGCGATGCAGCCGCCGCTGCTGGAGGCGTTGCAGCGGCGCTGGCAGGACAGCGGTGCCCGCTGGTGGACGCCTGAGGAGGTGCCGATCATGAAGGGGAAGAGGTCACCGGTCCAGGTGGCCGATAGCCACAGGGCCCGCAACCTGGGCAGACATCGCAAGCCGGTAACGGCTATCTGACTGGTGAGTCATTACAAATGGAGCAGAAAAGTCCCATAAAATCGATGAAGCCGTATGAAGGTTTCCCTTCATACGGCTTCTGACCTGCATATATTGGTGGGCGATACTGGGATCGAACCAGTGACCTCTTCCGTGTGAAGGAAGCGCGCTCCCGCTGCGCCAATCGCCCGCAACGGAATGGAACTCTACAGCACCCGCGGCACCGTCCGCATCTCGGTACCCCTCCCGCGTGTCGCATCCGACAAACCCCCCGAAACAGCACGAGACGAGGTGCTCATCGCGAGCACCTCGTCGGAGTGCTGACCGGGTGTCCGGTCGGAGTTGCCTGGTTCAGGGAGTGATCATCAGGGCTGACCGTCGCTGGTCAGCTGCTGATCATCGACCGGCGAGCAGCCGGTTGACCGCCGCGTCGACGTCGAGGTGGTCGGTCTCGCGACCGCGGGGTACCACGACGTAGGTGCGGCGCAGGAAGCGTACGAGCACGCTTCGTGGGACTTCGAAGAGCGCGTTGCCGTCGGGCGACGACAGGGCGAGCGCGACGAAGTCGCCGCGCGGGGTGGCCCAGGGCCAGACCCGCACGTCGCCGATGCCGGCCGGCTCGTCGAGTCCGGTGACCAGCAGTTCACGGGCGAACGACCAGCTCACCGCCTCGCCGCCGGCGGATTCGGCGTGGAAGAGCACATGCACCGCGTACGGGTCGACCGGGTCGTAGCGAAGACTCGCCCGCACCGGAAGCGAGGTCGCGTCGGGCGCGACCAGCCGCAACGATGTCTCGACCTCGACGGTCGTAGGACGGATAGCACTCATGGACGTACTCCCCCCGGCACTGCGGCGGAGCTTGACCGCCCCGCCCCTCCCATACTCAAGGTGACCCTCCCCTATACGCTCCGTCATCTTACGATCTCACCCGATAGCGGGAAGATCGCTGATTACGTGGGCACGGACCCACCACAGGGAGTAAGATGCCGTGCTTTTGCCCGGTATTGCCGATCGTGCGATGCCGGCCAAGACCGTCGACACACTCCGGTAACGTCCAGTCATCGGGGTTGGTGACGGGTGATTCCGCGACCCCGGCGACATGGGCGACAAGGGTGGGGAGATGAGCGACAAACCGGACTTTCCGCGGGATTCCAGCACCTGGCGGGACCGGGCGCGGATAGCGCATCAGACCGTTCGGGCTAATCCGACCGGGGCAGCCGTCCTCAAAGTGATCATCGGTGCGCTGGGCGCCGTGGTGGTGGCGGTGGGCATCCTGCTGATCCCGCTGCCGGGGCCGGGCTGGCTGATCGTGATCGGCGGTCTGGCGATCTGGGCGATCGAGTTCGTGTGGGCGCGGCACCTGCTGCAGTTCACCAAGGACAAGGTGCGCGGCTGGACCGAGTGGGTCAAACGCCAGTCGCTACTGGTGCGCCTGCTGATCGGGCTGGCCGGGCTGGTGTTCGTGGCCGCGGTGCTCGTCACCACGCTGCGCTACAGCCTCGGCATCGACGTGGTCAGCCAGGCCTGGGGATACGTCACCACGCGCTGAGATCGCCGCAGCACCCGCTGACACCGCACGGAAACATGCCGGAAGCAGGCGCGTGACCACCGGTGAGCGGCGCGGCCGAGCGCTCCGGACAGCGGGGCCCGTACGTCCGGAGGACTTGACCGGACGCCCGGCAAGCGGTGTGATCAGTGTGATCCGGCCGCGCCCGTCAACCTCCCCAGGTCAGCGCGGCCGGGTCCGTGCGTTGTGGCTGATCCGCGGCTCAGCGACCCAGCTTCTCGATGATCGGTTGCAGGTCGCGCCGTTCGATCGCCGCCGCCATCAGTTCCGGGAACGCGTCCGGTGTGCACGCGAACGACGGAACCCCCATCGCCGCCAGCGCAGCGGCGTTGCTGTGGTCGTACGAAGGCTGGCCTTCATCGGACAGTGCGAGCAGGACGATCACCTGCACCCCGGCGGCGGTCATCGCCGCGACACGGCGCAGCATCTCCGCCCGCACCCCGCCCTCGTACAGGTCGCTGATGAGGATGAAGATGCTGTCCCGGGGCCGGGTGATCAGGCCCTGGCAGTACGCGATGGCCCGGTTGATGTCGGTGCCGCCGCCCAGCTGCGTGCCGAACAGCACCTCGACCGGGTCGTGCAGCTGGTCGGTGAGGTCCACGACCGCGGTGTCGAACACCACCAGGGACGTGCGCAGGCTTTTCATCGACGCGAGCACCGCGGCGAACACTCCGGAGTAGACCACCGACGCCGCCATCGAACCGGACTGGTCCACGCACAGCACCACGTCACGGTGCACCGCCTTGGTGGACCGGCCGTAGCCGATCAGCCGCTCGGGCACCACGGTGCGGTGTTCGGCCTGGTAGTGCTTGAGGTTGGCGCGGATGGTGCGGTTCCAGTCGATGTCGCGGTGCCGCGGGCGGCTGATCCGGGCAGCGCGGTTGAGCGCGCCGGTGACCGCGGCCCGGGTGCGCTGCGCTACCCTGCGCTCCAGCTCCGCGACGACCTTCGCCACCACCATGCGCGCGGTGGTGCGGGCCTTGTCCGGCATCACCTTGTTCAGCGACAGCAGCGTGCCGACCAGGTGCACGTCCGGTTCGACGGCCTCCAGCATCTCCGGTTCGACCAGCAGCCGGGTCAGATTGAGCCGCTCGATCGCGTCGGCCTGCATCACCTGCACCACGGTCGACGGGAAGTACTGCCGGATGTCGCCCAGCCACCGGGCCACCTTCGGCGCGGAGCCGCCCAGCCCGGCACTGCGCCCGGACCCTCCCTCACCGCCGCCGTCGCGGTACAGCGCGGCCAGGGCCTCGTCCATGCCCTTGTCCACTCCGGCCAGCGTGACCCCGGTGCCCTCGGCGCCCTCGCCGCCGAGCACCAGCCGCCACCGGCGCATCCGCTCGTCGTCGCTCACCGTGCTCCCCTTCCCGCTGCCAGCAGCAGTTCCAGCGTCGGCAGCACCCGCCCGACCCGCGCCGGGTCCAGCTCAAAATCGTCCACATCGGACGTCGGTCGCGTGCCGCCGCTGCCGAGCCGCCGGACCTGCTCGCCGACCGCGCGCCGTTCCGGGGCCGCGAACGCCGCGAAGGTACGCCGCAGCAGCGGCAACACCGCCGTGAACACGTCCGGGGCCAGCCCGGACAGCCACCGGTCGGTCAGCGCCAGCAGCGCCTCGTCGTGCACCAGCAGCAGTCCCCCGCCGGACAGGAAGCCCTCGACGTACCCGGCCGCGGTCACCGGCGGCGCGCCGACGGTCAGCGCGAGGCGCGGTCGCAGTTCGGCGGCGTCGGCGTCGAGGGTGCCCGCGTCGCGCAGCAGCCGCAGCAGCCGGCCGGCGAGCAGGCCGGGCAGGTCCGGCCGGTCGACGAGCCGGGCCAGGGTGTCCAGCCACTCCGCGCGCAGCGGCAGCCGCTCGGCGAGCAGGCTCAGCGCTTCGTGCGTGGTGTCCAGGTGGGTGCGCGTGGCGCGGGCCGCGTCGTCGTCGAGGCCGGTCAGCGCGCCGGGCAGGCCCAGCCGGATCCGGGTGACCAGGCCGGTCAGCACCTCGGCGAGCGCGTCGGTGCTGGTGGCGCGGACGTCGCCGTAGCGCAGGGTGCGGGCCAGCGCTGGCACGGCCGCCATGAGCTGCGCGACGTCGGTGTCCAGTGCCGCCCGGTCGGACAGCTGCCGTAGCACCGCGGGCTGCGCGTCGGGCAGCTGCGCGAGCAGGCACGACTCCAGCAGCCCGGTCAGCGCGGCCAGGTCGGCGTCCGCGGCGGCCTCGACGGCCTTGGCGGTCGCGGCCTGCTCCACGGTGGTGCCGTAGGCGCTGGCGGCGATGAGGTCGACCGCGTACTCCGGGTGCCATTGCAGCTGCCAGGACTCCCAGAAGGTGCCCTTGCCGGATTTGCGCTGCACGGGGGTGCCCCAACCGACGCCGAGCAGGCGCAGCCGGTGCAGCAGCCGGCTGCGTTCCAGGTCGTTCGGTTTGCGCAGGTCGAGGTCGTGGTCGGTGACCAGGGCCTGCTGGGCGAGCTTCAACCGGCGGGCGGTCGCGTCCAGGTCGCGGGCCAGCGGCACCGCGGGGGCGTCGGGGGGTACGGCGCCCAGCCGCTCCCCCACCACGACCCGCCGCTGCACCAGCTCCAGACGAGTGTCGTCGCCCTCGCACAGCACCGCCCGGGTCGCCTCGGTCACCTCGGCCAGACCGGGCACCGGCCGTCCCCGCAGCACGGCCAGAGTGTCGGCCAGGCGCGCCGACTCGATGACGTGCGCGCTGGACACCGCGATGTCCTCGTCGCGCAGCACCCCGGCGACGCCGACGAGCCACCGCTCGACCGGCTGGTCTTCGGCGGTGAACAGGTGGTGGTACCAGCCCGGCGCGGTGACGCCCGCGCCGTAGCCGCTCCACGACGCCAGCCGCCCGTGCGTCCACGGCACCCACGTCACCGTCGCCGGGATGCTCGGCAGGCCCCTGAGCAGTGCCGCGTCGTCCTTCGCAGGCGGCAGGTCGCCGGCCAGCGCGGGCACGTGCCACGCGCCGCAGACCACCGCGATCCGCTGGTGGCCCTCCTTCAGCGCGGCACGCAGCGCCTGGCGCATGTACGCCTCGCGCACCAGATCCTCGGCGATCGCCGGGGCGACCTCGCGGACCGCCGCCATCGCCTCGGCCACGGCCTCGAACGGCGGCACGTCACGCCGGTGCTCGATCACGTCCTCCCACCAGCGCTCCGGGTCGTCGTACCCGGCCGCGTGCGCCAGCCCGGCGATCGGGTCGATCCGCAGCTCCTCCTCAGGGTCGGCAGCGGCCGTGCCCGGCTCCCCGGGCCCGGTCGGCAGCTGCGGCCCGGCAGTCGCGACGTCTGGCCCGGCAGCGGGCGCGCCCGGCGCGGCGGTCGGCTCCTGACCGGCAGGCGCACCGGTGGCCGGCGGCTCCGCCGCAGGGGCGGTCCCGTCCAGCGGGCCGGCCGGTTCGGCGGCGCGGGCCGCGAACCGGTGGCCGGCGGGCAGGTCGCAGAAGCGCAGCGGCACGTCGTGGGTGACGGACCAGCGCAGCGCCTGCCACTCCGGCGAGAACACGGCGAACGGCCAGAACGACGCGTTGCGGCCCTGCTCGCCCTTGGCCGCGTTGGTCGGGTACGCCAGCAGCGCCACCGGCGGTTCGAGCCGCTCGTCTGCGGCCAGCGCGACCAGGCCGTCGGCCTCGGGCGGCCCCTCCACCAGGATCATGTCGGGCTTCAGCTCGTCCAGCGCCCGCACCAGGGCCCGGGCCGAACCCGGGCCGTGGTGGCGGATGCCGAACACGTGCACCCGGTCGGTGCTCACTCCGCCTCCCGGGCGGCGCGGTAGAAGTCCTTCCAGCCGTCGCGCTCACGCGCCACGGTCTCCAGGTACTCCCGCCAGATCACGGCGTCGGAGACGGGGTCGCGGACCACGGCCCCGCGGATGCCCGCCGCGACGTCGGCGGCCCGCACGGTACCGTCACCGAAGTGCGAGGCAAGGGCCATGCCGCTGGTCATCACCGAGATCGCCTCGGCGGTGGACAGGGTGCCGCTGGGGCTCTTCAGCTTGGTACGCCCATCGGCGGTCAGCCCTTCCCGCAGCTCCCGGAACACGGTCACCACGCGGCGGATCTCGCTGATCGCGTCCGGCACCGCGGGCAGCTCCAGCGCCCTGCCCAGCGACGCAACCCGCTGCGAAACGATCTCGACCTCCTCCTCGACGGTGCCCGGCACCGGCAGCACGACGGTGTTGAACCGCCGCCGCAGCGCGCTGGACAGCTCGTTGACGCCCCGGTCGCGGTCGTTGGCGGTCGCGATGACGTTGAAGCCCTTGACCGCCTGCACCTCCTCACCGAGCTCCGGCACCGGCAGCGTCTTCTCCGACAGGATCGTCAGCAGCGTGTCCTGCACGTCGGACGGCACCCGGGTCAGCTCCTCGATCCGGGCGATCGCACCGGTGCGCATCGCGCGCATCACCGGGCTGGGCACCACCGCACCGGCGGTCGGGCCCTCGGCGAGCAGCCGCGCGTAGTTCCAGCCGTAGCGCATCGCCTCCTCCGGGGTGCCCGCGGTGCCCTGGACCAGCAGCGTCGAGTCGCCGCTGATCGCCGCGGCCAGGTGCTCCGACACCCACGTCTTGGCGGTGCCGGGCACGCCGAGCAGCAGCAGCGCCCGGTCGGTGGCCAGCGTCGCCACGGCCACCTCCATCAGCCGCCGCGGCCCGATGTACTTCGCGCTGACGTCCTTGCCGTCGCCGAGCAGGTACGTCACGACGGCCTGCGGGGACAGCCGCCAGCCGGGCGGGCGCGGCAGGTCGTCGGCCGCGGCGAGCTGCTCCAGTTCGGCGGCGTAGAGCTGCTCGGCGTGCGGGCGCAGCACCGTGGGCGTGGCGTCGAGGGTGGCGGTCATGAGAGCTCCTGGTGGATGTCGTGGCGGATCTGCAGCATGGTGATGAAGCGGGCCAGCAGCTGCTGGTCTGGGATCGGCAGGGAGTCGTGCAGGGCGCGGGCCTGCGGCGCGTACGCCGGGTCGAAGCCCCATTCGGCGTGGCGCAGCAGCTGCCACCAGCCGGAGCGGCGGCGCTGGGTGTCGGCCAAGCACTCCAGGACGGCTTCGGGGACAGGCGCGGCCCACGGCGTGGGGAGCACGTCGAGCAGCCGGGTCGCGATGTCGACCTCGCGCCGCAGCTGTGCGGCGATCAGCTCGGCCAGATCCTGCTCGGGCATGACCGCGGCGAGTTCCCGCAGCTCGTTCATGTCGCGGCGGCCGAGCTCCGCGTGGATGAGCGCGGCGGCCCAGGCCCCGTCGCGTTGCGTGATCGCGGCGCGGCTGAGCCCGGCCCGGAACACCGCGCCCCAGGTGTCGTCGAACTTGCGGCCGAGCAGCCCGGCCGGGGTGTCGTCGAACGCCGTCCAGCAGTCCAGCGGCGCGTACTCGATGATCTGGCGCAGCCAGTGGGTGCGCTCGCCGACGCTCTGCGGCGGTTTGACGCTGATCCCGTCGCGTCGCATCGACTCGTCGCACTCGGTCGGCGCCGTCGCGACGAGCTTGCGCGCGGCGACGTGCACGCATGCGAGGGCCCGTTCGGCCATGCGCTGCCGCCACGCCGAGCCGGGCAGCATGGCGAGCAGCCGCGCGGCGGCCTCGCGGACCTGCGCGCGCCGGTCGTCGAGGGCCTTCTCCAGCCACGGCTCGTCGTCGGGCCCGAGCCCGGCGGCGCAGGCGGCGATGAGCGCGGCCAGATCGGACGCCTTCTCCTGCGGCCACGCCTCCAGCAGCAGGTCCCGCCCGGCGGCGGCGTCGCGGGCGCGCAGCTCGCCGAGGTGGCGGACCCGGTCGGCGGCCCGGCCGGTGTCCCAGTCGGCGGGCTGCGCCGCGTCCTCCGGCTGCGCGGCCCAGGCCCAGCGGCCCGGTCCCTGCAGGGCCAGCCAGTTCAGGCGCGTTCCGCCGACGGCGCGCACCGCGGGGCGCACCGAGGAGTCGGAGCCGCCCAGGTCCAGCAGCGCGACCAGCAGGCCGGGCTCGGCGAGCAGGCCGCGCCCGGCGGCGATGCGCAGCCACTCGCCGGCCAGTTCCCGGGTCGTGGTCCGGTCCAGTTCGGCGTCCCCGCCGGACAGCAGGGCCGCGACCCGCTGCTGCGCGGCGGCCGACGCGTACGGCGCGGTCTCGGCCTCGGCCGGGTCGGGGCGCTGCGGCCGGGCGGGGACCTGCCCCGCGCGGCGGGCGACGGTCACCGCGGCCGCGGCGCACAGCAGCCCGTCGGGGTCCAGTTCGGTGCCGAGCGGATCCAGCACGTCGGACAGCGGGCCGTCCACGCCGGTCAGCACCGGCCTGCGCCGGTCGGTGCCGACGAGCGCGCTGGACATCAGATCGGACCAGATGCTCGTGCTCATGCCTGCTCCCCCCTTACGCCCGACGGCCGGTTTCGTGTGGTCAAGGTTCATGCGCGCTGCTCCTTCGGCTCATGGCCGCGAGTCACGCCATAGATATAAGGAGTCATGCGCGGACCACCTCCGTGCCGTCGTACACCGCGAGCGGCCGCAGCCCGGCGGGTCCCCACTCGGCGGCGAGGGTGATCTCGTGTCCGCCCGCGACGGCGGCCAGCCGCCACGGCTCGCCGAGCGCCGGGTCCAGGGGCAGCGCGTCGCCGTCGGGGTCGACCAGGTGCCAGGGGTTGCCGGGGGCGAGCACGCCGCGCAGCAGCACCGGCCATTGGAACAGCCACGGGTCGCCGGCCAGGGCCGCGCCGACCTCGTCGAGCGCCTGCGCGACGGTCTGCGCCGGGCCGGGCGCCGGGCACGGCGCGGGTGCGCCGTGGCGCGCGGCGACCAGGGCCCGCAGCGGGGCCGCGCCGGGGTAATAGGTCACATCGGCGTCGAGTTCGGTGCCGAGCACGAGGTCGACGGGCAGGGCCTGGCCCGGCATCGCGAACGACAGCACCAGCGCGGGGCGTCCGGTGTCGCGGCCGCGCAGCCATACCCGGCGGCTGGTCAGCTTGTCCTCGGTCTCGTCGCGGGTGCCGACGACCTGCCACCGGTCGCGCACCGGCACCCCGGCCAGGACCTGCTCGGTGGGCACGGCCTGGCCGACGCGGCTGTGCACGGTCGCGGCCAGGTCCTCGGGCAGCGCCTCGGGGTTCGCGGCGGCACCGGACAGCAGGTGCAGCAGCGACAGCTCGGCCAGCAGGCGCTGCTCCCAGCCGGGCCCGGAGCTGGGCACCGGGGCCAGGCGGCGCACCGCACCGGCCAGGCCCGGGGCCTGGGCGTCCACGAGCCGGGCCGCGACCTGCTCGAACGGGCGGTAACCGGCCTGGTCGAGCCCGGCGATGCCGTGCCGGACCTGATCGGACAGCCAGGTGCGCAGCTCGGCGATGCCCGCGGCGACGGACTCGGCGCGTTTGTCGGCGCGGCGCTGCGCGGCCCGCTCCTGGGCTTCGGTGCGCGGCGCGGCGGCCTGCTGGGCCTTCTTCTCGGCGCGGGCCCCGCGGGAGGTGGTCCAGTCGGTCATGAACTGCGGCGGCTCGTCGGCCGCGACCTGGCCGGACGACCAGCGCAGCAGCAGCGCGAGCGCGTGTTTGCAGGGGAACTTGCGGCTCGGGCAGGAGCAGCGGTAGGCGGGCTCGTCCAGATCCACGCAGATCTGGTACGGCGTGCTGCCGCTGCCCTTGCACAGCCCCCACAGCCCCGCCGGGGTGCCGCCGTGGCCGGTGGCGCTCCAGCCGGACGCCCCGGCGAGTTTGCGGGCCGCGGCGAAACTCGACGCGTCGGGGGCCAGCCCCTGGACCTGTTCGGCGGTCCAGGGCGGCTCGGTCGGTTCGGACATGCGCGCCACCGTAGCCACCCCGTCCGACAACGACTGTCGCGGCCCGTGCAACCCGCACGCCATCAGTTCGCATGGAGTCGGTATGAGCGACAGTCACGAACGAGACCACCTACCGGAGGGCGGATGAACGACTTCCGCGAGTACGCCGGCTCCCGGCGGGCCGCCCTGCGCCGCACGGCGTACCTGCTGTGCGGGGACTGGCACCAGGCCGACGACCTGGTCCAGGACGCCCTGGCCGGACTGTTCGTGCACTGGCGGCGGGTACGGGCCGGCGGCGACGTCGACCCGTACGTGCGCCGCATGCTCGTCAACGGCTACCTCGCCACGCACCGCCGCAAGTGGCGGCGCGAGGTGGCCACCGCCGAACTGCCCGACACGGCGGTCGCCGACCCGCACGACGACGGCACCCGCGATGTCCTGCTGCGGGCGCTGGCGCGGCTGCACCCGTCGCAGCGGGCGGTCGTGGTGCTGCGCTACTGGGAGGACCTGTCGGTCGAGCAGACCGCGGCGGCGCTGGGGTGCAGCACGGGCAACGTCAAGAGTCAGGCCTCCCGTGGCCTGGCGCACCTACGCGAGGCGCTGGCACGCTCCGGCGCCCTGGAAGGAGAACTCACATGAACGAGGACGAGGACGTCCGGTCGGCCCTGGCCGCGCTGGTCGCCGACGAACCGGACCTGCCCGGCGGCACGGCTGACATCGAACGGCGCGGGATGCGCCGTCGCAACCGCCGGTACGCGGTGATCGGCGCGCTGGCGCTGACGCCGCTGCTGGCCGGGGCGGTCGCCGTGGCGGTCTGGCCGAGCGCGCCGCCCGCGCGGGTCACCGCGCAGCCGTCGCCGTCGGCGGAGCCGGTGTTCGACCCGAACGCCGGATCGCAGCTGGCCGTGGGCTTCCCGCTGGGCAGCGCGGTCGACGCCGTGGCGGGCGCGCTGCCGCCCGGGGTCGCGCTGGCGGAGCTGCCGATGGACCTGGGCTGGGGCGAGGGCGGCACGCTGGTGCTGCCGCTGGCCTCCGGCGGCACGCTGACGGTGACGGTGACCGGCGGCTCCTGCCTGGTCGACACGGAGCGACTGACGCCCGCGCAGGCCACGGCTGCCGCGGACGCGGTCTGTGCGGCCTGGGTGGCGGCCGGTTCCCCGCCGGTGCTGCCCGCCGACCCGAACGCTTCGCAACGCCCGGACCTGGCCGCGCAGTGACAGGCCGGCCGCTGAACCGCCCCGCGACACTGCGACTGTTCCCGGTCGCCGAACCGTTCCGCCACACCGCGGCCGTTCCCGGCCGCTGATCCGTCACACGGCGGCCAGACGTGGCCGCAGGTGTGTCCGTGCCGCGTCGTGTCAGGACGCGGGAGGGAGGTCCGTCCGGCGCCGGACGGACGTTCCCGTTGCCGCCGGCGGGTGCGGCGATGGTCGCCCGCCGCGGGACCGCCTCGGGCTACACCGTTCCTGGAGCGACCGGTCCCGGGCCGGCCCAGACACCGCCGGGCGAGGCCTGCATCGCCAGGTCCGGCTGCTGCACCGGTGGCGGTTCGAGCAACTTGGCGCGGTCGTCGGGCAGCCGGGTGCGCGCGGGGTCCAGGAAGTCGATCAGGTCGATCAACGCGTGCTGGGCCCGGATCAGCCGCTCGTTGCCCGCCCAGTCCTGCGCCACGACCTCGGGGACGTCCTCGACCAGCCGGCGGAACCAGCGGCGGAACTCGTCGTTGTTGTCCAGCTGCGAGCAGAACGCCGGGTAGGTCATGCTGTCGGCCCGGCCGTTGGTCGCGACGATCATCAGCTCGCCGATGGCGCGCTGCTGGCCCTTGAACAGCCGGAAGTGGTTGCCAGGCAGCTTCATCGAGGAGAACGCGGTGCCGACGAGGTTGAGATGCCGGTGGAAGGTGCGGTTGCTGTCCTCGTCGCCGAGGTCGAGGAAACGCAGGTCACGCCGGATGATCTCGACCCAGCAGAAGTAGTCGGCCAGCACGTAGACGGTGTAGTCGCGGGCGTAGCGGCGCTCGTCCTCGTCCGGGTGGTTCAGGTATTCGCGCATGTAGACGCCGCCGACGGCGTTGTGCAGGCGGGACTGCAGGTTGAACGCGGCCAGCAGCAGCGGCTCGCGGTACCGGCTGATCACCTCCTGGGCCTGCTCGGCTTTGCTGGCCTCGTGGCGTTCGGCGGCCAGCCGGTGCTCGAACATGGCGTTGCGGCGCGCCGACCAGGTGGTCATGACGCCGGCGACGATCGCGCCGAGCACGGACAGTGCCGCCGAGACCACGGTGACGATGTCGCCCATCGATGATCCTCCAGATGTGTGGCCGATGCCGTGCGACAGTGTGCCGGGCGGCCGGCGGGCATGCCAAGCCGGTGCACCCAAAGCAAGCACTCCATCGCCATAAGTGACCTTGTCCACAATGGACATCCACCGCAGTGGACAGGAACTCAAGAGCCGACTAGGTTCACTGCCCGGAGGCATTGTCAGATAGCGACCTGTGGCGTGTCATGGTTCCGCTTCGTGCACCGGTTGGCCCCCGGGACACGATGGTGACGTCGCGGTGAGCCGTACCTTGGACGTGGTCAGTGTGAGAAACCGTGGCTGGAGCATTCGCGCCAAGATCATGACCCTGGCAGTGGTGCCATTGGTGGCGATCACCGGCCTCTCCGTCTTCGGAGTGGCCGTCAGCGCGGGCGACGCGCTGAACCTGCTGGCCGCACGCAACTACGAGCAGGTCTTCGGCGGCTTCGGCGAGCGCCTCATGGTCGAGATCCAGAAGGAGCGGCGGCTGTCGGTCGCCGAGAAGCCCGGCTCGACCGTGCTCGGCGACCAGCGCAAGGCCACCGACGAGCGCGAGCAGCAGTTCCGCGGCAGCCTGAGCAGCAGCAAGCTGCGCGACGAACTGCCCGCCGACCAGCTCCAGAACGTCGACGCCTTCGTCGCCGCCCTGAACAAGCTGCCCCAGCTGCGCCTGGACGTCGACAGCGGCAAGGCCGAGCCCGCCTCGGTGGTGCGCGACTACTCCACGATCGTCGACACGCTCTACCGGGCGTTCACCCCGATGACCAAGCTGGCCGACCCCGACCTGGCCGAACTCGCGCACGGCATCTTCGCGATCAGCCGCTCCCGCGAGATGATGGCCCGCGAGGACGCCGTGATCACCAGCGTCGTCGTCGACGGCAAGGTCACCGTCACCGAGCAGAACTACCTGCTGCGCACCATCGGCGCCCGCCGCCAGGTCCACGACGAGGCGCTCGGCTCACTGCCGGCCCCGCACAACGAGCAGTTCCGGCAGATCTTCGACAGCGAGACCTACCGCACCCTGTACGCCATGGAGGAGACGCTCTCCACCACGCGTCCCGGCAAGGTCCTGATCGACGCCGCGATCTGGCGCAGCACCAACGACGCCATCTACAAGCAGCTCGACGCCACCGAGGGCGCGGCCGCCGGCGCGACCTCCGACCTGGCCAACGAGCTGGGCATCGCCGCCTTCGCACAGACCATCGTCGCGGCCCTGCTGGGCCTGCTCTGCGCGGCGATCTCCCTGGTCCTGGCCCTGCGCACCGGCCGTTCCGTGGTCCGCCGCCTGGAGCGCCTGCGGGTGTCGGCCCTTGAGGTCGCCCACGAGCGCCTGCCGCGCGCCATCGCCGCGCTGCGCCAGCCCGGCGCGCTGGTCAACGACCCGTCGCTGACCGACGTGCCGCTGGTCGCCGTCGGCACCGACGAGGTCGGCCAGGTCGGCCACGCCTTCGGCGCCGTGCAGCGCACCGCGGTGCGCGCCGCCGTCGACGAGGCCGTGCTGCGCCGCGGCATCAGCGAGGTCTTCCTCAACATCGCCCGCCGCTCGCAGGCGCTGCTGCACCGCCAGCTGACCCTGCTCGACCGCATGGAGCGGCGCACCACCGAGCCGCAGGAGCTGGAAGACCTGTTCCGGCTCGACCACATGGCCACCCGCATGCGCCGCCACGCCGAGGCGCTGGTCATCCTCGCCGGCGCGGCTCCCGGCCGCGGCTGGCGGCACCCGGTGCCGGTCATCGACGTGGTGCGCGGCGCGACCTCCGAGATCGAGGACTACCAGCGGGTCACCATCGACCGCCTGCCCGACGTGAAGGTCGTTGGCCGGGCCGTCGGCGACGTCATCCACCTGCTGGCCGAACTGCTGGAGAACTCCACCTCGTTCGCCCCGCCGCACACCCGGGTGCGGGTCTTCGCCGAGCAGGTCGGCAACGGCCTCGCCCTGCACGTGGAGGACCGCGGCCTGGGCATGAGCGACGCCGAGCTGGCCGAGGCCAACGGCAAGCTCGCCGAGCCGCCAGCGTTCGACCCCGCCAGCAGCTCCCGCCTGGGCCTGCTCGTGGTCGCCCGGCTGGCCGCCCGGCAGGGCATCACCGTGCGGCTGCGCTCGTCGTCGTACGGCGGCATCACGGCCGTCGTGCTCATCCCCGCCGAGCTGGCCCTGACCGACCCGACCGACAAGGGCGAGCCGCTGGGCATCTTCGCCCCGCGCGCGCCCCGCGCGGTCGAGGCCCCGGCCGCCCCCGTCGAGGAGCAGACCGTCGACCTGGGCAACGGCGGCGGCGACGAGACCACCACCGTGCTGCCCAAGCGGGTGCGCAAGGCGGCCGTCGAGACCGCCCCGGCCGCCGAGGAGACCACGATCTCGCTCGGCGAATCCGCCCCGGTCCCCCGCCAGCGCAGCGCCGACCAGGTCCGGACGATGATGTCCGCGTTCCAGTCGGGTACCGTGCGCGGGCGTGCGAAGGCCAGCACCGAGAGCACCCCGGACGGGGACGAACCCGCCACCGCACCGACCCAGCAAGACAGCGCCGGTATGGAAGACAGCTCCACCCTGGAAGGACGTGCCTGACGTGGTACCGACGACGACCCGACCCGCGACCGACTGGCTGCTCGACGACCTGCTCGCCCGAGTGCCACAGGCCCGCTGCGCCGTCGTGCTCTCCGTCGACGGCCTGCTCACCGGAGCCTCCAGCGGACTGTCCCGCGACGACGCCGAGCACCTGTCCGCGGTCGCGTCCGGGTTCTCCAGTCTCGCCACCGCCACCGGCCAGCGTTTCAAGGGCGGCCAGGTGCGCCAGACCATCGTCGAGATGGAGGAGGCGTTCCTGCTGGTGAGCACGGCCGGGCAGGGCTCCTGCCTGGCGGTGCTGGCCGACCCGGACAGCGACCTGGGCATCCTGGCGTACGAGATGGCCATGCTGGCGACCCGCGTGGGCACGCACCTGGCCACACCGTCCCGGCCGGGCACCGATGTCCACTGACCCGCTCGACGGTGTCGAGGAAGGCCCGGCCTGGTGGGATCACGAGGCCGGCCCGGTGGTGCGCCCCTACATGGTCACCGGCGGGCGGGTCCGGCCCGTCACCGTCGACTTCGACCTGATCACCTACCTGGTGGCCACGGCGACGCTCGCCGCGGACACCCCCAGCCCGGAGCACCAGGCGATCCTGGCGCTGACCCAGGAGCCCCGCGCGGTGGCCGAAGTGGCCTCCCGGGTGGACCTGCCCCTGGGTGTCGTCCGCGTGCTGCTGTGTGATCTGCTTTCGGACGGGCTGATCGCCCGCTACGATCCTCCCCCCACAGACCATCTCCCCAACGTCGAAACCCTGCAGGCGGTGATCCATGGACTCCGTGCGCTCTGAGACGGCACCGGTCCCCCAGGCGCTCAAGATCCTGGTCGCCGGAGGCTTCGGCGCCGGCAAGACGACCCTGGTCGGCGCGGTCAGTGAGATCGCTCCACTGCGGACCGAGGAGGTGCTGACCACCGCGGGCGTCGGCACCGACGACACCACCGGGGTCGCCACCAAGACCACCACGACGGTGGCGATGGACTTCGGCCGGATCACCATCAACCCGAGCCTGGTGCTGTACCTGTTCGGCACCCCCGGGCAGAACCGGTTCTGGTTCCTGTGGGACGAGCTGGCCACCGGCGCGCTCGGCGCGGTCGTGCTCGCCGACACCCGCCGCCTGGCCGACTCGTTCGCCGCGATCGACTACTTCGAGCAGCGCAACACGCCGTTCGTCATCGCGGTCAACTGCTTCGACAACGACCAGCGCTACACCGCGGAGCAGGTGCGCGAGGCGCTGGACGTGGACGGCCACGTGCCGGTGCTGCTCACCGACGCCCGCGACCGGATGTCGGTGAAGAACGTGCTGATCACGCTGGTCGAGCACGTGCTGACGATGGTCCGCAGCTCCGTCCCGGCCTGACCTGCCACGACAGACGCCGGTGGACGCGCCCCGCGCGCCCGCCGGCGTCTGTCGTGTCACTTCTTGCGCTTCATCACCATGACGACAGCGATGACGATGATCGCGACCACCACGAGGCAGCAGATCGCGCCGAACAGCCCGAAGCCGCCGAAGCCGATGCCCTTCTTCTTGCGCACCACGTCGGCGACACCGGACTCCTCGGCCCACGCGACCGCGGGCACGAGAACGCTGGCCAGGAAACCGGCCACCAACGCGGCCCAAACACGAGAGATACGTTCCATGCGCGCCAGCGTAGAGGGCACGCGCCACGGTGGGTCCGCACTACGTCGGCATTCTGCTACCGTCGCGCCTGTGGATGATCTTGAGATTCGCCGGGCCGTGCTCGCCGACGTGCCCGTCATCGTCGCGATGCTCGCCGACGACCCGCTCGGCGCGACCCGTGAGGGCGACCCGGGCGATCCCGCGTACGCCATGGCTTTCGCCGCGATCGACGCCGACCCGCACCAGCTGCTGGCCGTCGCCGAACGCGGCGGCGAGATTGTCGGCACGCTGCAGGTCACCGTCATCCCGGGGCTGAGCCGCCGCGGCATGAGCCGGGCCCTGATCGAGGCCGTGCGGGTACGTGCCGACCAGCGCGGCCACGGCACCGGCCGGCAACTGGTCCAGTGGGCGATCGACCACGCCCGCAGCCAGGGCTGCGGGCTGGTCCAGCTCACCACCGACCGGTCCCGCGCCGACGCGCATCGTTTCTACGAGGGTTTGGGCTTCGAGGCGACGCACCTGGGTATGAAACTGGCACTGTGACCCCGCCCGAGCCCCGCCCGCTGCTCGTCGTCGACGCCGCCAACGTCGTCGGCTCCGTGCCCGACGGCTGGTGGCGCGACCGCCTCGGGGCCGCCACCCGGTTGCGCGACGCGGTCGCCCGCATCGCCGACACCGGCCTGCCGCAACTGCCCGGCCCCCTGGACGTCGTACTCGTCGTCGAAGGCGCGGCCCGCGGCGTCGCCGACACCCCGGGGGTACACGTGCTGGCCGCGCCCCGCAGCGGCGACGACGCCATCGTCGACCTGGTACGCCAGGAGACCGCAGAGCGGTCCACCATCGTCGTCGCCACCGCCGACCGCGGTCTACGCGACCGTGTCACCGCCCTCGGCGCGCAGATCGTCGGGCCCCGCACCCTGCCCTACCCCTGACCCCGCTGCCGCCCGTACGGCCCGCCTACGGCGGCGCAGCAGCAACACCAGCAGCACCGGCGGCGTCAGACAGGCCAGCAGGCAGCCGAACACCCACGGCTGGGCGGCCAGCGGGTTCGCCGAGTGGCTGGCGAACGTCCCGCGCTCGACCAGGTCCCGGGGCACGTTCAGCGCGCCGGAGCCCCCGGCCAGGGTCAGCAGCACCCGTGTCGAGCCGTCCGCCTCGGCCACCGCCAGCTTCTCCGGCTCGTCGGTGTCGGCACCCCAGTGCACGAACACCGGTGCGCCGTCCCGCCAGCCCACGAGCCTGGCCGGTCGGCCCTGGCGTGTGGCGCCGGCCCCGTCGGTGACCTTGCCGGTGACCGGGTCCACGTACTGCATCCGCCAGCCCTGAAGGCTGCCCATGCCGGTGTCGCAGTCCGCCCAGGCGCACCCTTGCGAGGCCAGCAGCACGACCGAGCGGCCATCGGGCGTCCACGCCGCCTCCCCGGCCAGCCGCTGCCGGTCGGTCAGCTCGTCCAGGAGGTTCGGCGTCCCGGTGGCCAGGTCGACGACCACCAGCCGCTGCGGCTGGGAGTGCTTGCCGGTGGTGACCGCGACCCGCTGCCCGTCCGGCGAGAACACTCCCTCCGGGGTGTCCGCGTCGGTGGTCAGCAGGAACGTCGTCTTGCCGGTGTCCAGGTCGAAGTACCCGATGTCATCCGGGTGCGAAGGGTCGCTCTCGCTGCCGTCGGCCCGGTACTCGATGTAGCCGTCGTCGCGGTCGACGACCAGCAGCAGCCGCCGGCCGTCCGGCGACCACGCCAGCGGCAAGGCCCGGTCCACGGTCGGGATGCTGCGCCCCGTGGTCAGATCCACGATCTCGGACCAGCGCGCCAGGTAGCGGCCGTCCGGCGAGACGAAACCGAACTCCTCGCCCGGGTTCATCGGGAACAGCCGGTACGAGCCGTCGCGGCCCACCAGCACCCCGGTCGCCTCCAGGTAGATCGTGCCCGGGTCGATGAACGCCGCCACCACCGGCCCGTTCAGGTCCTGCTCGTACGACAGCTGCCACGGATACGGCCGCCCCAGCGCCGCCGGAGTCGAGCCGCCGTCGGCCGGCTGCAACCCCGTCCCGCCCGCGACCAGGCCCGGCAGCGTCGCGAGTCCCGCCGCCAGCAGCACCCCGGCCAGCGCCGTCACCGCCCGGCGCACCCGCCTGCGGCGGCGGCCCCGCCGCCACAACTGCTCGCCCAGCCGCGGCGCGGGCGCGGACTCCGCGGCCCGCCGCAGCGCCTCCCGCAACGTCTCGCTCACCGGTTCACCCCCACCAGCGACCCCGACAGTTCCGGGGCGATCACCCGCAGCCGCGCCAGCGCATCCCTGGTCTGGCTCTTCACCGTGCCGACCGCGACCCCGAGCACCGCCGCCGTCTCCGCCTCGCTCAAGTCCTCGAAGTAGCGCAGCACCAGCACCGCCCGCTGCTTCGGGGCGAGCCTGGCCAGCGCCTGCCGCACCGCAAGCGCGGTCGCCGTATCGCCCGAGAAGTCGGCGGCGGCCCGCTCCGGCAGCACCGCGACCGGCAGCGCCTCCCGGCGCACCCGCCGCCACCAGGACACATGCTGGGTGTAGAGGATCCGGCGCACGTAGGCGTCCGGCTCCCGCGCGGCGGACACGTGCTCCCAGCGCGACGCCAACCGCAGCAGCGTCAGCTGCACCAGGTCGTCGGCCAGGTAGGCGTCGCCGGTGAGCAGGTACGCGACCCGGCCGAGCATCGGCAGCCGGGAGCGCGCGTACTCGTCGAACGACTCGGCGTCGGTCATCAGCACCTCCGCCTCGTACACGCGCCGGGCAGGCTCCGCGGAGGGGTGCCCCCGGCGACCTATTCGATCGACTGATCCGCGGGGCGCGGCTAACGTGAGCCGCGACATGGACGTGAAGAAGATAAGCAAGCAACTGGCGTACGTGCTGCGGCACCGCCCCGACACCATCGGCATCACCCTCGGCCCCGGCGGCTGGGTGCCGATCGACACCCTGCTGGCCGCGCTGCGGGCCCACGGCAAGGGCGTCAGCCGCGCCACCCTCGACGCCGTCGTCGCCGACAACGACAAGCAGCGCTTCGCGATCGAGGGCGACCTCATCCGGGCCAGCCAGGGCCACTCGGTGGAAGTGGATCTCGGGCTGACCCCGGTCGCCCCACCCGCCCTGCTTTACCACGGCACCGCCCGCCGTCACCTCGACTCGATCATGGCCGAGGGCGTCCACCGCGGCTCGCGCCACCACGTGCACCTGTCCGGCGACACGGGCACCGCGCACAAGGTCGGCAGCCGCCACGGCTCCCCCGTGATCCTCATCGTCGACGCCGCCGCCATGGCCGCCGACGGCCACACCTTCTACCGCAGCGCCAACGGCGTCTGGCTCACCGACAAGGTCCCACCGACCTACCTCCGCGCCGAGACCCCACCCGCCTGACCAGCGCGTCCCACCCCTCCCCGGCGCGTCCCGCCCCTCCCCCGCGCGTCCCGCCCGCTCCCCGGCGCAACTCTTAAAAAGTCGCGCCCACCGGGCAGTTCCGAGGCCGCAAGTCCGTCAGAGTTGCGGCAGGGTCGCGCGGCGCGGCGCGGGGTCAGGTGGGGCGGGCGGGGGGCAGAAAGGCGAATCGCCGGTGACCCGTGGGGTCCCGGCGATTGCGGTGGAGAAGAGCGGATGACGAGACTCGAACTCGCGACCCTCACCTTGGCAAGGTGATGCGCTACCAACTGCGCTACATCCGCATGTCCCTCAGCCGACCTCGCGGCCCGCTGCCTGACAGGACAGAACTCTAGCGGGTCGTCCGACGGCCCCGCCACCGGGTATCCCCCTGCGCGCCGCGAACCCGGTCGAGACGGTGATGCGAAACGCCCTCACCTGCCCGTACCCTCGTGCCGTGACGACCCCCCGCGCCGCGCGCCTCGCCCTCGCCCTGACCCTCGTCGCGGCCCTGGCGGCCTGCTCGGCCGAGGAGCCCGCCGTCTGGCAGCCCGCCGGCACACCCCCGGTGCCCGCGCCCGCCGACAGCGCCGCGCCCAGCAGCGCCCCGCCGGCCGAGGAGATCACCTTGGCGTTCGCCGGTGACGTGCACTTCACCGGGCGCACCCTGCCCCTGTTGAAGAACCCCGACACCGCCTTCGGCCCGTACGCCGAGCAGCTGCGCGCCGCGGACTTCGCCATGGTCAACCTGGAGACGGCGGTCACCGACCGGGGCACCCCGCAGCCCAAGGAGTTCCACTTCCGGGCGCCGACGACGGCGTACGCGGCGATCCAGGCCGCCGGGATCGACCTGGTCTCCATCGCCAACAACCACACCCTCGACTACGGCCAGGTCGGCCTGCTCGACACCCTCGACTCCGCGAAGACCGCCGGCATGCCGATCGTGGGCGCGGGGCACAACACCACCGAGGCGTACGCCCCGCACCTGGTCACCGTGAAGGGCGTCCGGCTGGCGGTCATCGGCCTGTCGCAGGTCCACGAGCTCAAGGAGCAGTGGAAGCCCACCGCCACCCGGCCCGGCATCGCCATGGCGTTCGACCGCAAGCTGTCCGTCGCCGCCGTCAAAGCCGCCCGCGCGCAGGCCGACGTGGTGATCGCCTTCATGCACTGGGGCACCGAGGGCCAGGGCTGCCCCAACGGCGACCAGAAGAGCATCGCCAAGGCGCTGTCCGACGCCGGCGCCGACCTGATCATCGGTACGCACGCGCACGTGCTGCTCGCCGACGGCTTCCTCGGCGGTGCCTACGTGCACTACGGCCTGGGCAACTTCCTCTGGTACTCCACCTCCAAGAGCACCGACACCGGCCTGCTGACCGTGACGATCAAGGACGGGAAGGTCAAAACCCGGCAGTTCACCCCCGGCGTCGTCGCGAACAACGGACAGCCCAAGCCCGTCACCGGAGCGGCGCTCAAGGCCGTCCAGGGCAGGCTTGACCAGGCCGCACGCTGCACCGGGCTGGCGAAGAACCCCGCTGCGTGACGCGCCGGGGGACCCCGGTTTGTCAAGACCTCTGCGGACCGGCTAAAGTTCTCATCCGTTGGGCAAGCACGCCGGAAGGCGGGCAAGCGTGACAAGCGGATGTAGCGCAGTTGGTAGCGCATCACCTTGCCAAGGTGAGGGTCGCGAGTTCGAGTCTCGTCATCCGCTCGGAGAACCGCCGCAAGGCGTCACCACGGTGGAGTGGCCGAGAGGCGAGGCAACGGCCTGCAAAGCCGTGTACACGGGTTCAAATCCCGTCTCCACCTCGCAGTACAGCACGGGCGATTGGCGCAGTGGGAGCGCGCTTCCTTGACACGGAAGAGGTCACTGGTTCAAACCCAGTATCGCCCACCAGTAAGAACGAAAGCCCCTCTCCGGAGGGGCTTTCGTCGTTCCTGCCGGGTGCCGGTGTCAGTAGAGCAGGCTCCACAGGGCGTACGGCACCGCGCAGCTGCCCTGGATCAGCGGGGTGCCCGGGTCCTTGCCAGGACGGGACAGGCACTTGCCGGTGGACACGTTGGTGAACCGCAGCGCGTTGCCCGATCCGCTGCCGGTCCACTGCTGCGCGGGTCCGCCGTTGCAGGTCAGCTGCTGCACCGGTGATCCGGTCGTGGCGCCGACCGCGGCCAGGCACTTGCCGCTGCCGAAGTTCGTGATCCGGTAGACCCCCGCGACGATCTCGGTCACGTTCCACAGTTTGAGGTCCACGTCGGTGCAGATCTCCTGGGTGGCGGCCGAGCCGTCGGCGGCGTCGGGAACCGCGACGCAGGTGCCGGTCCACTGGCTCTCCAGGAACACGGCGGTCCACGAGGCGGCGTGTGCCGGGGTGGCCGGCAGCGCCAGGGCCGACAGCGCGACCAGTGCGGCCAGCAGCGCTCGGGTGGTACGGGCAATCATGGGCGCCTCCTGCTAGGGACTGACAAGTCAGCATCCTAAATCGAGACACCTCAATTTGACAGGTATGAATCTCATCGGCCTCACCGCATGCGGCCCCCGGAAGATGTCGTTGAGGTCGTTCTGGCCGACCTGGTCGTCGGCGTACGTGAAAGTGCCCTGATCGGCCAGTTCCCGGGCGGCGTCCAGCAGTCGCCGGTACACGCTGCGGAGTTCGGGCTTGATCACGTGAGAAACGTCCGGCAGGCGCCCGCCCGTTCTCTCGATGGGCGGGCGTCTTGCCGTCATGGCTGGGGTTCGGCGTCGGCGGGATACCAGCGCAGCTCGACGGTGTTGTGGTCGGGGTCCTGGACGTAGAGGGAGGTGGCGGTGCCTCTCGCGCCGAAGCGCTGCACCGGTCCCTCCAGGACGGTGAACACGCCGGAGGCGATGACCTCGTGCCAGTCCAGGGGGTCGACGACCAGGCAGAGGTGGTCGACGTTCGACTCACCGCGGGGCCGGCGTACCAGGTCGATGATGGTGTCGGCGGTGATCCGCACGGACGGGAAGCCGACCTGGCCGGCGCGCCACTGCTCGACCCGGACCGGTTCGAGGCCGAGCAGCCCGCAGTAGAACTCCAGGGCGCGTTCGACGTCGGTGACGTTGAGGACCAGGTGGTCGAAGGCCTTGACGCGCATCAGTTCGCCTCCAGGGCGCGGGCCTGGCGCAGCCAGTCGGCGAACAGGACGGGGTCGATGTCGGCGGCCGAGCGCAGCTTCACCGAGGCCATCTGCCGGGCGCCGGGTTCGAGCCGCCCGGACGGGTCGGTGATCTCCTGGCCGCGCCACAGGCCGAAGGTGACATAGGAGGTGTACGCCTTCAGCAGGCAGATCGGCCGGCGGCCGGGATTCTCACCCAGGCCCCACACGGGGTGGCCGTGCCACATCGCGCTGCCGGCGTCGGGCAGGGCAGCGTCGATGACCGGCCGGGCCTGCTCGCCGATCTCGCGCAGGGCGGCGTCGAGACCGGTCAGGTAGTCGGTGATGCTCGTCGTCATGGTGTTTCCTCGTTCATGAGAGGTCGGGGGCGGGTCCGCTCCCGGTCTGTCCGGGTGACCCGGTGACACCTCTTACGATTCGCCATCCGGCGGGTCCGACCAAGCCATGATCGGACTACGATCGTTTACTCGTATTCAACGAACCGGAGGCGGCATGCTGGAGCGGCACGAGCTGGAGACGTTCCTGACGCTGGCCGAGGAACTGCATTTCGGCCGTACGGCGGAGCGCCTGGGCGTGACGACCGGCCGGATCAGCCACGTGGTCAAGAAGCTGGAACGGCGCGTCGGCGCACCGCTGTTCGAGCGCACGAGCCGGGTCGTACGGCTCACGCCCATCGGCCGGCAGCTCGCCGACGACCTGGCTCCGCTGGTGACGCAGATGGACGAGGCGCTGCGCCGGGCCGTCGACGCCGGGCGAGGAGTGGCGGGGCGGCTGCGGGTGGCGTTCCTCGGCGAGTATCTCGCGCCGGTGCTGTCCAAGGCGGTCGGCCTGTTCACCTCGCGGTTTCCCGAGTGCGAGGTCGAGGTGCACGAGGTGCAGCTGTACAACTCACGGGCGAGCCTGCTGGACGGCTCGATCGACATCCTGGTCGCGGCGTACCCGTTCGACGGGATGGCGCGCGGTCCGGCGCTGATGACCGAGCGGCGGGTGCTGGCGGTGCCCGCGGCCCATCCGCTGGCCGGGGAGGAGTCGGTGTCGCTGGAGGTGCTCGGCGACCACCCGGTGGTCCAGTACCCGGCGGTGACGTCGGCGGAGTTCAAACGCGACCGCACGCCCGAGCACACGCCGTCGGGCCGGCCGGTGCCGAAGGGTCCGTCGGGCCGGACGTTCTCGGAGATGCTGTCGCTGGTCGCGCTCGGCCGCGGGGTGCTGCCGGTCGGCGAGCAGACGCGGCACTACCACCCGCGGCCGGACATCGCCTACGTGCCGATCTCCGACGCGCCGCCGATCGAGCGCGGGCCGGTGTGGCTGGAGTCGAACACGACGGCCCGGGTGCGCGAGTTCGTCCGCGCCGCGGCCGAGGCCAACTCGCCGGCGGCTGCGGCACGGTGACCCTGGCGGTCGCCGCCCGGCCGGGCACGCCGGAGGGCTTGTCCAACATGGCACATCGAAAACCTTGACGTGGTCGGCGATCGACCTCCTTAATCTTTCCTAAGGGAAACGCTGTTTCACCAAGGGAAACCGGAGACACCATGTCGTTCCGCAGAGCCGCCCTGGTCCTGGCGCTGGCCGCCAGCTTCCTCACCGCACCGGCCGCCGCGTCCGCCGCCCCGGGCGTCGTCGAGGTCAGCAACACCGTCGACATCCGCTGCGCGTTCTACACCATGAAGGCCAACGCCGACTGGTACTTCCCGGCCGGCACCCCGCGCGGCCTGGTCTACCTGCAGCACGGGTTCTCCCGCAGCAACGGCAACCTGCAGGACCTGGCCGAGCAGTACGCCACGGCGGGCTTCGTGGTCTTCGCGCCCACGCTGCCCTCGGCCAACCTCTACGGCTGCACGGTCAACAACATCGGCAACAACACCGACTTCCTGAACAACGTCGCCGACCTGCTCGGCAAGGCCACCGACAGCACCGACAAGCTCGGCCGCAGCTTCGCCGACGCGCGCACCCGGGCCGGGCGCGCCGGGCTGGCGCTGCCGACCAGCTACGTGCTGTCGGGGCACTCGGCGGGCGGCGAGGTCGTCTCGTACGTCGCCAACCGGCTGCGCACCTCGTACGCGGCCCAGTTCGCCAAGGTGAAGGCACTGGTGCTGCTCGACCCGGTGAAGTCGCCGGTCGGGCAGAGCATGGCCAACGCCTTCAACGGGCTGAAGACCACCGCCCTGCCGATGTACGCGATCTCGTCGCCGCCGTACCTGGCCAACAGCAACGCCAGCGGCACCGTCGAGCTGACGAACGACGTGCCCCGCCCGTTCCTCGGCGTACGGCTGAGCACCGGCTGCCACTGCGACGCCGAGGGCGCCAGCACCGACGGCCTGTGCACGCTGACCTCCGGCACCCCGCAGGCCCAGAACGTCGCCGCGCTGCAGACCCTGGCCGTCACCTGGGCCGTCGACGGCGTCGCCGGCACGACGACCGCCACCCACTACCCCGGCGGCGCGTACTACGACGGCCTGCTCGCCGCCGGCGTCACCCAGACCCTCAGCGGCCTCTGACCAGCACCGCAGCACGACGCCCGTTAGGAAGGGCACCTGCTACAACGCGGAGCGTTGGGAAGGTGCCCTTCCTTCGGCTTCGGGCAGCTCGTCGTGGATCTGCTGGGTGAGGGCGGTCATGGCGGCGTGGGCGCGGTCGGCGTCGCGGCGCTGGATGGCCTGCGCGACGTCGGCGTGCAGGGTGAGCGCCCGGCGGTCGGGGTGCTGCGGCATGAGGTGGTAGTGGTGGCGGCCGGTCAGTGACTCGGCGACCAGTTCGTGCAGGCCGGCGAACATCTCGTTGCCGGAGTGCAGCAGCACCCGCCGGTGGAACTCTATGTCGGCGGCCAGGAAACCCGCCTCGTCGCCGGATTCGGCCGCGGCCCACAGTTTCGCGGCGAGCGCGACCAGGTCGGCGGCGTCGGTCGGGGACGTGCGCTGCGCCGCGAGCAGGGCTGCCTGCGGCTCGACGGCGGCACGCAGTTCGGTCAGTGAGCGCAGTTGCGCCAGCCGCTGGTCGGAGGCCAGCCGCCAGCGGATCACCTGCGGGTCGAAGACGTTCCAGTCGGCGGCGGGGCGGATCCGGGTGCCGACCCGGCGGCGCGCCTCGACCAGGCCGAGGGCAGCCAGCACCCGCAGCACCTCGCGGACCACCGAACGCGACACGGCGCACCGCTCGACCAGCTCGTCGACGGAGAGCACGGTGCCGGGCGGCAACGTCCCGCCGCAGATCGCGACGCCGAGTTCGTCGAGCACGCGGGAGTGCAGCCGGGACGCGGCGGGTCGGGTGTCCATCCCATACAACATACCAGTTTGTGGGTTGGCCTTGATTACGTCTGATTTATGGGCCTAGCATCGCTGGTCGGCCCGGAACCGTCCTGAAAGGGCACCTCGTGAAGATCGTCGCCGCGGAAGTCATCGTCACCAGCCCCAGCCGCAACTTCGTCACGCTGAAGATCACGACGGAGGACGGGCTCACCGGCCTGGGCGACGGCACGCTCAACGGCCGCGAGCTGTCCGTCGCCTCCTACCTGACCGACCACGTCGTGCCGCTGCTCATCGGCCGCGACGCCCACCGCATCGAAGACACCTGGCAGTACCTGTACCGCTCGGCCTACTGGCGGCGCGGCCCGGTCACCATGGCCGCCATCGCCGCCGTCGACGTCGCCCTGTGGGACATCAAGGCCAAGGCCGCCGGAATGCCGCTCTACCAGCTGCTCGGCGGCGCGTCCCGCAACGGCGTCATGGCGTACGGGCACGCCTCCGGCCGCGACCTGCCCGAACTGTTCGACTCCGTGCGCAAGCACCTGGCGCTGGGCTTCAAGTCGATCCGCATTCAGACCTCGGTGCCCGGCATCAACGCCGTCTACGGCGTCGCCGCGCAGACCGAGGGCGAGCGCTACGACTACGAGCCCGCCCAGCGCACCCCGCTGCCCGTCGAGGAGGACTGGGACACCCGCGCCTACCTGCGCCACCTGCCCGGCGTCTTCGAGGCCGTGCGCAACGAGTTCGGGCCCGAGCTGCCGCTGCTGCACGACGGCCACCACCGGATGACCCCCATCCAGGCCGCCCGGCTCGGCAAGGACCTCGAACCGTACGACCTGTTCTGGCTGGAGGACTGCACCCCGGCGGAGAACCAGGAGGCGCTGCGGCTGGTCCGGCAGCACACCACCACCCCGCTGGCCATCGGCGAGGTCTTCAACACCGTCTGGGACTACCAGACCCTGATCCGCGAACAGCTCATCGACTACGTGCGCAGCGCGGTCACGCATACCGGCGGCATCACCGCCATGCGCAAGCTGCTCGACTTCGCCGCGCAATACCAGATCAAGTCGGGCATCCACGGGCCGACCGACATCTCCCCGGTCGGCATGGCCGCCGCGCTGCACCTGGACCTGGCCATCCACAACTTCGGCATCCAGGAGTACATGCAGCACAGCCCGCTGACCGACGAGGTGTTCCGGCAGTCGTTCACCTTCACCGGCGGCTACCTGCACCCCGGCGAGCAGCCCGGCCTCGGCGTCGAACTCGACGAGCAGGCCGCAGCGCGTTTCCCATACGTCGCCGCGTACCTGCCGGTCAACCGCCTCAAGGACGGCACCGTCCATGACTGGTGACGCCATACATCCGGCCTGGCTGCCCGACGAGGCGTGGCAGGCCGTCGGCTCCCGCCGCGTCCTGGTCCGCGCCGACGGGCCGCTCGCGCGGACCGTCATGCAGGAGGCCACCCGGGCAACCGACCACCACGGTGGCAGCGTGGGCGACGACGGCCGGTTCGACCTGGTGCTCGCGTTGACGGACACGGTCGGCCTGCCGGATACGGCAGCGTCGGTGCTGGCGGAGCTGGACTACCGGTCGGGCCGGGGCACGCTCGGCACGGAAGGCTTCGCCCTCGCCCGGCGTGGCGGCGTCACCGTGGTCCTGGCCGACGGCACGGCAGGGCTGCTGTACGGGCTGTTCCACGTCGTCCGGCTCGGCGAGGCGGCGTTCGGCGCGGCGCTGCCGCTCGACGTGCATCACCCGGTGACGGCGCGGCGGATGCTGAACCACTGGGACAACATCGACACCCACCCGGTCATGGGCCAGGTCGAACGCGGCTACTCCGGCGGCTCGATCTTCTGGCGCGACGGCGGCCTGACCCCGGACCTGGACCGGATCCGCGCCTACGCCCGGCTGCTGGCCTCGGTCGGCGTCAACGCGATCACCGTCAACAACGTCAACGTGCACGCCACCGAGGCACACCTGCTCACCGACCGGCTCGGCGACGTCGCGGCGCTCGCCGACGTGCTGCGGCCGTACCACGTCCGCGTGCACCTGTCGGTCGGCTTCAATTCCCCCACCGCGCTCGGCGGCCTGCCCACCGCCGACCCGCTCGACCCCGACGTGCGCGCCTGGTGGGCGGAGACGACCCGGCAGGTGTACGCGGCGATCCCCGACTTCGGCGGCTACGTCGTCAAGGCCGACTCCGAGGGGCAGCCCGGCCCGTTCGGGTACGGCCGCACCCACGCCGAGGGCGCGAACACCCTGGCCGCCGCGCTGGAACCGTTCGGCGGCGTCGTGCACTGGCGTGCCTTCGTCTACGACCACCGCCAGGACTGGCGCGACCGCTCCACCGACCGGGCGCGCGCTGCCCACGACCACTTCGCAGCGCTCGACGGCCACTTCGCCGGCAACGTGATCCTGCAGGTCAAGCACGGCCCGATCGACTTCCAGACCCGCGAGCCGGTGTCCCCGGTGATCGCCGCCATGCCGAGCACCCACCTGGCCGTGGAGCTGCAGGTCACTCAGGAGTACACCGGCCAGCAGCGGCACGTGTGCTACCTGGGCCCGATGTGGAGCGAGGTGCTCGCGTTCACCCCCTGGGGTGCCACGCGACCGACGGTCGCCGAGGTCGCGTCCGGGGTCGCCCACGGTGACGAGCGGGCCGCGCCCGGTCGGCGGCCGTCCGGGCAGGGCGGCCTGGTCGCCGTGTCCAACGTGGGCGACGACCCGTTCTGGACCGGACACCCGCTCGCGCAAGCGAACCTGTACGCCTTCGGCCGCCTCGCCTGGAACCCGCTGCTAGACCCGGCCACGCTCCTCGACGAGTGGATCGACCTCACCTTCACCCCGGCCGCGACCGCGGACCCCGGCCTGCTCCGGCGCACCCTGCACGAGGTCATGGACGGCTCGTGGCAGGTCTACGAGTCCTACACCGCGCCGCTGGGCGTCGGGTTCATGGTCCGGCCCGGCAGCCACTACGGCCCCGACGTCGACGGCTACGAGTACACCCCGTGGGGCACGTACCACTTCGCCGACCGCGACGGCATCGGCGTCGACCGCACCCGCGCCACCGGCACCGGCTACACCGGCCAGTACCCGAAACCCTGGTCGGACGTCTACGAGTCGCTCGCCTCCTGCCCCGACGAGCTGCTGCTGTTCTTCCACCATGTGCCCTACACCCACGTGCTGCACAGCGGGAAGACGGTCGTCCAGCACATCTACGACACCCACTTCGCCGGAGCGGAACGGGTGGCGCTGATGCGGTCGAACTGGGCGCGACTGGGTGACGCCGGGCTGGTCGCCCCGGACGTGGACGCCCGGGTCCGCGAACGCCTCGACGAGCAGATGCGCTGCGCGCAGGAGTGGCGCGATCAGATCAACACCTACTTCTACCGCAAATCCGGCATCCTTGACGCCCACGGTCGCCGCATCCACTGACACCGCGCTGATGATCCGTTTTTGTGGACGCTGGACGCCCCTATAGGGGCATCAGGCGTCCACAAAAACGGATCATCGCCGGTGACCGACGGCACTCGCGCCTAGTGGATCACAGCGAGGCGTCGCATCGGATCACCATGACACCCGCAGGATCGAGGACCAGCGGCCGGCCGCGCGACATCCGCTGCCCGCTCAGCAGATCGAGACCGGTCGCACAGGCGACCACCTCCACCGCGGCCGTCGCATGGTTGAGCAGGAACAGCAGCCGGGTCCCGTCCGGCGCGACCCGGACGGCGGTCTCCAGGTCGGGCACGTCGGCGTAGGGGCCGACGATGCCATGCCGGGACAGGACCTGCCGCATCACCCAGGACACCTCGTCCTGATCGAGTCCCGCGCCGACGTACCACCCGTGCCCGGCCCCGAACGTGTTGCGGGTGACGGCGGGCGTGCCCGCGTAGAAGTCGGCCCGGTAGGTGCCGACGACGTCCGCGCCCTGCGGGATGACCAGCTCGAACAGCAGCCGCGACGCGACTTCGCGTTCCTCGCCGCCCGACGACAGCAGGACCGGGTTGACGACGTCGGCCTCGCGGGCGTCCCACTCGTCGACCCGTACCCCCGTCAGCGTCCCGAGCGGGCCGGGCACGTCGGTCAGGAACACGTTGTCGTCCTCGTCGACCCGCGCCGACAGGAACGTCGTCACGACCGAGCCGCCGCGCGCTCAGGCTCATGCGGTGAACTCCGTCCGGATCTGGCCGACCATCGGGCGGCAGTTGCGCAGCAGCACCAGGACCAGCGCCGCGCCGAACAGGGTGAGCACCGCCTCGGACAGCTGCACGGTCAGCCCGGCCGCCGCGACGAGCACGCTGAGGTTGCCGAGGGTCACCGCGGGGCGGCGGACGAGGAAGTACGAGGCGAGCCGGGCGGCGTCGCGGACCCGGAACGCGAACAGCGACGTGATCACCAGCAGGTTCGTCGCCCACAAAGCCGCCACCACGGCGAGCACGACCAGCAGCCCCGCCCACCAGCGGGGCACCGCCGCGGCGTCGAGGTGGGCGAGGTTGACCGCGACGACGGCCAGCCACAGCAGCAGCGGAGCCCAGACCCGCAGCACCGGCCCGGCGTTGAGCCGGTAGCCGCGCCAGAACGCGGACGCGGGCGTGAGATCGGCCAGGTCGGCGCGATGGTGGTGCAGCGTGTACAGGGCGGCGGACACCGCCGGGCCCAGGGGCAGGGCGCAGGCGGCGTACAGCGGGATGTTGCTGGTGTCGTGGGCCAGCAGCACCAGCGGCACCAGCCCCGGCAACGTGGTCAGCAGGAGCAGCAGTTCGACGACGAGCAGCGTGTAGATCAGCGCCGCCGCCCGCGACAGCACGCCGTGGCCGAACCGGACGGTCTCAGTCATCGGTTCGCCCCGAGGGCTGCGGGGCGGGGCGGCCCAGGCCGAGCAGGCGGTCGTCGTCCCACCAGGGCGGGGTCTCGTCGACGACCGGGGTCAGCTCGACCAGGGTCACCTCGTGCCGGGACAGGACCAGGTCCAGCTCGACGCAGCCGCCGACCCGCGGCAGGCTGCGGTGGCTACGGGCCGGTTCGGCGGCCTCGTACAGGTCGGCGAGCTGCCGGGAGCCGGGTGAGGCCGGACGGCCCATCTCGCACCAGGCCGCCCAGGCGTTGCCGGCCTCCTCGCTGACCGACGAGCGGCTCATATACACCGACGCGGTGCCTAGCCCGCCGATCGGGATCGACAGGCGCAGCGTGTGGCCGTCGACGGGCGGGCCGCCGGTGACGTCGACCGGGGCCCAGGCCAGCACGGTGACCCGGCCGGTGCCGTCGCGGGTCACCAGGTGGTCGCCGCCGCGGGTGAGCACGTGCTCGCCCATCCGGGCCATGAACGCGTACAGGTGATAGGTGGGTTTGCGCAGCTGCCGGTGGGTGAGCAGGCCGAAGCCGCCGTGGAACAGCGACGCCGGCACACCCACCTCCTCGAACATGTCGGAGAACGTCCAGTACGAGAACGAGTCGACCAGGTCGCCGCCGTTGGCCAGCACCGGCGCGAGGTACGCGGCGTGCAGGGCCGTGTCGTGCACCGGGTTGTCGGGCCGGTAGGAGGAGTTGAACTCGGTGATGTGCACCGGCAGCCCGGCCAGCCCGGTCGCGGCCAGCAGCTCGCGCGGGGTGGCGAACTGCTCCAGCAGCCGCTCCGCCGGGGCCAGGGTCTGGTGCACCCCGAACGGCACGTGCTGGGCGGGCCCCGAGGTGTACGCGTGTTTGCTGACGAAGTCGCAGGGCACCCCGCGGCCGTCGACGAACTCCGCGAACGAGATCAGCCAGTCGTCCGCCCCGGGCGAGATCGCCGGCCCGCCGACCTGCAGCGACGCGTCGACGGCCTTGACCACGTCGGCGCTGACCTCGTACAGCCGGTGGTAGGCGTCGCGGTCGGCGCCGGCCCAGAACTCCTTGAGGTTGGGCTCGTTCCACACCTCGATCGGCCAGGTCCGCACCTGCTCGATGCCGTACCGGTCGACCAGGTGCGACACGGTCGCCCGGACCAGGTCGGCCCACTGGTTCCAGGAGCGGGGCGGGGTGACGTTGCCGGCCCACCAGAACACGGTCTGCTCGCCGGAGGCCAGGGCGGCGGGCATGAAGCCCAGCTCCAGGAACGGGCGGATGCCGAGGTCGAGGTAGGCGTCGATGACCTGGTCGACGTACGTGAACGCGTAGCGGGTGCGGGTCGCGCCCTGGTACTCGTACGGCCGGCACACGCCGACTCCGTCGGACAGCAGGCCGTGGCCGCGGATGTGCCGGAAGCCGATGTCGCGCTGGATCATCGCCAGCGAGTCCTGGTAGTCGCGCCGCAGAGCCAGCTCGAACCGGCCGGTGCCGACGCAGAAGCGCCAGGCGTCGGACAGCCGGCCGGAGGCGGTCTCGGGTACGTGGATGCGCATGGCGGTTCCTCCGCGTCGGTGCGAACGGCCCGGCCGCGCCGGCGCGCGGCCGGGCCGGGACTCGGGTCAGCCCCGCTGCTTGGCGAAGCGGTCGTACGCCTTGTTGACGAGCTCGATGTAGGCGTCCATGTTCTTGGCCTTGAGCTCGCCGACGTAGGCGTCCCATTCGGACAGGTCACGCTGGCCGAGGATGAACTTGAGCGTCATCTGCGCGACGTGGTCCTTCAGCGGCGTCTCCCACAGCGTGGCCTGCTCGGCCTCGGCGTCCTCGTACGGGTGCGGCGGCGGCACCGGCAGGATCTTCCGGGCGTCCATCGCCTTCTGGTACTCCAGCTCCTCGGCCGAGAACGTCGACTGCAGCAGCGCGGTGGTGCCGCCGTAGGCGAACACGCCGTTGCCGAAGCCGAAGTCCTTCTGCAGGTGCTTGGTCGCGGTCGGGTTGAGCTTGACGTAGTCGACGTCGGGCGCGAGCGTGAACTTGCCCGAGGCGTCCTTGTTGTAGGTGGTGCCGGGCACGCCCCACTTGGCGAACTCCTGGCCGGCGTCGGAGTAGTACAGCCAGTCGATGAACTGCATCATCGCGACGAAGTTCTTGCTGTCCCGGGCCTTCTTGGAGATCATGACGCCGTTCTCCAGCCGGCTGCCGGCCTTGACCTCGCCGGCCGGGCCGGTCGGCTGCGGGATCTTGACGATGGTGGCCTTGGGCTGGGTCTCGGCCATCGTCGGCCGGTACTTGTTGACCAGCTCCTGCGCGTTGGCGCTGATCACGAACGACTTGCCGGTGGCGAGCTTCTGGATGGCGGTGTCGTCGTCCTGGGTGAAGCTCTCCGGGTCGAGCAGGCCCTCCTTCACCAGCTTGTTCAGGTAGGTGACCATCTGCTTGTAGCCGTCGGTGGCGCCGGTGAAGACGAACTTCTTGGCGCTGGCGTCCCAGTAGTCGTTGCGGTAGCCCCAGCCGCCGTTGGTGCTGAACGCCTGCGACATGTAGTTGAACAGCGAGCCGCCGGGCGTGGGCTTGCTCCACCGGTCCGACATCGGATACTGGTTCGGGTACGCGGCCTTCATCGCCTTGAGCATCGTGTACACCTCGTCCCAGGTCTTGGGCACGGTGAGGTTGAGCTGGGCGAGGATGTCGGTGCGCACGCCGAGCGAGTAGTCGGTCCACACGTTCTCGTGCAGGCCCGGCAGCAGGTAGAACTTGCCGTCGAGCTGGCGCAGCTGGTCGATGTCAGGCTGCAGGTTCCACTTGGCGATCTTGTCTTTGAGATTCGGCATCAGGTCGAGGTAGTCGCTGACCGGCAGGATCGCCCCCGACGCCACGAACGGCGTCTCCTGGCCCGGATAGGTCTTCGGGATGATCAGCGGTGCGTCGCCCGCGCCGATGAGCAGGCTGCGCTTCTGCTCGTAGTCCGACAGCGGGACCGCGGTCGGTGTCAGCGTGACGCCGGTGCGCGCGGTCAGCTCGGACCAGAACAGCCAATCGTTCTTGAGCGGGTAGTTCGGGTGGTTGTTGTACAGGATCGAGAAGTTCAGCGCCTCGGTGGCCTTGAACTGCGAGTTCACGCCGTAGTCGGCCATCGCGCCGACGCGGTTGCCGGACAGGTCCTCGGAGGTCGGTTCCTCGCCGGTGCACCCGGCAAGGGACACGGCGAGCAGCGCGGCCGCGAAGGCCGCGACGCGTCTGCGGGAGCGGGTAGCCATCAGAAATCGCCTTTCCGGTCGATAAGTGGAATGTGCTACTTGCAGCCGGTTCACCCCTTGACCGCCCCGAGCATCACGCCGGACACGAAATACCTCTGGACGAAGGGGTAGACCAGCAGGATCGGCACGACGGTGAGCACGATCGTCACGGCCTGGATGTTGGCCGCCACTTGCAGATCCGCGTCCGCTGCGCCGACGGAGCCGGCCCCGGTCGCGCCCGCGATGAGATTGCGCAGGTAGACGGTGACCGGGAACAGTTCCGACTGGTCCATGTAGAGGAAGGCCGAGAACCACGAGTTCCAGAACGCCACCGCGTAGAAGAGCACCATCGTCGCGATCATGGCCTTGGACAGCGGCAGCACGATGCGCCACAGGATGCGGTAGGTGTCCAGGCCGTCGACGGCGGCGGCCTCCTCCAGCTCGGTCGGCATGGACTCGAAGAACGCCTTCATGACCAGCAGGTTGAACACGCTGATCGCGTTGGGCAGCGCGATCGCCCACACCGAGTTCTTCAGCCCGAGGCTGGTGACCAGGATGTAGTTCGGGATCAGGCCGCCGGAGAAGAACATCGTGAACACCGCGATGCCGACCAGCGCCGAGCGGCCGCGCAGCTGCTTCTTCGACAGCACGTACGCGTAGCAGGTGGTCAGGGTGATCGCGACAGCCGTTGCCACGACCGTGTAGAAGACCGTGTTGCGGTAGTTGGCCCAGAACATCTCGTCGGCCATGACCAGCTTGTACGTGTGCAGGTTGAACCCGCGCGGCACCAGGCTGACCTGCCCGGCGCGGATGTACGCCTCCTGGCTGAGCGAGCGCGCGACCACGTTGACGAACGGGTACAGCGTCACGATCACCACGAGTGTCAGCACGACCGCGTTGACGGCCTGGAACACCCGGTAGCCCCGGGTGACCCGCATCCGGCGGGGTTTGCCGGTCACCACAGGCTTGTCCCCACCGCGCGGCGGGCGATGAGGTTGGCCGTCAGCACCAGCGTCAGGCCGATGACGGCCTCGAACAGGCCGATCGCGGCGGCGTAGCTGAAGCTGTTGGACAGCACACCCATCCGGAACAGGTACGTGGAGATCACGTCGCCGGTGGGGTAGGTCAGCGGGTTGTACAGCAGCAGGATCTTCTCGAAGCCGACCGCCATGAACGTGCCGATGTTCAGGATCAGCAGCGTGATCATCGTCGGGCGGATGCCGGGCAGGGTCACGTGCCAGGTCTGCCGCCACCGGCTCGCTCCGTCGATGCGGGCCGCCTCGTACAGGTCGGAGTCGATCGTGGTCAGTGCCGCCAGGTAGAGGATGGTGCCCCAGCCGACGGTCTGCCACGCCTCCGAGGACACGTAGATGGTGCGGAACCACTCGGGCTGCTGCAGGAACGGGATCGGGTCGCCGCCGAACGCCCGTACCACCTGGTTGGCCGTGCCGTCGACGGACAGCAGCTGCATGACCATCGCGGCGACGATCACGACCGACAGGAAGTGCGGCAGGTAGGACACCGACTGCACGAAGCGCTTGAGCCGGCGGCTGGTCAGCTCGTTGAACAGCAGCGCCAGCACGATCGGCAGCGGGAAGCAGACGATCAGGCTCAGCACGCCGAGGATCAGGGTGTTGGTGAAGACGTTCCAGAACGTCGGGTCGTTGAGGAACATCTCGACGTAGCGCAGGCCGACCCAGTACTCCCCGAGCGGGTTGCCGCCGGGCTGGAACTTACGGAACGCGATGACGTTGCCGATCATCGGCAGGTAGCGGAACACCGCGAAGAACAGCAGCGGCAGCACCGCCAGCGAGTACAGCTGCCAATCCCGGCGCAGCGCCCGCCGCCAGGTCAGCCGCCGGGCGCGAACGGGCGGCGCGGCGGGCGGCGGTTTGCCCGCCTGCGGCGTGGACCGCGGCGGGTCCAGCGTCCCGGGCACGCTCATCCTCAGACCTCCCCTGTTCGCGCCGACGCATTTTTCGTGCGGCCCCGGCACGGTCCCCGACCCGCAGCGACTGCCGCACTTCGTGTTTCGCCGAAAGTTTCGGAAATATTGCGTTACCTGTGCCGGGCAACTTAAGCGTCCCATCGGGACGTGTCAAGGGCACGGAAGCGCTGACACAAACGATTGCAGTGCGTGATACTCCGGTGAGGACCATCGATCTGGACGATCCCCATCGCCGAACACTCTGGCCGAAAATGCCGATCGTGATTTAGAGTTCGGTTCCGAAACTTCCGAGGCAGCGGTGAGGCGACACATGACGAAGGCCCGTCCGAGCACCGGCCCCGGCACGGTGACCATCGCGACCATCGCCGACGAGGTCGGTGTCTCCACCGCCACCGTCTCCAAAGTCCTCAACGGACGACTCGACGTCTCCGCCCTGACCAGGGCCCGCGTCGAAGCCAGCCTCGAACGCCACCGCTACCGCCGCCGCGCCAAACGCCAGCCCACCGGCGCGGGCCAGATCGACCTCGTCTTCCACGAGTACGACTCCACCTGGGCCATGGAGATCATCCGTGGCGTCGAGACGGTCACCGTGCCGGCCCGGATCGACCTCGTGCTGTCCCAACTCCAGGGCCGGCACCGCCCACCCCAGGAATGGCTCGACGGCGTCGTGGCCCGCCGCCCCCGCGGCGTGCTGTTCGTCCAGTGCCACCTCACCGAACCCCAGCGCCGCCAACTGCAACGCCGCGCGATCCCGTTCGTCGTCATCGACACCGACAGCGCCACCTCCGCCTCGGTGCCCACCGTCGGCGCCAACAACTGGAGCGGCGGCCTGATCGCCACCCGCCACCTGATCGAACTCGGCCACCGCCGGATCGCCGTCATCTCCGGACCGACCGACGTGCTGTGCAGCCGCGCCCGCACCGCCGGATTCCGCGCCGCGCACGAGGAAGCCGGCATCGCCGTCGACCCCGACCTCGTCCGGCACGGCGCCTTCTACGTCGCCACCGGCCACGAGCACGCCCTGGACCTGCTCACCCGGCCCGACCGGCCCACCGCGATCTTCGCCCAGTCGGACATGCAGGCCATGGGCGTGCTGCGCGCCGCCCGGCAGCTCGGCCTGCACGTGCCCGACGACCTGTCCGTCATCGGCTACGACAACCTGCCCGTCGCCGCCTGGACCGACCCCGCCCTCACCACCGTCCACCAGCCGCTGCGCGACATGGCCGGCGCGGCCACCCAGATGCTGCTCGACCTCGCCGACAAGACCGACCTCACGACCAGCCGCATCGACCTGGTCACCGAACTCGTCGTCCGCGAGACGACCGCGCCACCCGCGCACCCGCGCCCGAACCCGACCTCCCGGTGAGGACCCATGCCCCTGTTCGACCTGCCGCTCGACCGGCTCCGCGACTACACCCCCGATATCGCCGAACCCGCCGACTTCGACGAGTTCTGGTCCGCCACGCTCAAGAACGCCACCGCCCAGCCCGTGCTCGGCGACGTCCGCCCCGTGCGGACCGGCCTGCCCCTGCTCGACACCTGGGACGTCACCTTCAGCGGCTTCGGCGGTGACCCGGTACGCGCCTGGTACACCCGCCCCGCAGGCGTCGACACTCCGCTGCCCGCGGTCGTCGAATACGTCGGCTACGGCCGCGGCCGCGGACTGCCCCACGAGCGCCTGACCTGGCCCGCCGCCGGATACGCGCACCTGCTGATGGACGCGCGTGGGCAGGGCGGCCAGTACGGCAGCGGCGGCGACACCCCCGACCCGCACAGTGGCGCGCTCGGCGGACCGTGGCCGGCGACCCGCGGCATCCTGGACCCGCACGACTACTACTACCGGCGGCTCATCACCGACGCCGTCCGGGCCGTCGACACGGCCCGCGCCCTGCCCGGCACCGACGGCCGCGTCGTCGCCACCGGCAACAGCCAGGGCGGCGGGGTGGCGCTGGCCGTCGCGGGACTCGTGCCCGACCTCACCGCCCTGATCACCACCGCGCCGCTGCTGTGCGACCTGCAGCGCGCCATCGAGATCACCGACGCGCCGCCGTACGGCGAGATCGTGAACTTCCTCGCCGTGCACCGGGAGGCCGAGGACGCCGTCCGGCGCACGCTGTCCTATGTCGACGGCGTTTCGTTCGCGCGCCGCGCCGTCGCGCCCGCGCACTTCGGCACCGGGCTGCGCGACAACGTGTGCCCGCCGCGTGGCGTCTTCGCCGCCCACAACCACTACGGCGCGGCCAACGGCCGCCCGGAGCGGCCCGCGCGGGAGATCCACGCCTACCCGTTCAACCACCACGAAGGCGGCGAGGCCTACCAGGTCAAACGGCAGCTCACCTGGCTGTCGGAGCTGCTGCACGGCGATCGGACGGCGTGATCCCGCCATCCCGAGGCTCGCCCGCAGCGACGACATCGCTTCCTCTGCACACGAGCGCAGCCCCGTTCATGCGGTCCAACGGCATGAACGCGGCTGCGGCCCGGCGGCACTCAGCCGCCCAGTTCCCGCTTCCGGCGCAGCAGCGCGGCCCGCAGCGCCCGGGCCCGCACCAGGTTCCCTACCGCCACCAGGACCAGCACCACCACCATCGCGTACGCGGCCGCGTGCACCCCGCCCCGGGTCGCCGCCACCAGCACGGTCAGCCCCGCGAGCAGGCCGGTGGCGGCCAGCGCGAGCCACCCGGCGATCACCCGGTCGAGCGCGAACAGCGGCGTACGCCGGGTCAGCACCCACGCCCCGTAACCGGCCCAGCCCAGGCCGACCAGCACCAGCGCCCCGAAGGCGAGCTGCGTACGAACCGGCAGCACCGGCTCGGTCAGCCACAGCAGGCCGACGAACGCAGCCCCCAGCAGGCCGCCCAGCAGCGCGACAGTGGTCACCACCCGGCGGCGCAACGACAGCGGGCCGGACAGTCGGGAGATCAGTTCGTCGGCGTTCACGGGCGGCCTTCCTTCCGGTTCAGTTCCGCGCGCAGCAGCCGCCGCGCACGGTTCAGACGTGACTTCACCGTGCCGACGGGCACGTCACAGATCACCGCGCACGTCTCCAGCGGCAGATCCTCGACGTGGAACAGGATCAGCACCTCGCGCTCGCGGGCCGGCAGCGCCGCCAGCCCGGCCAGCAGCTCCGCCCGGTCCACCAGGGCCTCGGCGGGATCTGGCGTCACCGGTTCGGCGTCGGCGGCGACCTCGGGCCGGGCGTACTCCGCGCGCAGCCGGTTGGTCACCGCCCGCCGCGCGATGGTGAACAGCCACGGCGTGAACCGCTCCGGCTGCTGCAGCCCCGGCAGGCCGCGCACCACGGCCAGCCATACCTCCTGTGTCACGTCGTCGGCCTCAGCCGGGCCGATCATGCGCCGCACGTATCCCCACACCGGCGCATGCCAGGCCCGCACCAGCTCCGCGAGCGCGTCCCGCTCACCGAGCCGGCACCGCACCACCAGCAACTCGTCGCTCATACCCGCCTCCTCGCCCAGCACAGTCGCCGGACGGGCCGCCCAGGTTCACGCCGCCACGAAAAGACTCCGCCCATGCTGCCAGAGCAGCACCGGCGGAGCCCCGGAGATGACAGTGGTCAGGCGGCGACCATGCCGAGCATCTGCTTGATCTGTTCGGCGCGGGACAGGGTGATGCGGTTGGCGAGGTCCTTGACCTGCGGGTTGGCGCCGCCGTCGGTCTCCATGCGGGCCATCTCGACGGCGTTGTGCTGGTGGCCGATCAGCAGGTTCAGGAACGTCGTCTGGAACTGAGCGCCGGTGGCCTTCTTCAGCGCCGCCATCTCGTCCGCGCCGGTGATCGGCAGGCCGCCGTGCGAGGCGTGCGCGTTCGGGTGGTGGTCCGCGGTGGTCGTCTCGCCCCAGCCGGTCAGCCAGCCCTGCATGACCTCCAGCTCGGTGGTCTGGGTGACCTCGATCGCGCCCGCAAGCATCGCCACCTCCTCACTGGTCCCCCGCGTACGGGCCAGCTTGACCATCTCCAGGCCCTGCTGGTGGTGGGTGACCATCATCTGCAGGAACATCACGTCGGTCGCGTTGAACGTCGCGTCGGCCTTGGGCGCGACGGGGACCTGGTAGGCCGCCGGCTCGGGCGCGGCGGTGCCGCAGGCGGCCAGCAGGGTGAGCGCTGCGGCGGCCAGCGCGATCCGGAACTCTCTCATCGTCGGTGTCCTGTTCGGAGGCGGCGTGACCGCCGGGCGGGGGTGCGGGGAGGCGGAGCGGTGACCGGCGGGCCGCACGGGGGGACGGCCCGCCGGAAGCTCGTCAGATCGGCAGCCAGAGCGCCAGCGTGTAGTACGAGGGCTCCCACGTGACGATCGAGGTGTGCGACTGCCGGCAGCGGTACCGCACGCCCTGGTAGGTGACCTCGTCGCCGGTCCGGTACGTGGTGCCCGGGGCCCACTCGGCACCGCCGGGCACGGTGCCCGTCGGGCGGGGCGTCGGCGAGATTGCCGGGCTCGACGGCCGCACCGTCGGCCGGGTGCTCGGACGCGCGGTCGGCGACGCGCCAGGCCGGGCCGTCGGCGACGGGGCGGCGGTCGGCGACGGAGCCGGGCCGCCCCCGCCGATCTGCAGGTCGATGCAGTTGTAGAAGGCCATCGGGGTGTCGCCGATGTTCCAGATCGCCAGCAGCTTCTGCCGGCCGCTGAACCCGGCCAGGCTCACCTGGTGCGACACGGTCGCGTTGGGCTGGCGGCCGCCGTCCTCGAAAAACGCGATCCGCCTGCTCCCGATGTAGTACTCCCAGCTGCTGGTGGAGTGCCGGGCGGTGAGCACCCAGTTGAACGTCACCGAGGAGCCGACCGAGGTCGCCGGCCAGTTGCGGCTGTCGTCGTTCAGCACGGCGAACTGCGCCAGGCCGCCGTGGCAGTTGCGCTGGCCCTTCGGGCCCTCGACGCTCTGCGGCTCGTACTGGATCGGCCCGCAGTCGGCGACCCGGCCCGACGCGCACAGCGCCTGCCGGCTCGGGGGCGACGAGACGTACCCGTGGGCGGACGCGGGCGAGGCGATCGCCAGCGACGCGGTCACGAGACCCAGCGCCATCAGCGGGTAGGCGACCAGTCTTCGCATGGGGTGAACTCCGTTCCTGCCGGGGGCACACGCGGCCGGCAACCCGGCTCGCGGGGCGGCGGCGTGCGGCGGTGACCGCGGTGCACGGCCGATGACCCAACGCTACGGAGGACTCCCTTGTGGAGACCTTAAGCAGCCCACAAGATCCGCCTAAACCTGAACCGGACCGAGTCGGCTTCCCGACGCGGACGGGTGACGTCGGCCGGAATCGGTTTGTGGGCCGCGGGAACGGGTAGAGCCACACGATGGGCCGAATGCTGGGCGCCCGGTACCGGGTCGATGAGGAGATCGGGCACGGTGGCATGGCCACCGTCTGGAGTGGGCAGGACCTGCGCCTGCGCCGTCCGATCGCGGTGAAGATCCTGGACCCGGCGCGATTCGCCGACACCGCGACGCGGCAGCGCTTCTGGCGTGAGGCGCAGGCCGTCGCCGCGCTGCCGCACCCGCACATCGTCGCCGTGTACGACGTCGCCGTCGAAGCCGCCGAGGCGTACGTGGTGATGGAGCTGGTCGACGGGCCCAGCGTGCACACCCTGCTGCAGGACGGCCCGCTGCACCGCGACCAGGCCGTCGGCATCGCCGTGCAGACCTGCGCCGCGCTGGCCGCCGCGCACTCGGCCGGCATCGTGCACCGCGACGTCACCGCCGCGAACCTGCTGGTCAACTCGTCGGGCGTGGTGAAGGTGTGCGACTTCGGCATCGCCGCCTGGCAGGAGGCGGCCTACCCGTCGCTGGTCGCCGGCACCCGCGGCTACACGGCACCCGAACAGGCCGCCGGGGGCCCCGTCGACGCCCGCACCGACGTGTTCGGGCTCGGCTGCTCGCTGTACGCGATGCTCACCGGCGCTCCCCCACCCGCCGGGCACGACGGCAAGATCGTCCGCGACGACCTGCTGCGCGCCGGGGTGCCCGAGCCGCTCGCGGAACTCACCGGACAGCTGACCGCGGCCGACCCCCGGCACCGGCCGGGCAGTGCCGAGCAGGTCGCCGCGCAGCTGCTCACGATCGGCGAAGCGATCGTGCCCGACCCGTACACGACGGCCCAGCTGTCGGACACCCTCGTCTCCGCGCCGGTGTCGCCATCCGGGAACGCCTCGCCGCGCGGCACATTGGTCGGAGTCGCGGCCGTGCCACCTCCCGCACCCGCCCGGCCCGAGCGCGTGCGGTCTGCCCGCCCCGACCGGCCCGACCGCTGGCTGCGCCCGGTGCTGTGGGGCACGGCGGCCGTGGTGGCCATCGTGGCCGGTCTCATGCTGATCGTGCTCGCCTCGGCGGGTGCACCGACCGGCAACGCCGCCGACGTGGGGCCGTCGAGCAACGCGGGCCCGCCGAACGCGGCGGGTGCGACCCGCCCGGCCGCTCCCAAGCCGTCGGCCGCCCGGCCCGCCGACCCGCTCGCGCAGCTGCGGCAGGAGATCGACCGGCTGGCGCGGGCGGGCGGGATCGCCGGCAAGGAGGCATCCGAGCTGCGTAAGCAGGTCCAGGAGATCGAGAAGCGGCTGCGCCGGGACGGGGACGGCGAGGCCGCCACCGAGGCTCGCGAACTGCTGGCCAAGCTGCGTGACATGCGCGGCGACGGCGACCTCTCCGACGGCGCGTACCAGGTGCTCGAGCCGATCGTCGGCCGCCTCACCGCAACCCTCGCCAACAACGCCTAACCCCGCAGCTCACAGCGTTGCGAGGAAAGGAAGGGCACCTTCTACAACACATGGCGATAAGAAGGTGCCCTTCCTTTGTCACGACGGTTGGATTGTCCTAGGAGGATGGGGCGGTGTCGTGGGCTCGGGTCGTGATGGCGGCAGCGACCAGGCGGGCGGCGGGGCTGGGTTCGTGGCGACCGCGGCGGTGCATGAGGTCGAGGCGGCGGGCGCCGACGAGCGGGGTGGTGATGGCGCGTACGGCGGGGTGCTGCTCGGGCAGGGCCAGGGCGGGGACCACGGCGGCGGCCAGGCCCGCGGCGACGACGGCGAGTGCGGCGGGGAACTCCAGGCACTCGTGCCGGCGGTCGAGGGTCAGGCCGTGCTGGGCGCAGACGCGGTCGAGCACACGGCGCACGGCGGTGTCGGGCGGGCCGTCCACCCAGGGGCGGTCGCGCAGCACGTCGAGGTCGCTGACCGGTCCCCAGCGACGCGGCACCACGATCCGGTAGGGGTCGTCGAACAGCTTCACGGTGCGCAGTCCGGCCGGGTCGCGGGCCGGTGCGGCGGCGTCGGACTCCGTGATCAGCAGGTCCAGTTCGCCGGTACGCAGCGCCGCGCGCCCCGGCTCGGGCTCGTACTGCCGGATGCGCAGCGCCACCGCGGGCGCGCTCTCCCCCAGCTCGGCGGCGACCGGCACGACCAGGTGCCGGATCGCGGTCGGGAACGCGCCGACGGTCACCGGCCCGGCCACCTGCCCGGTGAACGCGGCCAGTTCGTGCTCCGCGGCGGCGAGCACCTGCCCGAGCTTCGCGGCGTGCCCGGCCAGCAGCCGCCCGGCCGGGGTCAGCCCGGCGGCCCGCCGCCCGCCGAGCTGCGAGCGGTCGAGCAGGGTCACTCCGGTCTCCGCCTCCAGCCGTGCGATGTGCTGGGACACCGCCGACGGGGTCAGATGCAGCACCGACGCGGCGGCGAGCACCCCGCCCGCGTCGGCGACGGCACGCAGCACGGCGAGGCGGCGCGGGTCGATCTGCATTCAGTCAGGCTACATGCCGCATGAAGAGATCGTCGCTTGTGCTGTATGCCGACATCGGCGGATCATGGAGACATGACCGAGTACCGGGCGTCCTTCGACGCGGACGTGACCTTCTCCAACGGCGGCGGACTGCAGGTCCAGGGCTTCCGGCTGGACGTGCCCGGCCCGGACGTCACCGCCGACGACCTGGCCGGCCTGTTCGTCGGCCACCTCGGCCTGCTGATGGTGGACCAGGTGCGGCTGTCGGGGGTCGAGGTGTTCGCCGAGGCGCACAAGGGGTCGCGTGGCGGCCCGTCCGCCGGCGCCGCCACCGGCGCGGGCACCCGGCTGGTCGACCTGAGCCACGTCATCGAGGCCGGGATGACCACCTACCCGGGGCTGCCGGGACCAGAGATCCTGCCGCACCTGACCCGCGCCGACTCGCGCGGCGTCTACGCCGAGGGCACCGAGTTCACCATCGACCGGATCAGCATGGTCAGCAACACCGGCACGTACATCGACAGCCCGTTCCACCGCTACGAGGGCGGCGTGGACCTGGCCGGGCTGCCCCTGGAGTCGCTGGCCGACCTGCCCGTCGTGGTGGCCCGGCTGACCGGCGCGACCGAGCGGGCGATCACCGCGCAGACGCTCGCGCCATACGACGTGGCCGGCAAGGCGGTGCTGCTGCACACCGGCTGGGACCGGCACTGGCGCACCGCCGAGTACGGCGTCGCCGCGCCGTACCTGGCCGAGGACGGCGCGAACCACCTGGTCGCCGCGGGGGCGACGCTGGTCGGCATCGACAGCGTCAACATCGACTGCACCGACGGCAAGACCCGGCCCGCGCACTCGATCCTGCTGCACGCGGGCATCCCGGTCCTGGAGCACCTGACCGGGCTGGGCGGGCTGCCCGTACACGGGGCCCGGCTGCACGCGGCGCCCGCCCCGGTGCGCGACTTCGGCACGTTCCCGGTGCGGGCGTACGCGCTGGTGCCGCGATGAGCACCGGGGCTCTGCCGTGAGCGGCGAGCTGCTCGTCGAGGTGGTCGGTTGGCTGGGGGCGGCCGCGCTGCTGCTGGCGTACGGGCTGCTGTCCAGCGGGCGGATCGCCGCGGGGACGACGTACCAGCTGCTCAACCTCGCCGGGGCGGTCGCGCTCGCGGTCAACGGCGTCGTGCACCGGGCGCTGCCGTCGGTGGCCGTCAACGTGGTCTGGCTGGTCATCGGCCTGGCCGCCCTGCGCGGCCTGGCCCTCCACCGCCGCCGCGCCGGCGGGGCCGACACCGCGCCGAACCCCGACCAGCCCGCCTGACCGCCCCAAGCCTGGCCGCAGGCCATGCGCCTGGCCGCCGCCCCGGCGGCCGGGCCGCCCGCCCCGGTCGTCGAACCGCTGCCGAACCGCAGCTCAGCGGCACGCGCCGTCAGGAAGGGCACCTTCTACAACGCGGAGCGTGGTGAAGGTGCCCTTCCTTCGTTCTGGGCGGCGCGGGTGGTGAGGTGGCGGCGTTCGGGGAGGTTGGCGGCGAGGGCGGCGGCGGCCCGGTAGGCGGTGGCGGCGGAAGCGTGGTCGCCGGCTTGTTCGAGCAGGTGGGCCCGGGTGGCCAGGAGGCGGTGGTGGTGGGACATGCGCGGGTCGCTGTCGAGGGTGGCGAGCAGGTCCAGAGCCGTGCGAGGGCCGTGGACGTGGCCCACGGCGACGGCGCGGTTGAGGGTGACGGCCGGGCTGGGGGCGACCTGTTCCAGCAGGGTGTAGAGGGCGAGGATCTGAGGCCAGTCGGTGTCGGCCATGGTGGCGGCCTCGTCGTGCACGGCGGCGATGGCGGCCTGGAGCTGGTACGGGCCGACCTGGCCGCGGGGTAACACCTCGCTGATCAGGGCCACGCCCTCGGCGATCCGGGCCTGGTCCCACCGGCCCCGGTCCTGCTCGGCCAAGGGGACGAGGCCGCCGTCGGGCGTGGTGCGGGCGGGGCGTCGGGCGTCGGTGAGCAGCATCAGGGCGAGCAGGCCGGCGACCTCGGCGTCGTCGGGCAGCAGACGGCGCAGCCAGCGGGTGAGGCGGATCGCCTCGTCGGACAGCTGCGGGGCGGTGAGGTCGGGGCCGGCCGTGGTGGCGTACCCCTCATTGAAGATCAGATAGAGGACCTGCAGCACGGCCCGCAGGCGGCCGGCGCGCTCGGCGGCGTCGGGCATCGCGAACGACGCGCCCGCCGCCTTCACGCTCGCCTTGGCCCGGCTGATGCGCTGCGCCATGGTCGCCGTCGGCACCAGGAACGCCGTGGCGATCTGCTCGGTGCTCAGACCGCCGACCGCGCGCAGGGTCAGCGCGACCTGGCTCGGCGCGGCCAGCGCCGGATGGCAGCACAGGAACAGCAGCGTCAGCGAGTCGTCGCGGTCGGGTGCGGCGTCGGCGGGCGCGCCGACCAGCGCCGACTGGGGCGTGGCCAGGGTGACCGACTCCTCGCGGCGGCGGCGGGCCGACTCGCTGCGCACCTCGTCGAGCAGCCGGTGCGCGCCGACCGTGATCAGCCAGCCGCGCGGGTTGTCCGGCACCCCGCCGACGGGCCACTTCTGGGCGGCGACCAGCAGCGCCTCCTGCACCGCGTCCTCGCAGGCGTCGAACATGCCGTAGCGGCGCGCCAGCACGCCGAGGACCTGCGGCGCGAGTTCGCGCAGCAGGTCCTCGACACGCCGGTCGACGATCACAGGTCGTTGCCCGGGGCCTCGTGCAGCACCGGCCACAGCTCGACCGGGTCCTTGTCGGTCCACGGCATGTCCGCCGCGATCTCCTCGGCGCGCTGCTGGCTCTCGCAGTCGAGCAGGTAGAAGCTCGCGATGTACTCCTTGGTCTCCAGGTACGGCCCGTCGGTCACCGCGGGCTGCCCGTCGGCGCGGCGCACCAGCTTGGCCATCGCCGCGTCGGCCAGCCCGTACGCGCCCAGCAGCTCGCCGGTCTCCTTGTACTTCTTGTTCCAGGCGTCCTGCTTGGCGATCTCCGCCGGAAACTCGTCCGCCGGGATCGAGGCCCACTTCTCCTGGTTGCCGTAGATCAGAAGCAGGTACTTCATCGTGGTCTTCCCTCCGGTCCGGCGAGCCCCGTCGGCCCGCCCTCACCTCACGGACGGAGCCGGCGCGCCGGTCTCTACATCCGCCGGGAAATTCTTCCAAGATTTTTTGGCGGGTACGCGTCGATCACGGTTTCCGCAGGTCGTAGCGCCAGTCGTTGCTGAGCATGAGGCTGCCCGGCGGGTACTCGAAGTCGTACGGCCCGACCAGCTCGAACCCGGCCTTGCGGCAGATCGCGTTCGACGGCAGGTTGTCCACCCCCGGGTACGCGTGCAGCCAGCGGTGCCGCCCGTCGGCCCGCGCCGCCTCGATCAGCGCCCGCGCCGCCGCGACGGCGATGCCCCGGCCCTGGAACTCCGGCAGCACGCTCCAGCCGGTCTCGTACACCTGCTCGCCCTGCCACTCCCGGTCCCAGTGCCCGATGGTGCCAGCCGGCTCGCCCGTCGCCGCCAGCGCGACCCGGAACATGCGGCCGTGCGGCAGCGCCAGGTAGCGCCGGTGCCGCGCCAGCACCTTCTCCTCGGTCTCCGGGCCGCCGAGGTGCTTCTTCATCTCCGGCGTGTTGACCCGGCGCAGCAGGTCGAGATCGTCGTCGGACCACGGGACGAGGCGTACCAGCTGATCAGTCACGCCGTCCACCCTGCCCCAACCCTGCGACATCCGGCTACAGCGCCCCGGCCCCGGCCTTGACCAGCGCCGCCGCCGAGCTGACCACCAGCGCGCCCAGCACCATCCGGCGGAACGTCGCGGCGTCGAACCGGGCGAACACCCGGTTGCCCACCCAGCCGCCCAGCGCCGCCGCGGGCAGGCCGACCGCCGCGACCAGCACCGCGCGGGCGCCGAGCAGGCCCGCCAGCGCGAACCCGACGACCGCGACCGGCGACACCGCGGCGAACAGCAGCGCCAGCGTGGCCCGGAACGCCCGCGGCTCCAGCCGCATCGCCTGCAGCGCCGCCACCAGCGGCGGGCCGTTCGTGGCGGTGGCCGTGGTCAGCACCCCGGACAGCAGGCCCGCGCCGCGCAGGCTCCAGCCGTTCGGCGCGATCCGCCAGCCCCGCCAGACGATCACCGTGCAGCCCAGCGTGACCAGCGCGATCGTGGCGACCAGCGCGCCCGACGGCAGCAGCCGCAGCGCGAGCACCCCCACCGGCAGCCCCGCCAGCACCCACAGCAGCAGCCGCCGCGACGCGCCGGCGTCGATGTGGCCGCGGTGCCCGTACGCGTTGCCGGCGTTGAGGCAGCAGCTCACGATCGTGGCGGCGACCACCGCGGGCTGCGGGTCGACGATCATCGCCAGCAGCGGCACGGACACCAGCGAGAAGCCGAAGCCCGAGATGGCCTGGGCGAAGGCCGCGACGGTGATCACCAGGAAGGCGAGCAGGTACAGGGTCACGGGCGGCACCGTACCCGCAGCGTGAGGCCGCCCGCGCTGCCCGTGGACAGAATGTGAACCAGTCCCCACCCGCGACCACGAAACTCGCAGGACTTCGACCAAGATCACTGCTACCGTCGCCGTCATGACAACGCTGGTTCAGGTCGACCTGAGATCCGGAAACCGGATGCTGACGTGCTGGGTGGAGCCCAAGGTCAGAGTCGGTGACCGGATCACGCTGAAGAGCTCCGAGGAGCCGCGCCGCCACTGGGACGTGCTCCGGGTCGGAGCGCCGCACGCCGCCGCCGACATCAAGCGCGGCTGGAACGGCGACCTCAAGCGCGGCTGGCGCGAAGCCCGCTGACCTCGCCGCCGCGTTTCGCGGCATGTTGATCACTGTTTGAGGTCATGATCTGCGGTTGGACCGCAGATCATGACCTCAAACGTCGATCTTCACGCCCTCGCGGGGCCCGCTCAAGGGCGCTTGGCGGGAAGGGTGTCGGCAGGGTCGGGTGAGGTGGCGGATTGCGCACCGGCGGGGTTGGCGCGCTGGTTGCGGGCCCGCTTGCGGCGGGACTTGTTCGACCCGTTGTGGAACCGCTCCACCGGCTCCTCGATCACCGGGTACTCGTCCTCCAGCACCTCGGGCACCGCGCGCGCCTCGCCCTCAGGCTCGCCGGCCTGCGTGGCGGCCTGGACGGGGGCGTCATCGGCGGCTGAGACCTCCGCCGCCACGGCCCGGCCGCGCGCACCGCCCATCGGCACCGCACCACTCATCGGCACCGCGCGGCCCGTCGGCACCGCACCACCGGCCCGACCGCCCTCCGGCCCCGGACGCTCGGATCGAGGGGCCGCCGATGGCGAGCCGGCACCCCGGCCGTTCGCCGACGGTAGGCCCGCAGCTCGACCGTTCGCCCTGGCCGGGCCCGCAGCGCGGGCGTCCGCCGGGGCGGGAATCGGCTCGACGTCGCGCTCGGCTTCAAGATCCGGCGCGAACTCCAGGTCCGACCCGGTCTGGGCCGTTTCCGGCTCGCCGACGGCCTTACGGGCGGCTTCATCGACCGGCAGGCGCTTCTTCGCCGTGTGCTTCTCCGCCTCGTCCACCGGCACGCGCTTCTTCGCGGACGCGACCGCGAAGAGCTCCCGCATCCCCACGGTCTCGCGCGGCTCGGGTTCGGGCTCCGGCTCGGCACTCGGGGCGGCCCCGTCGACGGCGGCCAGGGCCGCGGCGGCCAGTTCGTCCTTGTCGTGCTTGCGGCGGTGCGCGAGCGCCAGCTCGTAGTCGCGCTTGGCCTGGTACGCGTCGTCCTCGGTCTTCTGCCGGACCTCGCGCGCCTCCTCGTAGGCCTTGCGCAGCACTTCGAACGCGGTCCGGCGCAGCGTCTCGGCCTCCCGTTCGGCCATCCGCAGGATCGCCTGCACCCGGGGTCCGACGCCGGCCAGCGGCCGCGCCTCGGCGAGTTCGGAGGTCAGTTTGGAGATCTCGATCCGGGCGGCGCCGAGCTGGTTCTCCGCGATGGACAGCCGCTGGATCTCGGCGGCGAGCCGGCGCATGCGTCTCGCGGTGTCCTCGACGTAGGCATCCACCTCGTCCATGGAGTATCCCCACAGCGCGGTCGTGAACAAGTCCTCACTGCGCACCTGGTCAGCGGCGGTACGAGCCATGCCGTAAGCCTAGGCAACGACCCCCGCTCCACCGTGCCGAATCGAGCGATTCGCGCATTCCGGTCAGGACCGAACCGCCCTCCCCACCGGACGCCCCGAAGATCGCCCGACTTGCCAGGCACCTGTGCGAAAGCGCGTTCAAGATACGCACGCCTGCCAGGCAAGTCGAACGATCTTGGCGCTCACGCCGCCCAGGCCACGCCGGTCACGCCACGCCGCGAACCGCGCCACGCCGGTCGCGGGGCTCGCCGGTCGCGGGCTCGCCTGCCGGGCGTGCCGGACGTGCCGGGCCTCAGCAGGCGTGCCACTGGCGGCGGAGCACCTCCACGGCGGCGGTGAACTCCGCCCGATCCAGGACCGCGCCGCGGTGTGCGCCGATGGTCACGGGTTCGTCGAAGAACCTGGCGGGCAGCGTTCCGGCGGGCACGCCCAGCCGGTCGTTGATCTCCTGCTGGGCGCGCAGCCGGTCCCGCCCGAGGGCGAACACCCGCTTTGCCGACCGCGCCCAGCCCGGCGACGGTGCTGGTGACGAGTGCGACGGGCAGCCGGGCATCGGCCGGATCGACCGGACCGTCCAGGGCTTTGTGCAGGATGGACAGTGCCTGCAGCGGGCCGCCCCAGCCGAGCTCCGGCTCGGTGCACTGGCCGCCGCCGTCGAGGTCGAGGTGCAGGTAGGTCATGCCGGCAACGGGGCGTCGGGGCGCAGCAGGCCCTCGGCGACCAGCTCGGCCCACAACTGTGCGGGCGGCGTGGGCAGGGCGAACCACTGCGCGCTGCGGTTGACGTGCTCGGGTTTGCCCGCGCCGACCACGACCGAGGCGACGGCCGGGTGTGCGGCGGCGAACGCGAGCGCGGCCTGCGGCAGGGTCACGCCGTGGCGGCGGCAGGCGGTGGCGATGCCCTGGGCGCGGGCGAGGATGTCCGCGGGCGCGGTGCCGTACTCGTACGGCCGGGTCTCGTCCGGCCACTCCACGGCCAGCAGACCGCTGTTGAACACGCCGACGTTGAGCACCGAGATGCCGCGTGCCGTGCAGGCGGGCAGGATGTCGTCGAGCGCGGGCTGCTCCAGCAGTGTGTACCGGCCGGCGACCATGAGCGCGTCCACGTCGGTCTCGGTGGCGAAGCGGGCCAGGGTCGCCGGGTCCTTGGAGCCGACGCCGATCGCGCCGACGACCCCCTCCCGGCGCAGCCCGTCGAGCACCGGGTACGCCTCCCGCAGGGCCCGCTCGGGCTCCGGGCTCTCCTCCGGGTCGTGCATCAGCACGATGTCGAGGCGGTCGAGGCCCAGCCGGGCCAGGCTGTCCTCGATGCTGCGGCGCACGCCGTCGGCGCTGTAGTCCCACACCCGACGCCGGGTCGCGGGCACCGCGAAGCCGTTGGCCATGTCGTCGCCCGCGCCGCCCGGATCGTCGACGAGGATGCGGCCGACCTTGGTGGAGATGACGTACTCGTCGCGCTGGCGAGTGTTCAGGAAGGCGCCCAGCCGCTGCTCGGACAGGCCGAGCCCGTAGTGCGGGGCGGTGTCGAAGTAGCGGACGCCCGCCTGCCAGGCCGCCTCGACGGTGGCCGCGGCCTGCTCCGGCGATACGGCCCGGTAGAGGTTGCCGATGGACGCCGCGCCGAAGCCCAGCGCGCTGACCGCGACGGAGGAGCCGCCGAGCGTTCTGCTCATGAAAGATGCCTTTCCGGGGTTCGGTGAACGCGGACGATGTCGAGGCGGCGCGGCCCGTGCACGCCCTCGACCCGGTTGAGTTCGATGTCGCTGGTCGCCGATGGTCCGGAGATCATCGTCAGGGGACGGGTCGGATCGGGCAGCGCGGCGATCATGTCGGGCACGTCGGCGACGATCTGCGTGTCGCGTACCACGCAGACGTGGTGGTCCGGGACCAGCGTCAGCAGCCGCCGCCCCTGGCCCGGCCCGGCGTCGAGCACGATGGTCCCGGTCTCCGCGATCGCCACCGCGCACCCGGTCAGCACGGACAGGCCGGGCTCGTCCAGGTCGGCCGCGGTCAGCGAACCCGGCTCGCCGCCGTCGTGAAGGACGGGCACGGTCAACGACGCCGTCCAGTTCGCGGCCAGCCCAGACGGCAGGACCACCTTGGACGCTCCCGCCAGTAGCCGGGCGAGCAGTTCGGGCAGCTCGTCCTCGGCGCAGTGGTGCATACCCGCGCGGTAGTCGCCTGCCCGCTCGGCGAACAGGTCGGCGAGGCTCCCGCCGATCGGTACATCATCCCTGCTCATGGGTGCGCCTCCACCAGTCTCGGAAGGACTCCGCCGCGGGCAGCGGCGCGTCGCGGTACGCGGTCCAGGCCGACAGCGGCCACGGCGCGCGCCGCAGGGTGCCGCCCCGGCGGCGGGTCAGGGCGCGCAACGGCGCGGCCCCGGTGCGGGCGGCCCGCAGCGCCGCGCGCCATCGTCTGCGGTCGCGCATGACCCAGCTCAGGGTCGACATCGCGGCCCGCTCGGCGGCCGGCTTCGGCCCGGTCTGGCGCAGGTGCACCAGGATCTCCGGGATGTTGATTTTCACGGGGCAGACGTCGTAGCAGGCCCCGCACAGCGTCGAGGCGTACGGCAGCGTCTTGTTGAACCCCGCCTCCTGCCCCGTGAGCTGTGGGGACAGGATCGCCCCGATCGGTCCGGGGTAGACGGAGCCGTAGGCGTGGCCGCCCGCGCGCTCGTACACCGGGCACACGTTGAGGCAGGCCGAGCAGCGGATGCAGCGCAGCGCCGCCCGCCCGACCGGGTCTTGCGCTACCTGGGTGCGGCCGTTGTCCAGCAGCACGATGTGCAGCCGCCGCGGCCCGTCGCCGGGCGTCACCCCGGTGAAGATCGAGGTGTACGGGTTCATCCGCTCACCGGTCGACGAACGCGGCAGCAGCCGCAGGAAGTCGCCGAGGTCGGCGAAGCGGGGCAGCAGCTTCTCCACGCCGACGACCGCGATCAGCGTCTCCGGCAGGGTCAGGCACATCCGCCCGTTGCCCTCCGACTCGACGATGACCAGCGACCCGGTCTCCGCGATCGCGAAGTTCGCCCCGCACACCGCGACCTTCGCCGCCAGGAAGGTGCGCCGCAGATACTCCCGCGCCGCCCCCGCCAGCACCGCCGGCTCGTCCGACGTCGCGGTGAAGCCCGGCATGCGCCGCGCGAACAGCTCCCGGATCTGGCTGCGGTTGTAGTGGATCGCCGGAACCAGGATGTGCGACGGCGTGTCCTCGGCGAGCTGCACGATGAGCTCGGCGAGATCCGTCTCGACCGGTGTGATCCCGGCGGCCTCCAGCGCCTCGTTGAGCCCGATCTCCTGCGTCGCCATCGACTTGATCTTCACAACCTGCTCGGCCCGCTGCGCCTTGACCAGCTCGGTCACGATCGCGTTCGCGTGCGCCGCGTCGGTCGCGTGATGCACCGTCGCCCCGGCCGCCACCGCCGCCGCCTCGAACCGCGCCAGCAGCTCGCCCAGGTTGTCCAGCACCTCGTCCTTGACGGCCGCGGCCCGCTCCCGCATCGGCTCCCAGTCGGCGACCTCGGCCACCACCCGCGCCCGCTTGTCCCGAATGGTCCGCGTGGCCCGTCCCAGATTCGCCCGCAACTGCCCGTCGGCAAGCTCCCGCTCCGCCGCCACAGGGAACGGCGTGATCGCCACGATCGGCAGATCCCTACTCACCAGACCCCTCCTCGCCAGCGCGCGCCCCGCCCGCCAAGGTCAAGACGATCTTGCGTGACCTGTTGCCCGTCCGTCCGGATAGTGCGTGTCGTACCCACGGTTCACGCAAGATCGTCGCCGCGGAGTGGGGTGGGAGCGGGGTCATGAGAGGGCTCCGGTGGTGGCGAGGATTTCGGCGTAGTGGATAGGCACAGGGGCGGCGGGGTGGCGGGCGAGGCCGCCGCCGATGTGGGCCAGGCAGGAGTTGTCGGCGGCGGCCAGGTATTCGGCACCGGTGAGGGCGGCGTTGATGCATTTGTCGGTGAGCATGGCGGCGGAGACGGCGGCGTTCTTGAGGGCGAAGGTGCCGCCGAAGCCGCAGCACTGTTCGGGTTCGGGCAGGTCTACGAGTTCCAGGTCCTTTACCGCGCGGAGCAGGGTGGTGGGGCGGTCGCCGAGGCGCAGGGATCGCAGGCCGTGGCAGGTGGGGTGGTAGGTGACGCGGTGGGGGAAGGTCGCGCCGACGTCGGTGACGCCCAGGACGTCGATGAGCAGTTCGGACAGTTCATAGACGGGCAGGCCGGTGTGGGCGCGCAGGTGGGCGACGCAGGAGCCGGAGGGGGAGACGATGACGTCGTGGCCGGCGAAGGCGGTCTCGGTGAGGCGCTCGAGTCGCCGGGCGGGCGTGGCGTAGCCGGTGTTGGCGTGCATCTGGCCACAACACGACTGAGCGGCGGGGAAGGCGACCGTGTGGCCGAGCCGCTCCAGCACCGTCACCGTCGCTATCCCGGCCTGCGGGAACAGCGCGTCGTTGAGACAGGTGACGAACAGCGCGATCTTCACCGCGTGGGCACTCCTCCCTGGCCGGCATCTTGCTCTTGAGGCTAGATCCTATAGGATCCAGGATGTAGCCGGAAGGAGCCAAGCACATGCCGACCCACCACAGCCCACCCCGGGACGGGGCGCGATGAAGGTCATTGATCTGCGCGTACGCGACATCCGCTTCCCCACCTCCCGCCACCTCGACGGCTCAGACGCGATGAACCCGGACCCCGACTACTCGGCCGCCTACGTCGAACTGCTCACCGACGGCGGCACCGACGGGCACGGCTTCACCTTCACCATCGGGCGGGGCAACGACGTCTGCGCCGCGGCGATCGAAGCGCTTCGACCGTACGTGGTCGGCCAGGATCTGGACACCTTGGACCTCGGCGAGTTCGGCCGCCGCCTCACCCACGACTCCCAGCTGCGCTGGCTCGGCCCGGAGAAGGGCGTCATGCACCTGGCTGCCGGCGCCGTCGTCAACGCCGCCTGGGACCTGGCCGCGCGCCGGGCGGGGCTCCCGCTGTGGCGCTACCTGACCGGCCTGTCCCCCGACACCATCGTGGACTGCGTGGACTGGCGCTACCTCACCGACGCGCTGACCCCCGAAGCCGCCCGCGACCTGCTCACCGAACGTGCGCCGGGGCGGGCCGAACGGGCCGCGCAGCTCGCCGCCACCGGCTTCCCGGCGTACACCACCTCGGCGGGCTGGCTCGGCTACGACGACGCGAAGGTGACCCGGCGGGCGCTGCGCGCGGTGGCCGACGGGTTCGCCATGGTGAAGCTGAAGGTCGGCGCGGACCTCAACGACGACCTGCGCCGGTTCACCGCGGCGCGCGAGGCGCTGGGGCCGGACTTCCCGATCGGCATCGACGCCAACCAGCGGTGGGGCGTCGGCGAGGCGATCGGCTGGGTGAGCGCCCTGGGACACCTGAAGCCGTACTGGATCGAGGAGCCCACCAGCCCCGACGAGATCCTCGGCCACGCCGCGATCCGCGCCGGACTGGCCCAGGCCGGACCCGGCGGCACGCCGATCCGGGTGGCCACCGGCGAGCACGTGCACAACCGCGTCATGTTCAAGCAGCTGCTGCAGGCCGACGCGATCGACGTGGTGCAGATCGACTCCGCCCGGGTCGGCGGCGTCAACGAGAACCTGGCGATCCTGCTGCTGGCCGCGGCGTACGGCAAGCCGGTCTGCCCGCACGCGGGCGGGGTGGGCCTGTGCGAGCTGGTGCAGCACCTGTCGTTCTTCGACTACACGTCGGTGGCCGCCTCCCTGGACGGCCGGATGATCGAATACGTGGACCACCTGCACGAGCACTTCGCCGACCCGGTCCGCATCGTGAACGGCCGGTACGCCGCCCCCGAAGCGCCCGGGTTCTCGGCCAGGATGCATGAGGAGTCCCTGCTCCGCTACAGCTTCCCCGACGGTCCGGAGTGGAAAGATGAGTGAGTTCGCCGGCCTGGTGGCCGCGGTCACCGGTGGCGCGTCCGGCATCGGCGCGGCCGTGGCCGACCTGCTCGCCGACCGCGGCGCGGCGGTCGCCGTGCTCGACCGGGCCCCCGCCGAGGGCGGCCGGCACCTGGCCGTCACCGCCGACGTCACCGCGCCGCTGGACGAGGCGATGGCCCGGGTCGTGGACGGCCTGGGCAGCCTCGACATCCTCGTCAACTGCGCCGGGATCAGTGCCGTCGGCACGGTCGAGGACGCCGCCGACGACGAATGGCGACGTTGCCTCGACGTCAACGTCGTCGGCATCGCCCGCGCCAGCCGCGCCGCGCTGCCGTTCCTGCGCGGCTCGAAGAGCGGCGTGATCGTCAACATCTCCTCGATCGCCGCCACCGCCGGCCTGGTAAACCGGGCCGTCTACTCGGCGACCAAGGGCGCGGTGCACGCGCTGACCCTGGCCATGGCCGCCGACCTGGTCGGCGAGGGCATCCGCGTGGTCAGCGTCGCGCCCGGCACCGTCGACACGCCCTGGGTGACCCGGCTACTGGCCGGGGCCGACGACCCGGCCGAGGAGAAGCGCAAGCTCGCCGCCCGCCAGCCCACCGGCCGCCTGGTCACGGCCGACCAGGTCGCCGAGGCCGTGGCCTACCTGGCCTCGCCGCGCTCCGGCGCGACCACCGGCACCTCGCTCGCCGTCGACGGCGGCATGAGCGGCCTGCGCCTGGTCCGCTGACCGGCGCGTGCGCAAAGAGCGGCGGCGCGGTCCCCCACAGGACCGCGCCGCTTTCGTTCAGCCGTGCGTCAGGACGTGCCCAGGCGCTGCAGGACGACGTCGGTCGGCGTCTGGACGTAGTGAGCCAGGAACAGCTCGTCGTACTGCTGCCCGCCGGGCACACCCTCGAACGCGTAGATGATGCCGTTCTGGGGCAGCGTGCCGCCCGATGCGCCGGGCAGGCCGACGACCAGGTCGAACTGGGCGTTGTTGTGCCAGCGGTCGATCACGGTCAGCCACAGGCCGAACTCGCCGTTGGGCTGCGAGCCCATGTTGATCGAAGACAGGCTGATCTGCGTGGCGCCCACCCCGAGGGTGGCCAGACCCGGCAGGATCGCGACGACACCGGCGTCGGGCTGGGCCGCGATGTCCTCGCCCGGTACGCCGATGGCGAGGTCGACCGGTGCGGTGCCGGTGAGCTCACCGGCCGCGACGTACGCCCCGAAGCGGTCGCCCGCGGTCGGGGTGCCCGGGATGCCGGCCGTGCTGCCCTGGACGAGCAGCTGCTTGCCCGTCGCCTGGACGCCGCCGGCCCTGCCCTCCAGCACGACGACCGCGCCGGCCCCGGCCTTGCCCTTGACGTCGCTGTCCGGCGTGCCCGCGACGATGTCGCCGAAGCCGTCGCCGGTGACGTCGGCGACCAGCAGCCGGGTGCCGTAGCCGTGCACGGTCACGTTCGCGGTGGACACCTCCGCGCCGGTGAAGGCGTCGACGTCGGTCGTGGTGACCCCGGTGTCCGCACCCTTCAGCAGCATGACGTTGCCGCCGCCGACCGCGGAGCCGACCACGAGGTCGCCGTTGCCGTCATTGGTGACGTCGCCGATCGCCAGCGCCCGGCCGAAGTTCTCACCCGGACCGGCGGGTGCGCCCGGCACCGTGGACAGGCTGGTGTGGAAGCGCTGCGCGCCGGTGGCGGTCAGGCCGGTGGCGGAGCCGTAGAGCACGGTCACCGCACCCTCGCCCGGGTAGGTGCTCACCTGCTCGCCCGGCGCGCCGACCGCGAGATCGGCGTACCCGTCGTCGTTGATGTCGCCGAGCGCCAGCGCCGAGCCGAAGCCGTCGCCCGCGTTGCGCTGGCCCGGAACACCGGCGGTGTCCTGGTCCCAGTACTCCGAGGAGGAGATGCCGAAACCCGACGGGTGGCCGGGGACGACCCAGACGCCACCGGCGCCCGCGGTCTGGCCCGCCAGGCCGAGCACCAGGTCGTCGAAGCCGTCGTGGTCGATGTCGCCCGCCGTCATGGAGACGATCGAGTCGAGTCCGGCCGCCGCGCCGTAGAAGACGCAGCGCATCCCGGTGAGCTGGACGACCACGACCCGGTTGCCCGTGGTCTGGTTGACCCCGAAGGTCACGACGTCCTCGGAGTAGTCGCCGTCGAAGTCCGACCGCGTGTGCCCGCGACCGCCGGGGCCGAAGACGTGCGACGGGCCGTCGCAGGCCATCCGCAGCTCGCGGGTCAGGTCGCTGGAGTAGATGGAGGCGTACCCGATGGCCGCCGCCGCCGGCGAAACCGTGCCGAGCTGTGCCGCGACCAGCGCGGCGATCGTGGCTGCCGCGCCCGCGGCGATTCTGAACTGTCTCATGTGGCCCCCGCTCTCTGTGAACAGCTGATCGCCAGAGGTTACGCAACGAGGGCAAGTCCTGCTGCCCCCGAAACTGTCGTGCAGTACACACAGGACGGGGGCGGTGCGGGACGCCGCCGCCCGCCCCGCCCCAGGGTCACCGCCCCGTCAGGCCTGGCCCATGGTGGCGCGCTGGCGGCCCAGTCCGTCGATCTCGACCTCGACCACGTCGCCCGCGGCCAGGTACGGGAACCGGCCGGACAGCGCGACGCCCTGCGGCGTGCCGGTGTTCACCACGTCGCCCGGGTCCAGCACCGTGTACTGCGACAGGTGCCAGATCAGGTACGCCACGTCGAAGATCATGTCCTTGGTGTTCGAGTCCTGCCGGACCTCGCCGTTGACCCACGAGCGCAGCCCGAGGCCCTGCACGTCGGCGATCTCGTCCGGGGTGACCAGCCACGGACCCAGCGGCTGGAACGTCTCACAGGACTTGCCCTTGGACCACTGCCCGCCGGACTGGTGCAGCTGGAAGTCCCGCTCGGACACGTCGTTGGACAGCACGAAGCCCGCGACGTGGTCGAGGGCCTGCGCGGGCGACTCCAGGTAGCGGGCCCGCCGCCCGATCACCACGGCCAGCTCCACCTCCCAGTCCGTGGTGGTCGAGCCGCGCGGGATCAGCACCTCGTCGTACGGGCCGACGACGCTGTTCGGGGCCTTGTAGAAGACGATCGGGGTGGTCGGCGGCGTCGCGCCGGACTCGGCGGCGTGCGCCGCGTAGTTCTGCCCCACGCACAGCACCACGCCCGGCCGGGCCACCGGCGCGCCGACCCGCAGGCCGGTCACGTCGATCTCGGGCAGCTCCGCCGCGACCGCCCGGACCCGGTCGACGCCGTCCCCGGCCAGGAACGCGCCGTCGATGTCGCCGGTGATCCCGGACAGCTCGTAGTGCCGGCCGCCGGACAGCAGCACCGGCTTCTCCGCGCCCGGGGCGCCGACCCGCATGAACTTCATTGATTGATCTCCAGACCGTAGGTGCGAATCGCGGTGCCGCCCGCCACGGCGGCCCGCTCCGAGGGCGACAGCCCCGACAGGCAGGAACCGACCGCGGCCAGCGCGTCGGCGTACGAGGCGACCAGCTCGCAGACCGGCCAGTCCGAGCCGATCAGCAGCCGGTCGGGGCCGAACAGCTCCAGCGCGGTCTCCACGAACGGCGCGATCGCCTCGACCGTCCAGCCCGGACCGGCCTCGGTGAGCAGCCCCGACAGTTTGGCCGCCGCGTTGTCGCACGCCGCGAGCGGCTCGACCGCGTCCCGCCATTCGCGCAGCCCGTCCGGCGTGATGCGCGGTTTGCCCAGGTGGTCGAGCACGAACATGGTGTTCGGCACCGCCGCGACGGCCGCCGCGCAGGCGGGCAGCTGGTCTTCGCGCACCACGAGGTCGAAGGTGAGCCCGGCGGAGCCGATCGCGCGCAGCGCGCCGCGTACGTCCGGGCGGGCCAGGTGGCCGGGGTCGGTCACGCCCTGGACCTGGTCGCGCAGGCCGACGAGCAGGTCGCCGCCGACGCCGTCGAGCAGCGCGGCGATGGTGCCGGGCAGGTCCGGATCGGTCAGCGAGGCCCAGCCGACCACGCCCGCGATCTCGGGCGTGTCCGCGGCCAGCGCCAGGAAACCCACGGTCTCGTCGAGCCGGCATCGCCCGGCCTCCACCAGCACGGTGGCGTCGACCTTGCCGGTGGGCAGCTCGCGGCGCAGATCCTCGACCGTGTAGTCGCGGCGCAGCGGCTCCAGGCCGGGTTCGGCCAGCCAGGCGTAGTCGGCGGTCCACAGGTGGTGGTGCGCGTCGATCCGCACGTGTCTGCCCCCTGTCACGTCCATCGGAATCATAGATCCTATATCATTGCCGTATCGGTAAGGTGTACTCGCTCACGACGGTGACAGTCAAGGGGTGTCCGATGGCCACTACGCCCATCTCCGGCCGGATCCGGCCCGCGCAGCGGCTCACGCTGACCGATGACGTCTACGAGTCGCTCAAGACCCTCATCATGGAGCATGCGATCGCTCCCGGCGAGCGGGTGAGCATCGACGGTCTTGCCCGTACCCTCGAAGTCTCCCCCACCCCCGTCCGGGAGGCGCTCGCCCGCCTGGAGTCCGACGGGCTGGTCCGCAAGCGGGCGATGTCCGGCTACACCACGACGCCACTGCTCACCCGCACCGAGTTCGACGAACTGTTCGAGATGCGGCTGCTGCTGGAACCCGCCGCCGCGCGCCGCGCCGCCACCTACGCCGACGCCGAGCAGCGCCGCCGGGTCCGCGAGGAGGCCGCCGCGACCGCCGCCGTCGAGGCCGGCGACGGCTACCGCAACCACGCCGCGTTCACCGCGCTCGACGCCCGCTTCCACGACCTCGTCGCCGAGGTCTCCGGCAGCGGCCTGCTCCGCGAGTCCATCATCCGGCTGCACTCCCACCTGCACCTGCACCGGATCTACTTCCCGTCGGCGGGCACCGGCGACACCCTCGGCGAGCACAAGCGCATCGCCACCGCCATCGCCAAGGCCGACGCCGACGCCGCCGCCGACGCCATGCGCCGGCACCTCATCTCCGCCCGCGACCGCCACCTCCCCGCCTTCCCCTCCTGACCCGCCCCCTACCGCGCCCCGATGCCGCAACTCTTGAAGAGTCGCGGCATCGGGCCGCCTCGGAGACCGCGACTTTTTAAGAGTTGCGGCGGGTGGAGGGCCGGGTCGGGGTCAGGGGGTGACGAGGTGGAGGCTGTCGAGGCGGGTGAGGCCTTCGTCGGCGAGCAGGGCGGCGACGTCGATGGCGAAGTCGCCGTTGGCCAGCAGGTCCGGGCGGTCCAGGCCCTCGATGCCGGCGGCGACGATCCGGTCGGGCAGGAACTCGCGCAGGCGGTGCCGCATGTCTCCCGGCCAGTCCATGACCGCGCTGTACAGGTGGTCGGGGCTGCGCCCCCAGTCCTCGGCGACGTCGGCCTCGTCCACCCCGAAGATCACCACGTGGTCGCGCTCCACCGGGCTGCCGAGCAGCGGCACGCCACCGGTGTGGCAGTCCACGGCGGGCAGCACGATCCGGTCCGGGTCGATCGGCTCGTACCAGAGCAGCAGCGGCTTCGCCCGCAGCGCGTCGCGGTTGTCGAAGCAGCACAACGCGATGGTGTGGCGCGGGAAGGCCAGCGCGTAGAACTCGAACAGGTCCGGGCTCACCGGGGGTCGCCGGTGCGGCGGGACGCGCTCCAGCGCCGCGTACACGGCCATCGGGTCGTCGGCCAGCACCACCGTGTAGACGTCGTGGTCGAAGACGTGCGCCTGCGGGACCGGGCCGTCCATCCAGTCCATGCCGTCCGCGGACGCCGCACCGCCCCCGACCGCGTCGAGCATCCGGTCCAGCACGTCGCGGTGGCGGCCGACGTCGATGAAGCTGTCCGGGGTGAGATGGCGTCCGGGCAGGTGCAGCAGCATCGCGTTCGGGCCGGACGCCAGATTCACGGCGGTGTTCTGATAGCCGAACACCTCGATCCGCCCGTGCACCGGGTGGTTGCGGCGGCCCGCGTAGACGGTCGTGCCGCGGAAGTCCGCTTGGTCAGCCGAGACGCACATCGCGCGAGGATACGCCGTCCGCGCGTACCCCGCAGCGTGGTTTCTCAGCCGGATGCGAGCTGCTCGCGGGCCTCCATCAGCGCGAACCCCAGCAGGTTCAGGCCGCGCCAGCGCTGCGGGTGCCACGCGTCGCCGTCGCGGGCCGACAGGCCGATCCCCCAGATCGCGTCCACCGGGCTGGCCTCGACCAGCACCCGCTCGCCCGTCGACAGCAGGTAGGACCGCAGCGCCTCGTCCTGGCCGAACTTCGCGACGCTGCCCGCCACCACGATCGCGTACCGCTCCCGCTCCCAGACGTCCTGGCTGAAGCCGCGGACCTCGCGCCCGACGCCCTTGGCCTGCTGCGGATGCCCGGCCGCGAGCACCCGCCGGGCGGCGTCCGCGTCGCCGAACAGGGTCGCCTTGCGCCACATCATGTAGTGCTCGGCGGTCGCGAAACTCCGCCCGTCGACCGTGAACGGGGCCTCCCACCACTGGCTCAGGCAGCTCGGGCCGATGCTCCCGTCGGTGTTCGGCTGGTGCCCCCAGAACATCAGGTACTTCACCCGCCGCCCGTGTTCGGCGAGAGCGACCAGGTCGGCGACGTTGCGAGGTGACATGCCCGCCAGTGTCGCCCAGCGCGGGCCCGGCGCGCGTCACGATTTCGGTCGACCCGTGTCGCACCTCGGCGGCATGATGCCCACCGTGACCACGCTGACGATCATCAAGGGCGACGCGACCAGCCCGCAGGCCAAGGGCCCGAAGGTGATCGCGCACGTGTGCAACGACATCGGCGGCTGGGGCAAGGGCTTCGTGCTGGCGATCTCCCGGCGGTGGCCGGAACCGGAACGCGACTTCCGGCGCTGGCACCGCGAGCGGGCCCGCAACGACTTCGGGCTCGGCGCGGTGCGCCTGGTGCAGGTGCTGCCCGACACCTGGGTCGCGAACATGGTCGCCCAGCGCGGCATCAAGACCGGCAGCTCCGGGCCGCCGATCCGATACGAGGCCGTCGAGTCCTGCCTGCGTACGCTCGCCGGGCACGCGTCCCGGCTCGGCGCGTCCGTGCACATGCCGCGCATCGGCTGCGGCCTGGCCGGCGGCCGCTGGGAGCGCATCGAGCCGATCGTGCGGGAGACGCTGCTCGCGGCAGGGGTGCCGACGACGGTGTACGACTTCCAGAGTCCGCTCCCGCCGGCGGCGTCGCCGTAGACCGAGTTCTCCAGGATCGCGCCGCTGTGGCGGTCGCCGCGAACGGATCTAGCTGATTTGTTGTCGCTCCAGCGACCACAAATCAGCTAGGTCCGCAGCTCATAAGGTTGCTCGTCGGGGAGGAGGAGGGTGGCTTGGGGGAGGTTTCGCGACTGGACCAGGGCGTGGATCTCGCGGACCAGCGGGGTCACGTCGGTGATGGCGACGGTCCAGTCGTCGACATAGCCGTCGACCGCCGTGCCGGACAGGCCGATCTGGATCGCGCGGTGGGCCAGCGGGCGCAGGTGCAGGTCGCGCTCGGGGTCCCACTGCACGCGCACCGGGGAGCGTTTCAGGGCCCGTTGCCAGGTCGCCTGGTCGGGGTACACGTCGCGGTCGTGGTGGCTCGGCACGGCCTGGCGTACGGCGGCGTCGAAGCCGGCGCGGCGCAGACGGATGGCGAGCACCCGTTCCTGGCCCTCCTTGGTGGCCCAGCCGCAGCGGTACATCATCCACAGGAAGGACGGCTTGATCCAGGTCATCCGGTCGCGGCGGTACCAGTCCGGGAAGCGCCCCAGCCCGGCCGCGGCATCACCGATCTCCGGCCGGTACGCCTGGTAGACGGTGACGGTCTCGTCGTCGTGCAGCGCCCGGATCTGCCTTGTCGGCACTGTCATGGCCTGGATGATCCAGCACCGCACCGTCGCCGTCGACCGGGTTTGCGCCGCACCACCTGTGTATCGGTCGACCACTGGCGGCCCCGGCCGGATCGCGATGGGACCGACCTGCGCATCGAGGTCGTCGCCGACTGGCGGCGGAAGCCCTAGGCGCGCACCTTCGGGGTCAGCGCGGCGGCGAAGGCGGCGACGACGCCGTCGAGCAGGGTGCGGGCCGGTTCGGCGATGACGACGTCGCCGTCGGGGCCGTCGCTGATCAGCTGGTCGTGCACGAAGTAGCCGGGTAGCACATGGGTCGCGCCCATCGTGGTGAGCACGGGCCGCAGCGCGTAGTCGATGGCCAGCACGTGTGCCACGGTGCCGCCGGTGGCCAGGGGCAGCACCGTCTTGCCCGCGAGGGCGTACTGCGGGAGCAGGTCGAGCAGCGCTTTGAGGATGCCGCTGTAGGCGGCCTTGTAGACCGGCGTCGCGACGATCACGCCGTCGGCCGCGGCCAGGCGCTCGGCGATGTCGAGGATGACCGGGTGCGACGGGTCGCAGCCGAGCAGGACCTCGGCGGGCAGGTCGCGCACGGCGATGGTGTCGATCTCGGCGTCGAGCGCGCCGGCCACGTTGGCCAGCACCCGCGCGGTCCGCGAGGTCGGTGACGGCGAGCCGCTGATCGCGACCACGACGGCCACGTGCACCTCCCTCGTCCCACGGATCCCGCAGCCACCGTATCGCGCCGCGGTCCGCCCGCGCAGGCGCGGCCGCGCCCAACCCGGCCAAGATCGTCCGACTTGCCGGGCACATGGCGGTATGCGGCTTCAAGATACGCACACCTGCCAGGCAACTCGGATGATCACCGGGCTATGCAGAATTATGTTTGCAAAGAAAACTCTGCATAGGTACCGTGCCGGGCATGAGTCAGAGTGACGGCGTGCGCCGGGTCGGCGAGGTCGAGGAGTTCAAGGCGCTCGCGCATCCACTGCGGGCGCGGCTGCTGGGGGCGCTGCGCGAGCACGGGCCCGCGACCGCCACCGAGCTGGCGCACCGGTTCGCCACCGACACCGGGTCCACCAGCTACCACCTGCGCAAACTCGCGCAGTACGGGTTCATCGCGGAGGCCGGCGACCCGGGCCACCCGCGAGCGCGCCGCTGGCAGGCGGTGCACCGGGTCAACGAGTGGAGCGCCACCGCCATGGCCGCCACCGCCGAAGGCCGCGAGGCGTCCGCCGTGATGCGCCGCCAGCAGGTCGACATTCTGATCAGGGACGTCGAGGGGTACGAGGCCGCGCTCGGCTCGCTGCCCGCAGCGTGGGTCGAGGCCGCCGGCATCGGCGACCTGCTGGTGCGGCTCACGCCCGAGTCGGTGAACACGCTCTGGGATCGCTTCTACGCGCACGTCGACGAGCTCGTCGCGCAGGACGCCGCCGACCCGGCCGCGCGCCCGGTCAGCATCGTCGTGTCCGGCCTGCCGAGGGACGCCGCGTGATCGCCGCGGCCGCGGCGCGCCGCCGCTACGTCGCGATCACCTTCCTGACCTGGCTGCCCGCCGGCCTCTACACCGCTCCCCTGGTGCTGCTGCTGCTCGACCGCGGGCTCAGCCTGGGCGCGCTCGCGGCGGTCGGCGCGGTGTACTCGGTCGCCGTGGTGGTGCTGGAGCTGCCCACCGGCGGGTTGTCCGATGTGCTCGGCCGACGGCCCGTGCTGGCCGCCTCCGCGGTCGCCGGGCTGGGCGGGCTGGCCCTGCTCGGGCTGACCGGGGCGGTGTGGCTGCTGGTCGTCTCCGCGGTGCTGCGCGGGGTGGCCCGCGCACTGTCCTCTGGCCCGGCCGAGGCCTGGTACGTGGACGCGGTGCACGCGGCGCAGGGCCGCGACGCCGACCTGGGACCGGGACTGGCCCGCGGCGGCATCGCCGCGTCGGCCGCGCTCGGCCTGGGGGTGCTCGCCGGTGGCCTGATCCCGTTCCTGTGGCCCGGCACCACACCGGCTGGCGCGCTGACCGGCCTGGCCGTGCCAGTGCTGCTGGCGGCGGTGTGCGAGCTGGTGCTGCTGCTCGTGGTGCTGTTCGCGATGACCGAACTGCGGGGGCCACGGCCCGGGTTCGCGGCGGTGCTGCGCGGGGTTCCGGCGACCGTGGCCACGGGGCTGCGGCTGGCCGGGCGTGATCACGTGCTGGTGCGGGTGCTGCTGGTGGCCGCCGCAACGGGGACCGGGCTCGCGGTGATCGAGCTGCTGACCCCGGCGTGGATGGCGGTGCTGTCGGGCGGGGCGGGACGCGGGGTGCTCGCGTACGCGCTGGTGGCCGCGATCGGCTTCGCGGCGGACGGGGCGGGCAGCGCGCTCGGGGTGCCGCTGACCAGGTGGCTCGGCTCGCCGGGGCGCGCCGCGTGTGCGGGCACGGCGCTGGCCGCGCTGGCGCTGGGCGGGCTCGCCGGCACGGCCGCGCTGGACGGGTGGGTCGGCGTCGTCGCGGCCGGTGCGGCGTACCTGCTGATGTTCCTCGGGTTGGGGGCGGCGGTGGCGCCGGTCGGGCGGCTGCTGCACGACCGGGTCGAGGCGGCGGAGCGGGCCACGGTGCTGTCGGTGCAGTCGCTGCTGCTGCAACTCGGTGCGGCCGCGGGGTCGGTCGCGCTGGGGGCGCTGGCCGCCGCGTACGGGCCGGGCCCGGCGTTCGCGGGGGCGGGGCTGCTGCTCGCGGCGGCGGCGCTGACGCTGTGGGGGCTGCCGCGCCGTCGGAGCGTCCGGGCGCGGGCTCTACTGTTACGCCATGTCGGACCGCGTATACCCGCCCGTGATCGCCCTCGCGAAGACCGCATTCCGCGTTCTTGACCTGCGTATCGACGTGCAGGGAGCCGAGCACGTGCCCACCACCGGGGGCGCGGTCATCGCCTGCAACCACATCAGCTACCTGGACTTCATCCTGTGCGGGTTCGCCGCGCAGCCGTCGAAGCGGCTGGTCCGGTTCATGGCGAAACAGGAGATCTTCGTCAACCGGATCGCGGGGCCGCTGATGCGTGGGATGCATCACATCCCGGTGGACCGCGAGGCGGGGCTGTCGTCGTACAAGGCGGCGCTGGAGGCGCTGAAGCAGGGCGAGGTCATCGGCGTCTTCCCGGAGGCGACGATCAGCCAGTCGTTCACGGTCAAGGAGCTCAAGGGCGGTTCCGGGCGGATGGCCGCGGCGGCCGGGGTGCCGCTGATCCCGATGGCGCTGTGGGGCCCGCAGCGCCTGTGGACGAAGGGACGGCCGCGCAAGCTCTACCAGCGGCACGTGGCGGTGAAGATCCTGGTCGGCGAGCCGATGTATCCCAGCAAGCGGGACAAGTCCGACATCGTCACAGCCGAGCTGCACCGGCGGATGCAGGAGCTGCTGGACCGGGCACAGCAGGATTATCCGGACAAACCCCAGGGCCCCGAGGACTCCTGGTGGCTGCCCGCCCACCTGGGCGGCACCGCTCCCGCCCCCGAGCAGGCAAAAGACTCCGAAGACGAGGACTAGTTACGGTGCCGTAGGTTACGGTACCGTAGTTACCAGCCCATCTCAGGAGGACTGCGTTGACGACCGAAACCACCGACACCCTGGTACTGCTGCGCGAACTCGAGCCGGTGGTGGAGACCAACCTCAACCGCCACCTGGCCACCGCGAAGGAGTGGTTCCCGCACGAGTTCGTGCCGTGGAGCCAGGGCAGCGACTTCGACGGCCCGCTCGGCGGCCAGGCCTGGGACCCGAGCCAGTCGAAGCTGTCGGAGGTCGCCCGCACCTCACTGATCGTCAACCTGCTCACCGAGGACAACCTGCCCAGCTACCACCACGAGATCGCGACGCTGTACGGCCGCGACGGCGCGTGGGGCACCTGGGTGCACCGCTGGACGGCCGAGGAGGGCCGGCACGGCACCGCGATCCGCGACTACCTGCTGACCACGCGCGCCGTCGACCCGATCGCGCTGGAGCGGGCCCGCATGACGCACATGGAGACCGGCTTCACCGCCGACCACCCCGACGTGCTCGGCTCCCTGTCGTACGTCTCCTTCCAGGAGCTCGCCACCCGCGTCGCGCACCGCAACACCGGGCGCGTCAGCGGCGACCCGATCTGCGACGCACTGCTGGCCAAGGTCGCCAACGACGAGAACCTGCACATGCTCTTCTACCGCAACCTGCTGATGGCCGCGTTCGACCTGGTTCCGAACGCGACCATGGAAGCGATCCTGCGGGTGGTCAAGTCGTTCCAGATGCCCGGCCACACCATCGAGAACTTCGGCCGCAAGTCGGTGCAGATCGCGATGGCCGGCATCTACGACCTGCGCATCCACCACGACGAGGTGGTCATGCCCGTGCTGCGCCAGCTCAAGGTCCTGGAGCGCACCGGCCTGTCCGCCGAGGGCGAGCGCATCCGCGAGGAGCTCGTCGACGTCCTCGCCAAGCTCAACACCGCCGCCTCCCGCTTCGAGGACAAGCGCGCCGCCCACCAGGCCCGCGCCGCCGCCCGCACCGCCTGACCCCCCGGCCCCTCCGGACCGCCACCCCACCCCGCCCCGCCGCGCCCCGCCGCGTTGATCATGAACTTATGGCACGGTTCGACGGCGTGTCCTGGCCACAACTTCATGATCGATCAGGCCCCTCTTCCGCGCTGGATGAGGGGCCTGATCGATCATGAAGTTAGGCCGCCGACACACCGTTCAGCCGTGCCATAAGTTCATGATCAACGTGTGAGGGCGGGGTGGCGGAGGGCGGTGGGATGCGGGGTGGGTTTGGGGTGCGGGGTGGGTTTGCGGGTGGAGAGCCAGGAGCCGAGGAGGATGAGGGCGAAGCCGAGGATGGTGGCGGGGGTGAGGGGCTCGGCCAGCAGGAGTACGCCGAGGCCGACCGCGACGGCGGGGCTGGTGTAGGAGACCAGGGCGGCGGAGCCGGCTCCGGCCAGGGCGATGAGCTTGTAGTAGACCAGGAACGCCAAGGCCGTGCTGAGCAGGCCGAGGGCGAGCACCGCCGCGGTGGCGTCCAGGCTCGGCAGGGCCGTGGGGGCGGCGAGCAGGCCTGCGGGCAGGAGCAGCACGCTGGCGATGCCGGTGGTGCCGACGACCACGCCGAGCGGCGGCACATCCGACAGCTTCTTCTTCACCAGTGTGGTGGCGCCCGCATAGGACACCCCGGCCAGCAGGACCAGACCCGCGCCGACCAGTTCCAGGCCGTCGCCGCCGCCGAGGTCGAACCCGACCACCGCGGCCACGCCGACCAGGCCGACGAACAGTCCCAGCAGCTTGCGGCCGCCGGCGCGTTCGGAGGCGTCGAAGCGCAGCGCCAGCACGGCGATGACCAGCGGTTGCGAGGCCAGCAGCAGCGCGGTCAGCGACGAGCTGATGTGGACCTCGCCGTACGTGATGAGCAGTTGCGGCGCGACGACGTGCAGCAGCGACAACGCCCCGATCGCGGTCCACCGCCCGCGCAGCGCGGCCAGCGCGCCCCGCCGGTGGGCCAGCGGCAACAGCACCGCCACGGCGATGAGCGTGCGGCCGAGGACGACGACCGGCGGCGACAGCTCCGTCAGCGCGATCTTGATGAACAGGTACGGGATGCCCCAGAGCACCGACATCGCGGCCAGCAGGACCCAGGCTTGACGCTTCATGTGTTCAGCCTCGCGCGCTAGAGTTGTTAGCGGTAGTGATGACTTCCTTACGCGGCTTGCAGAGGTTCTAATGATCGACGTACAGCGGCTGCGCATCCTGCGCGAGGTGGCCGAGCACGGTAGTTTCAGCGGCGCGGCAGCGGCGCTCCTGCTCACGCCCTCGGCCGTGTCCCAGCAGATCGCCGCCCTGGAACGCAGCCTCGGCACGCCGGTAGTGGAGCGCACCACTCGGGGCACCACCCTCACCGACCCGGGCCGGGTGCTGGTCGAGTCCGCCGATGTGGTGCTCGCCGAGCTGGTCCACGCGCAGGAGCGCATCACGCGGCTGGCGCAGGGCCGAGCCGAGCGGCTGGCGGTCGCCACCTTCATCAGCGGCGGGCAGCTGCTGCTCCCGCCGGCGCTGACCGGGTTCGCCGCGGCGCACCCGCGGGCCGAGCTGACCGTGCTGGAGAGCGAGACCGAGGAGAGCCTCGCCCTGGTCCGCGAGGGCCGGGCCGAGCTGGCGCTGGTGTACCACTTCGACGGCCCTCCCCCGGTCCGCCCGGGTGATCGGTCCGGGCTCGCCTGGACACCGCTGCTCGACGATCCGATGCGGATCGTGGTGCCCGCGGCGCACCGGCTGGCCGGGCTCGGCGAGGTCGACCTCGCCGAGCTGTCGGGCGAGCGGTGGGTGCAGGGCTGCGTCAGCGTCGGCGAGCTGCTCGACGGGTACGCGGCGATCGCCGGATTCGAGGTCAACGTCTCGTGCCGCACCACCGACTACGGGTTCGCGGTGTCGCTGATCGCGGCCGGGGTCGGCATCGGCCTGATCCCGTCGGTCGCGCTGGCCGGGCCGCCGCCCGGGGTGTCGGCGCTGACCCTGCGCGCCCCCGCCCCGACCCGCTACATCGGCCTGATCACCCGCCGCGGCAAGCAGTCTCCCCTGGTCGAGGAGCTGACCCGCAACCTGCTCGCCGCCCCGGAGTCCCTCGGCCTCCGGTGACGCCGCGCCGTCGGGATCGCCCGAGGCACGCCCGGCGGAGGATCGTCGAGGACACGGCTACATCTATTTTGATGTGCTCACATCAAAATAGATGTAGCCGCGACGCGAGGTAGGCATCCGAGGCCGAGGCGCGGAGGCGGGCGCACGGTCAAGGCAGGCGTCGTGTCCTGTCGCGCAGGACGCCGAAGCGCCGCCGGCCGGAGGGCCGACGGCGCTTCGAGCGGTGTTCACTTCGAGATCGCCACCAGGGAGATGTCGTCGTTGAGGTCGGCGCCGACGTACTTGTGGTCGCCGGCGACGTACAGGCGGCACGGGTTGATGTCGGCCTCGCCCTTGGCGCTGTCGTGGCGGCACACCACGGCCTCGTGGTCGGCCGCCACCTTCAGCGAGCTGATCTTGTCGTTGCCGACCGGGCCGATCTCCGCCGACTCGTAGATGCCGATGCCGTACTTGTTGTAGACGCCCTTGAAGTCGCGGTCGCGGTAGACCGTCATGCGCGCGCCGTTGCTCGGCCCGGCCAGCACCGCCATCAGGGAGATCTTGTTGTCGAGCGTGCTGCCCTGCAGCGTGTGCTCGCCCGCGCCGAACGTCCGGCAGGGGCCGAGGTCGCCCTTGTTGGAGAAGTTCTTGCCGTCGTTGCTGCACGCCACGAACCGGTAGCCCGGCTCCACCCGGAACGACGTGATCGCGTCGTTGCCGACGACGTTCAGGTTGCCCTGCCACGCCTGGTGGATGCCGGGCGGGAACTGCTGGGACACGCCGGTCAGGGCGGCCCCCTCGTACACGGTCACGGCCGGGCCGCCGACCGCGATCAGGTGCACGTTGTCCTCGAAGTTCTGGCCGAGCGCCGGGTGGTCGCCGGCGGTGAAGTACCGGCACGGGCCGACCTGGCCGCTGTTGACGCCCGCGTCGCGGTCGTGCTGGCAGACCAGCGCCTCGTGCCCGGTGGCCACCTTCATCGAACTGGTCTCGGTGTCGACCTGGTTCAGCTCGCCAACGCTGGCCTCGAAGCCGCCGACGCCGAGTCCCTGGGAGTCGCCGGAGAAGTTCGTCCCGGTGTACGCCGTGACGCCCTTGCCCTTGGCCGGGCCGCCCAGGACGGCGATCAGCGACGCCTTGTCGTTGAGGTCCGTGCCGACGAACTCGTGCTGGCCGGGGCCGTAGTAGCGGCACGCGCCGAGGTTCAGCGCGTTGGTGCGGCCCTGGGAGGTGTCGTCCTGGCACACCACGACGCGGTAGCCGGGGCCGACCTTGAGCGAGCTCATCTTGTCGTTGCCGACCGAGCCCAGCTCACCGGCGGCGTTGTCGTGCACGCCCGCGCCGAGCGCCTGGAAGGAGCCCTTGAAGTCGCGATCGCCGTAGATCATGACCGGGGACGCTGCCTGCTGCGGCGCGTACCGCACCCGGTAGATCTTCGCGCCGGCCTTGGTCGGGTCGCCGCTGTCCGGGTACAGGCCGGTGAAGTAGAGGCCGTCCTGGCCGACGGCGAGGCCGGCGACCGTGGTCTTGCCGCCGCCGTTGTACTCGACCAGCGTCTTCGGGGCCGAGACCGACCCGTCGCCGTTGAACGAGAACTCGACAATGCGCTTACCCTTCTCCTGCGGGCCGGTGGCGTACGTCGGGCCGCTCTCGGAGACGAACGCGTGGCCCCACTTGTCCTCGGGGAAGCCGCCCGCGTGGTGGTCGCTCTGCTCGGTGAAGGTGATGTTCACCGGCGCGTGCGTGCGCTCCCAGTAGTAGAGCGCGTTCTTCTTCATGTCGTTGACGCTGCCGCCCCAGCCGTAGTCGGTGCCCTTGGTGATGCGGGCGAGGCGGTCGTTGGCGCCGGGGCCGTTCTCGACGGAGTAGTGCTGGCCGTCGGTGGCGCGCCACGCGCCGCCGAACGGGTTGCGCAGGCCGTACGCGAAGATCATGTCACGGGCGCTGATGCCGTCGTCGTCGTTGTAGAACGGGTTGTCGCTGGGCACCGACCCGTCCAGGTTCAGCCGCAGCACCTTGCCCCGGGCCGAGTCCTTGTCCTGCGCGGTGTCGGGCTCGAAGCCGTCGCCGAGGTGCACGTACAGCTTGCCGTCGGGGCCGATGCTCAGGTTCGAGATCTGGTGCGAGGCGCTCTGCGGCTCGTCGTCGAGGTCCAGGATGGTCTTCTTCGACGCGGCCGTCTTGCCGCCGTCGGTGCTGTGGAAGCGCACGACCTTCGGGTAGTAGTTGCTGCCGTCCTTGTAGACCATGGACGCGAACAGGTCTCCGGACGCCGGGTCCATCACCAGGCCGGCCAGGCCCATCTCGCCGCTGCCCGGGAAGACCTTGGACGGGTCGTAGTTGAGCAGGTCGTCGGCGTAGGTGGACACCGAGTAGTCGGCCTTGACCACCTTGATCTTTCCGTACAGCTCGGTCACGTAGAACATCGGCTTGCTCGGGTCGGCGACGTGGCCGGGCACCATGGCGATGTTGACCGGCAGCGAGAAGCCTCCGGCCACCTCCTCGACCTTGTACCCGTCCTGCTTGACCACCCACTGCGGCGCGTCGGGCCGCGGCTTGAGCTCCTTGGCGGTGCGGAACGGCCGCTCGGTCCAGGCGCTCCACTCGGTGCCCGGGTCGCCGCTGCTGTCCTTGAACCGGACCCGCAGCTCGTAGTCCTTGTCGGGGATCAGGTCACCGCGGCCGGCGTGGGAGTTCTCGAACACGCCGTCGCCCATGTGGATGTGGTTGCGCAGCACGCCGCCGGTGCAGCCGCTGGCCCAGATCCGCTCGCCGCCGGTGCTGATCTCCCACTCGCTGCACAGGTGCGCGTCGCCGTCCGGGTCGCTGAACGGCGCGGCCTCCATGTGCACGTCGGCCGCGCTGACCAGCGTGTTGTCCGCGCCGGGCTCGGTGATGGTGGGCGCGGTCGGCGGCGAGGCGGCGTGCGCGGCCGGGCCGGGCATGGCGATCGACAGGATTCCTGACATCAGCGCCGCACCGACGGGCAGCGATCTCCGATGACCCATAGCGTGAAAGCCTCCTGCTCGTGTGGTGTCCGCTGACAGTGCGACAGGCTAACGAGCGGAATGCATATTTCAGGCTCTTACACGCGGGTGTTTCCAAATAAGCCCTAATTTCCCCAATACGCGTGGAGAAAGGCTATGTCGGGAACTAAACAGTTGAGCCCGCCCCGCGGGCACGGGACGGGCTCAACTGTTCGCAAAGCGAGCGTCAGCTACGCGTGCAGGTCAGCGTGGGCACCGCGTTGACCGAGTTGTTCCAGGTCCCGTTGAATCCGAACGACGTGGACGCGTTCGGGCCCAGGTTGCCGTTGTAACTCATGTTGCGCGCCGTGTGGCTCGCGCCGCTGGCGGTGTCCACCGCGCTCCAGATCTGCGTGATGGTCTGTCCGTTGGCGAACGTCCAGGTCACGGCCCAGCTGGTGCTGGCGGTGGCGCCGTTGGTCACGGTGACGTTCGCACCGAAGCCGCCGGGCCACTGATTGGTGATCGTGTACGTCGCCGTGCAGCCGCCCGTGCCGCCACCGGTCTGCGTGGTCACGCTCACCGTCGACGAGCGCAACGAGCGGTTGCCGGCGGCGTCCTTGGCGTACACGGCCAGGGTGTACTGCGTGCCCGCGGACAGGCCGGTCAGCGACGCCGAGTTCGTGCTCGGCGAGGCCAGCACCGTCTCCGTCGAACCCGACACCCGCACCACGTCGTACCCGGTCACGCCCACGTTGTCGGTCGACGCCGACCACGACAGCGACAGCGAGGACGAGGTCACGTTCGACGCCGACGGGGTGCCCGGCGTCGTCGGGGCCTGCGTGTCGCCGCCGGTGTTGTAGATCGTCGCCTGCGTCGAGGTGGTGGACAGGCCGTTGCTGCCGGTGATGTAGCGGTTGCCCCAGCTGCTGCGCTGGGCCGGGTTGAAGCTCGTCACCATGTCCAGGTACTCGACGCCGCCGCCGTTGCCGCTCCACGACCAGCCCATGTTGCCGATCCCGGCGGACTGGGTCTTGGCCATGACGGTGTCCTCGTCGGGGTTGCCGTCGGAGTGGTTGTCACCGAACTCGCACACGCACAGCGCCAGGTTGCGGCTGGTGAACGAGTCGACGTACGCGGTCACCTCGGCGGCCGTGTCGAACACGCCGTACATGTGCACGCTGAAGATGGTGTTGCCGGTGGTGTCGGCGGCCAGCACGCTCGGCGCGTTGTCGCGCATCGTGAACGACCAGTCCTGACCCCAGTTCGGCGCGTCCACCATGATGGTGTGCTGGAACCCCGCGTTGCGCAGCCGCTGGATGGCGCTCTTGGTGGCGTCGGTCCAGTTCGGGGTGACCGCGTTGTTGCCGATCGGCTCGTTGCCGATGTTGAGGATGACGTAGTTCTCCTGGCCGGTCAGCGCGCTCTGGATGCTGATCCAGTAGTTCACGGCGGTGTCCAGGCTGACCGCGCCGCTCTGCTCGCCGAACCCGGTGGTGTCGTGGTTCTCCAGTACGCAGATCAGCTTGTTGGTCTTGCACAGCGAGATGACGTTGGCGACGTCGGAGGCGGTGTTGGTGGTCCACCGCCCGCCGGACAGCACCACCCGCACGGAGTTGGCCCCGGCCGCCTTGATGTTGGCGAAGGAGCTGGTCTGGGTGGCGTACCAGGCGTGCGGGTGGTTGATGCCGCGCAGCTTGAGGGCGGTGCCGTTGGCCTCGACGAGCTTGCCGTTGGACACGCGGATGCCGGTGGCGGCCTGCGCGGGCTGGCTGAACGCCACCACGGCGGCGGCCAGCGTCAGCAGGGACGCAGCGGCCAGCGCGATCTTTCTCTTCATGTTCACCTCGGAGGGAGCAGCCCCGCCGGCACGGCCGACGCGGGGGGACGGACACGAGGAATCGGTATGACGCAGCCCGACGGCTCCCTACAAGCGTCCGCATCAGCATAGGTTGATGCACCGATGGACGCAACCGGTTAAGGTGCCTCCTTCGGCCCGCACATCCCGAGCCGCGAACATTCGGCTGAACCGGTTCATGCCGATGCCCCGCGACACGGCAGGTCGGCCGATGGGACGAGTGCCGCCGCCGACCGGCCACAGCCAGGGCCGCATCGCCGCCGACACCTCGACGTTCGAGCGGGGCACCTCCAGCGTGGACGTCGGCGACGAGCTCCCCGCCCAGGCGCGCACCCGGATGGGCTTCGCCGAGCGCGGCTCCGGCAAGCACCTGAAGCTGGTCCCGGCCACCATGCCCAGCCAGCGCACCGCCCGCGTCGTCGAGATCGACACCCGGGACAACTGGGCCGACTCCAGCTGGAACATCAAGACCCCGTTCGACCTCTCCGCGATCGGCGCGGACCTGGCCGGCGGCGTCGGCGACACCGTCACGGCGACGCTCGGCGTGAAGAACACCGGTCCCAGCTCGGCGAACTCGGTCAGCTCCGCCGAGCCGATCCTGATGTTCGGCATCACCGTGCCGGAGTGGGCCAAGCTGGTCGGCGTATGACAGTGGCCGCCGGGCGTCAGCCCGGCGGCCACTTCCGTTTCCGGCCTCGGCCGACCCGTGCGGTCGCGCTCAGACCTGCTCGACCTTGATCCGCAACCCGGCCGCGACCAGTCGTGCGGCAAGCGCGTCACCCATCGCCACGGCCGTGGTGACCTGTCCCGACGTCGGCGGCAGCGCGTCGAAGGCCAGGCAGAGCGCCGACTCGGCGAGCATCTTGGCGGTCTCGCCGTAACCCGGGTCGCCACCCGACACCTCGGTGACCACCAGGCGGCCCCCGCCCTCGCCGACGAACCGGGCGTTGAACCAGTTCCTCTCCCGCTGCTCCGGGCCGGGCCCCTGCCCGCTCGGCAGCCGCCGCATCAGCCACCGCCGCACCGGCCCGAGCTGGGCCAGCACGAACAGCACCGCCGCGCCCGCGAGCCCGGCCAGCGCGACCGGCAGACGGCGCACCGCCGCGCTATGGGTGTAGGCGAAGTCCGGCCCGTACCGCTCCAGTGCCGCCGCGGACCGGCCAACGATCTGCGGATCGACCGTCGGCAGCGGCACCGACCAGCCCTGGAGTCCGCTGTCCGGGTGCACCCGGCGCAGCCCGCCCAGCGGCGTGCGGATCCGCCTGCCCGCCGGACGGGGGTCCAGCGCGCGGCGGTCGCGGGCCGCCCGTGCGGTCTCCCGCCGCCGGGAGAACGCCAGCAGCGCCGAGGCCAGCGTGCCGCCGGAGACCGTGCCACCGGCCCGCACGTGGCCGTCGACCCGGATCGGGCCGTCGGCCGGCAGCCGCCCGACGGTCAGGTAGACGCCGAGATCGTGCGGCACCGAGTCGAACCCGCACGCGTGCACCAGCCGCGCCCCGGACGCGACGGCGGTGGCGTGGTGGCGCACGTACATGTCGTCGATGAACTCCGGCTCTCCGGTCAGGTCCACGTAGTCGGTGCCGGTCGCCGCGCACGCGGCCACCAGCGGCTCGCCGTGCAGCACGTACGGGCCGACGGTGCTGATCACCACGCGGGCCGAGGCCGCCAGCGCGGCCAGCGAGACCGGGTCGCCGCTGTCGGCGTGCAGCAGCGGCAGCTCGGCGCAGCCGGGCACGGCGGCGGCCAGCCGCTCCCGCACCGCCGCCAGCCGGACCGGGTCCCGCCCGGCGAGCGCCCACCGGCAGCCCTCCGGCGCGTGCCGCGCGAGATATTCGGCGGTCAACCCGCCGGTGAACCCGGTCACCCCGAACAGCACGACGTCGTACGGCCGATCCGTCCCGCGGCCGGGTCGCGACTCACCGGCGCCCGCGCTCACCGCGTCGCCCGCACGGTGCCCGAAGTCGAGCACCGTGGCGCCGTCCAGTTCCAGCGGACGCCACGACGCCGCGCCGTTGCGGCCGTGCTTGGGGTCGATGCCGATGAGCACCCGGCCACCCGCGCGCACCCGCACGTGCCGGGCCGCCCAGTCGACGGTCGCCCGCTGCCGGATCCTGCCCGTGCAGCGCCAGCTCCGGTCCCGGAAACCGACGACCTGTGAATGGCCGTGGATCTGCCCGAACGGCACGAAGCCGCCGGTGGCGTGGAAGCTGAGCCATTCGCCGTACAGCTCGGAGCCCGCCTCGGCCCACAGCGGCCCGGACTTGCCGTCGGTGCCGGTGTAGAAGCCGCGCCACAGCATCGGCTCGGGCCGCTCGTCGAGCAGCCGGGCCGCGGCCGCCGCGGTGGCCGGCTCGCCCAGCTCCTGCCAGCACGCGACCGTCAGGCCGGCGTGACTGAGCAGGTAGTCGTCGCCGTCGGCGGTGCGCACCGCCGCCGCCACACGCAGCCTGCCGTCCTCCCACCAGTCGCGCAGGAGACGGGCGTCGTTCTTGGACAGCCGCTCCGGGAAGAAGTGGTCGCCGCCGGGCAGATACTGCGACTCGTGGTTGCCCAGCAGCTGGATCCACTGGTCCGGCTGGTCGTCGAGGCGGTCGGCCACGATGCGCAGCACACCGGAGCTGTCCGGGCCGCGGTCGACCAGGTCACCGACCTGGATGACGGTCAGGTCGGCGGGCAGCCGCAGATCCTTCTTCCGCGCCCCGGCCGCGATCAGGGCCGCGCGCAGCTGATCGGGGAAACCGCCGACGTCCCCGATGACGATGACCCGGCCCATCCGCGCCTCCTCTTTCCCTGCGCCGCAACACTACCCACGGCCCGCGCGGTCGACCGTCCCGGCAAGCCCGGGCCACCGCTGTCGTGATCACAGCACGGGACGACTTGGCGTCGATGCCCGACAGCGGCGAAGATACGGTCGTGCAGACAGACCGCGGGTTCGTCGGGCGCAACGAGACTCTGCAACGCTTCGGCCACGCTGTGGCCGATCCACCCGCAGTGCTGTTCGTCGCGGGCGAAGCCGGCAGCGGCAAGACCCGGCTGATCAACGAGTGGCGCCGGCAGGCCGCCCGCACGGTGCTGGCTGCCGCGTGCCCGCCGATCCGGCCGCCACTGCCGCTGGCCGCGGTGACGGGGCTGCTGCTGAGCGCCGAGCCGCACCTGCCCCCGGCATCCGCCTTGAACCCACTGCTGGGCGCGCTGCGCCCGCTGCTGCCCGAACTCGCCGACCGCATGCCGCCGGATCTGCCGGGGCTGGCCGACCCCGCCGAGGAGCGCCACCGGATGCTGCGGGCGATCCGCGTGCTGCTGGGCTCGCTGGGCCGGGTCACCCTCGTCGTCGAGGACCTGCAGTGGATCGACCCGGACTCGCGCGACCTGCTGTCGCTGCTGATGTCCGCGCCGCTGCCCGAGGTGTGCCTGGTGCTGTCCTATCGGCCCGAGGAGCTGGCGGTGCCGGGACTGCCGCTCGGCGTCGCCGCGGCGTACGCCCCGCAGATGCGCTCGGCCACCGTGCGTGTCCAGCCGCTGCAGGCCGAGGAGGTGCGCCAGCTGGTACGCCAGGTGCGGCGGCAGACCGGAGCCAACCCGGACGTGCCGGCCGACTTCACCGCCCGGCTCGCCACGGCGACGGGCGGGGTGCCCCGCGTCATCGAGGACGTGCTGGAGCAGTTGCGCCTGCCCGGCGAGGACCCCGACGGCACCGGCTTCGGCCGGTTCGCCCCGCCCGCCCGGCTGCGTGAACTGACCAACGCCCGCGTCGCCGCGCTGTCCACGGCCGGGCGGCGTATCGCCGAAGCCGCCGCCGTGCTCGACGAACCCGTCGCCGAGGAGCTGCTCGCCGAGGTGTCCGGGATGGACGCCGGGCAGGGCCGCGACGCGCTCGTCGAGGTGCTGGCCGGGGCGGTGCTCGCCGAGGCTGAGGACGGCCGCTACGGCTACCGCATCCCGCTGGCCGCCCGCGCCGTGTACGAGGTGATGCCCGGACCGTGGCGGCGCGAGCTGCACAGCCGCGCCGCCGCCGCGCTCGCCCACGGCAACGCCGCCCCGCAGCTGGCCCGGCTGGCCCACCACCACCGCCGCTCCGGCCAGCACAAGGCCTGGATGCGCCACGCCGAGGCGGCCGCCGAACGCTACATCGCCGACGGCGACAACGAAGCGGCCATCGCCACCCTGGAGGAGGTGCTCGCCGACCAGACCGTGCCCCGCAACGTGCGCACCCGGCTGACGATCCGGCTGGCGCAGACCGCCGAGGTCGGCCGCCGCTCCGACCAGACCGTCGCGCTGCTGCGCCGCATCATCGCCGACGACCGGCTGCCCGTCGCCGCCCGCGGCGAGCTGCGGCTCAAGCTGGGGCTGGTGCTGATGAACCAGGCCGGGGAGTACGCCGAGGGCGCGGCCGAAGTGGAACAGGCCGTGGACGAGCTGCACGAGCGCCCGGCGCTGGCCGCCCGCGCCATGGCCGTGCTGTCCTGGCCGGTGCTGCACTTCTCCTCGTTCAGCCACGACCTGGGCTGGCTGGAACGCGCCGAGGAGGCCGCCGCGGCCTGCGACGACGCCGCCATCAAGATGGCCGTGCTCGCCAACCGGGCCACCCTGCTGATGAACTGCGGCGACCCCGCGGCCTGGACGGTGGCGCAGCGGCTGACCACCGAGGGCGGCCCGAACCTGGCCGTACGCCAGCAGGTCGCGCGGGGCCTGCAGAACCTCGCCGACGCGACGATCCTGCTGGGCCGCCACCGCGCCGCCGAGGACTTCCTGCGCCAGGCCACCGACCTCGCCGCGCAGGTCGGGGCGTCGGTCACCTCCACCACGGCCCGCTGCACCATGCTGCGCCTGGACTGGTCGATGGGCCGCTGGACCGGGCTGGCCGACCGGGCCACCGAGTTCATCGGGCCGGACGGTCCCACCACCGAGGTCGAGGGCCACCTGGTGACCGGGCTGCTGGCGATGGCCCGCGGCGACTGGGACACGGCCGAGTCCTCGCTGGCGGCGGCGGGCGTCGCCGCTCCGCACACCAGCACGGTGCCCGTGGTGGCCGCGGCGTCCGGGGCGTACATCCGGGTGCTGGCGGCCCGGGGGCAGCTCGACGAGGCCGTCGCCGAGACCCGCCGCGCCGTGGCCCGGGTGCGGGCCAAGGCCATCTGGAACTGGGCCGCCGAACTGGCCCCGTACGCGGTGCACGTGCTGGGCCAGGCGGGCCTGACCGCCGAGGCGCGAGGCCTGACCGAGGAGTTCGCCGCGGGCATGCGCGGGCGGGAGTCGCCGCTGGCGGAGGCGTCCCTGGAGCTGTGCCGCGGGCATCTGCTGGCCGCCGAGGACCGCCATGCCGAGGCGGTGGAACATTTCGCCGGTGCGGCGAAGGGCTTCGCGGCGCAGCCGCGCCCGTACGAGGCGGCCCAGGCCGAGGAAGGCCGGGCCCGCAGCGAACTGGCTTTACGACCCGGCGACGCCGACGCGCTGGCGGTGCTGGCCGCGGCCGGAGCCGTGTTCACCGGGCTGGGCGCGGGCTGGGACGCCGCCCGCTGCCAGCACACGCTGCGCGAACACGGGGTGGTCGCGCGGGGCGGGCGGCCCGGCTACGGCGGCGGCCTCACCCCACGGGAACGGGAGGTGGCCCGGCTGGCCGCGCAGGGGCGCACCAACCGCGAGATCGCCCAGATGCTGTTCCTGTCGCCGCGCACCGTCGAACAGCACGTCGCGCGCTCGCTGCACAAACTCGGCGTCCACTCCCGAGCCGAACTGGCCGGGGTGGAGCTGGACCTGCCTGGTTGATTGGACGTCGATGTGAGCGGCCCCCGGAGCCGTTGCCGGCGCCGGAGGCCACCTCCTCCCCAGGCCCCGTCGCGGCCCTGGCACAGACCGGGCGACGGTGGATCGAGCCTGTCGTTCGTGCTGGTGGTGGAGGAGCGACGATCGGCCGCTCCCCCACCTCAGGGTCGTACGCCGCCAGCTCTGGATGACGACGCATCTCCCTGCCACACCGCTCAGCGAGAGCACTGGTTCCGACCGGCGGTGACCGGCCGTTACCTTCAAACCGTTCGGGTCCCTCCGACGGGGTGCGAATCCACCCAGCGACACGGAGACGAAGTCACGTGCCGCTGGGGAGTCGCTCGGCGGTTCCCAGGTGGTCCACCCATGCCTTCAACGATCGCCGAGCGCGGCTGTGGCGACAATCCGTAGAGCGCTACGTAGCCATACGCAAGTAACCGGGGCTGCCTACGGATGGGCGTGGACCATGCAAATTGCAGGTCAGCCCCAGGGTGCGCTGACCGCGAAGGCGCACTCGCGGTCGAAGCGGTCGTCCCGGTCCCGCCACCGGTCGATCCACAGCTCCTCGCCGCGCAGGTGGACGTAGTAGCCGCGGTAGTTGTACGACTCCAGGTACACCGCGCCCGCGACCTTGCCCGGCCGGACGCAGAACGTCGCATCGGCCCGGAACAGCGACGACCCGTCGCTGCGCTCATGGCGGATCCGCCAGTCGCGGTGCCGCAGGTAGCCGCCGTCCACACCGACGAACGAGAAGCAGCTCTTGTCGGCCAGCCCCGCCGCGACGGTGAACGTGGCCGCCTGCCGCACCCCGCCGGGGCTGGCCAGGGTGACGCTCACGAGCGAGGCGAGGCCGCCGCTCTGCCGGACGAACCGGTCCGGGCGGTCGGCCGCCCGCAGCGACCGCTGGCTGCCCGCCAGCAGCGCCGACGGGGCCAGCGACTGGCCCGGCACCGGCGCCGCGGACGACGGCGCGGCCGCCGACGGGTGCGCGGACGGCCGCGCCGCCGGGCCGCCCGGAAACTCCCGCACCGGTGGCTCCGCAGACTCGCTGACCGCGCCGAACCCGTCGACGTATCCGCGCGAACCCGCGGTGGGCAGCGCCGCGGGCTGCGGGATCACCTGGTCGGAGGGCCGGGTCAGCGCCCAGCCGGCCGTCGCGGTGCCGAGCACGGCGGCGACGGCGACGACGATCACGACCGGCCGCCGGGAGCGCCTCGGCTCCGGCGCCCGCTCCTGCGCCGCGAGTTCCTCGACTGTCGCCGGCAGGCTCAGCCTGGGCAGGATCGTCGTCGCGTCGTCCTCGTTCGCCCGATGCTTGGTCACGCCAGGACGCTACCGACGAGCCCCGGTGCTCGCGATCGGCTGTCCGACCGAAGTCACGCCTCCGCCGGGCGCACGGCCGCGGCCAGGACCGGGTAGCCGCGGCGCAGCAGCGCGTTCTCGGCGACCGTCCACGCCGTCGAGGTGACCAGGTAGAGCAGCGCGGCCAGCGGCAACACCACGGCGCTGAGCAGGATCGTGTACGGCAGCACCCGGGGCAGCGCAGCGAGCAGGCCCGTCGGCGGTTCCGGCTGCAGCGCCGCCAGGCGTACCGCCCGCTGTGACGAGGCCCACGCGAGCGCCGTCAGCACCGCCACCACGCCGGCGAACACGGCCAGGTGCGGCAGCCACGCCGCCGACGAGGCGAGCAGGTGCGCGCTCAGCGGCACCTCGAACAGCGTGCTGTCCAGCAGCACATTGGCCTGCCCGGCGACCGTGGCGCTCGCGAACAGCTGGTACAGCACGATGAATACGGGCGCCTGGAGCAGCATCGGCAGGAACCCGGCCAGCGGCGACACGCCCGCCTCGCGGTGCAGGTCCGTCATGGCCTGGGCGAGAGCAGCCGTGTCCTTGCCGTGCTTCTTGCGCAAGGCGGCCAGCTGCGGCGCGAGCGCGGCGCGGGCCCGCTCGCCGCGTACGGCGGCCCTGGTCAGCGGGTGGAGCAGCAGCCGGACCAGCATGGTCACGGCGACGACCGCCGCGGCCACGCCGCCGACGGGAGCGAGCAGGGTGGACAGGTGGACGACCGCGGTGTGCGCGGCATGGAACAGCGAAGCGAACATGGAAGGCAGACCCCTCTGCGGGTACGGCTGCCCGGCCGGGACGTCGGTCGACCGGCGGGCGTGGACTCGGACCGTGTGGGCCGCGCCCGGTGTGCGCCGGGTCAGCAGGCCAGAGGGGTGGAACCGGGTGCTCGCGGCCGGGGGCGGCCCGCCGCGTCGGGGTCGCGCTGGCGCAGCACGCCGGTGTGCTTGGACAGTTCGCGCAGCGCGAGGTCGATCGCGGCCCGGCTCGACGGCCGGCCCGCGATGCCGTGGGCGGCTACCGCCAGGGCGGTGATGAGCAGCAGGGCCGCCGCACCGGCGAGCACCGTGCCGAGGCTCGGCTGGTCCGCCGCCACGCCGGCGCACAGCACGGCCAGCCACAGGGTCAGAGCCCAGCGGGAGGCGGCGGCGATCGGCACGCGGTCACCGTACCCGCACCGCGCAAGATGTCGTGCAATCCGGTGTTGAGAGCCCTCGGAAGGTCGACCGCCTCCCGGCCTCGGCTCCGCGCGAACCTCTTCCGCGGGCGCCTCAATCACCGAATCGGCGGCGTTCAGGCCCGTCGCCCGACGACCACGACCGCGCCACGCTCGTCGCAGTGGGACAGCCGCGGGCTCAGTCCTGTCGCGGCGAACAGGGCGCAGGCCGTGTCCGCCTGCTCGTCGCTGGTCTCCAGGAGCAGGTGGCCGTGCGGGGCGAGCCAGTCCCCCGCGCCGGCCAGCACCCGGCGGGCGATGTCGAGCCCGTCGGGGCCGCCGTCGAGGGCGACCACCGGTTCGTGCAGCCGTGCCTCCGGCGGCATCAGCGCGATCGCGTCCGTCGGCACGTACGGCACGTTCACCACCAGCACGTCCACCCGGCCGCGCAGCGAGTCCGGCAGGGGCTCGTAGAGGTCGCCCTCGTACACGTGGCCGCCGAGGGGTTCCACGTTGCGCCGGGCGCAGGCCACCGCGGCGGGTTCGATGTCGGTGGCGTGCACCTCGATGCCGCCCTGCACGGCCAGCACGGTCGCGGCCGCGCCCGACCCGCAGCACATGTCCAGCACCACGGATCCCGGCCGCAGGAGGCGCGCGGCCTCCTCGACCAGCAGCTCGGTGCGCCGGCGCGGCACGAACACGCCCGGGTCCACGGCGATGCGCCGCCCGCAGAACTCGGCGAAGCCGACGATGTGCTCCAGCGGCAGCCCCGCGACCCGGCGCGCGACCATCTGCTCCAGCTCGGCCGGCCCGGCCGCCGCCGAGATCAGCAGCTCGGCCTCGTCCTCGGCGAACACGCAGCCCGCCGCCCGCAACGTCGTGATCACATCCGCCCGCACCGGCACCCCTCCCCCGACCCGGGCCAGGCTACGCCGACAGGCACGGCCGCGACTCGAACGGGTCCTCCGCCGGCGTCGACCCGGTCGGCCGGGCGTGGCGGCGGCCGACTGACAGCGGTCCCGGCACGGCTACATCTATTTTGATGTGGCCACATCAAAATAGTTGTGGACTGCGGCAGAGGCATGTACTGCGACACGGGGTTCTGACGTCACCACGGCGGCCCGGAGGACGGTCCCTGCCGGACGCCGTACCTGGCTAAGATCCCCGCCCATGCGGAAGTTCGTGGCCGGGGTGCTGCTGGTCGACGCCGACGGGGCGCTGTTGCTGCAGGAGCGCGACGAGCACGCGCCGACGTTCCCGAACCAGTGGGCCTTCCCGGCCGGGGTCGCCGAGCCCGGCGAGCAGCCCCTGGAGGTCGCCCACCGCGAGCTGTACGAGGAGACCGGCCTGCGCGTCGCCGAGCTGGCCCTGTACTGGGCGGGCCCGATGCCGGAGAGCCCGCTGTACGGCTACCTCTTCCACGGCCGCACGACCGCCCGCCAGGCCGACGTCGTGCTCGGCGAGGGCCGCGCCATGCTCTTCGTGCCCCCGGCCGAAATCCTCTCCCTGGACCTGGCCAGCTACGCCCGCCCCGCCCTCATCGCCTTCCTGTCCTCACCCGATTACCAGCGCCACCTGCGCCCACCCACCGCGCGGTGATCATGAAGTTATGGCAGTGACACGCCGTCGAACACTGCCATAAGTTCATGATCAACCAAGAACAGCGGCGGCGGCGAGGGCCTCGTCGCGGGTTGCCGGGGAGGCCGTGGTGGCGAGCACGTGGTCCAGGGCGAGGCGGTAGGCGGTGGGGAAGGCCTGGTCGGCGGGGACGGCGATGTCGGGGACGACGCCGGTGCCCTCCCAGTTGGTGCCGGTGATCGGGTTGATGGAGCGGGCCACCGGGACGGTGATCTCCAGGGTGGGGGTGATCGGGAAGCGGTCGGTGGGGTGCGCGCCGCCGCGAGTGGTATCGCCGATCAGCGTCGCCCGGCCGTGGGACTGCAGGTTGTAGCTGAGTTCCTCGCCGGCGGAGAAGGTGGAGTCGCTGGTCAGGACGTATACGGGACGGTCCAGGTAGCGCTCGCCGGGCAGGTAGGCCACGCTCCAGTACTGGCGCAGCGAGGTGCCCGCGCCGGACTCGATGCTGTTGAGGTGGGTCTCGCCGTCGGGGAAGAAGTAGCTGGTCCAGAAGATGGCGCCGTCGGGTGAGCCGCCACGGTTGCGGCGCAGGTCGATGATCAGCGCCTCGGTCTGGGAGACCAGTTCCATCGCGGCCGCGATCGCCCGGCCGCCCAGCCCGGCCATGGTGATGCCACGGAGGTCGAGGCAGCCGACGTTGCCGTCGAGGCGTTCCACGCGGGCGATGCCGTGGTTGGTGACGCGCAGGTGCTCGCGGTAGACGGCGTCGGCCTCGGCGGGGTCGACGGTGGTGTGCAGGCGGGGGTCGCGGACGCGTACCCGCAGATGCTTGTCGGCGCAGTGCTCGGCCAGCCGCAGGGTGAGCGCCTCGGCGAGCGCCGCCTCGTCCAGGCCGTCGTACTCGCCCTCGGTCAGGCGGCGGCGAACGTCGGCCGCCGCCGGGACCGCACGCTCGGGGAACACGTAGTTGGCGCACATGAGTTCCATGGCACGCTCGACGAGAAGCTTTGGCATGGCCGACACCGTAACGGGCCGCCCGGTGGGCGGTCGTCGGGGTTTCAGCGCAGGCGGTGGCGGGGCCCGGTGGACTGCACCGGCACCCGGGCCACCTGGGCCAGCCCGGCCACGTGCGCGGCCAACCGGGCGCTGGTCAGCTCGCAGGCGGTGATGTCGGTGACGGCCAGCCAGGACATGTGCACGCCGCCGTCGGCGGAGATGCTCGCCGACCAGCGCGTGCCGGTGGGATGCGTGGCGATCACCGCGACCCCGACCCGGCCCAGGTCGGCCAGCAGCGCGTCCAGGTCGCGCAGCTGCTCGGTGTGCTCGCCCCACGGGTCGGCCACGAACAGCAGCTGGATGCCCCAGGCGTCGCCGGTCACGTTGTTGATGCGGGCCGTCGGCATGTCTGCGGTCTGCGAGTCGTGCAGCACGGCGGCGTTGGCGGCGGCGCGGCGGCCGATGCGGGCCAGGGCGTCGCTGACCGACGAGCTGGTGCGCACCCGGTCGCTGAGCGCGCCGAGGGCTCGCATGTCCGCGCTGCTCAGGCCCGCGACGGTCACCGCGGCCTCGTCGGCCCAGCTGGCGGTGGCGGCCTCGGCGACCAGGTAGCGCAGCAGGTCGTCGCAGCGCTGCGGGTCGCCGAGCAGGGTCAGCAGGCCGGTGCGCTCGCCGTCGACGAACAGCTCGCCGCCCTGCGGCCAGGTGCCGATCTTGAGCAGGCCGGGCAGCAGCGACGGGGTGTCGACGCGATCGGGCAGCCACGACGACGCCGACAGCGACCAGGTGTTGGGCCACTGCACGTCGAACGGCTCCGGCGGGTCCGCGCACGGGGCGGCGAGGATGATCGCGAGGTCGCCGCCGTGCTCCCAGGCAGCGGCGATGTCGGGCATCTCCCACGGGGCGCGCCCGCGCAGCCCTGCGGTGAGCTGGCGCAGCCCGGCGTCGAGGCGTTCGGTGGCACGGTGGCGCGGCGGCACCTCACGGGTCCGGTAGCCGAGCGGGCTGCGAACACCGCCGACGCCCCGGCGGCGGCCCACCCGCAGCCGGTGCAGGCGACGGATCCGGCGGCGCACCACGACGTGCCCGGCGAGCACCCCGGCCAGCGCCAGCCCGGCGCCGGCGGCGAGCACCTTGGTCCGGCCGGTGCCGGGGTCGGTCTCGTCCAGCGGTATCACGTTCGGGCGGGTCGCCGGGGCGGGCACCGCCGAGGTGGCCGGGGCCGGGGCCGAGGGCGTCACCGCGGTCGCCGGCGCGGGCGCCGCCGGCGGCGGGCTGGCCTGCGGGGACGGGGTCGCCGGGGCCGGGGTCGCGGGCGGGGGCGGCGTGGCGGGCTGCTGCGGGGTGGTGGGCTGCTGGGGTGCGGGTGTCTCGACGGCGGGCAGCAGCAGCTTGCCGGTCGCGTGGCGGATCTGGCCCCGGTCGTGGGCGTCCGCGGGCAGCACGATCCGCCAGCCCGGCTCGATGTGGTTCGGGTTGCGGATCAGCTGCGGATTCAGCGCCGCGAGCTGCTGGTATCGGTCGAAGTCGCCGGTGAAGCGCTGCGCGATGCAGCCGAGGTAGTCGCCCTTCTTGACGACGTACACGGGACGTTCGACGCGTTCGCGGAGCGAGGCCTGGTGCCGTTCCACCGCGGCCGCGACGGCCTGCACGGGCGTGGGAGCCGCATGGGCCTGCATGGGCGCGGAAGCCGCGTAGGCCTGCACGGGCGCGACCGAGGGCGCGGCGTACGCCAGGGCGGGCGCGACCCGGGGTGCGGCCACCACACCGGCGTACGGCGCGGACGGAGCGGTCGCCACGAGCCGGGCGGCGCTCGGCGCGGGCAGGGACGGCAGCGCGGCGGTCGCCACGCTCGCCCCGGCGAACACCGCGATGAGCGCACCCACGAGCACGGCCGCGACCCGCTGCTGCAGGCCGAGGCCGGGCAGCCGGGCGGCGCGGCGGCCGCTGATCCGGGCCCCGATCTCCACCAGGATGCTGAGCGTGAAGGTGGCCCAGGCGATCCAGCCGGCCACCGCGAGCGTGTTCAGGAACAGGTCGCCGTTGTCGGGCGAGGTCAGCGCGGTGGTGATCTCGTCCAGCGTGGGCATCTGCCGGGGCAGCGGGTTGCCCGCGAGCTCCATCAGCGCCACGGGCACGCCCGCGACGATCGCCACGATCCCGGTCAGCGAAGCCAACCCGGCGAGCAGGCGCAGGGTCCAGTGGGGGCGGTTGCGCCGGACTGGTGCCATGATCGCGCCCTTTCGTGTGTGGCTGCTCGGCCGGCCGAGCAGGTCTATCCGATGAGGAGTGTCGCGGTGGCCTCGCCGGTGGCGCGCCACGTCGCCCCGCCGAGGAAGGCCAGGCCGGTGGGGTTCTCGTAGGTGATCGTGGCGCTGACGGTGACCGTCGTGTTGTCGGGCGCGATGGTGACCGTGCCGGTCGCGCCGACGGTGTTCAGGTAGGCCTGCGCGGCGTTGGTGGCCAGCGTCAAGTCGATGATCTTGTCGCCGCCCTGGATCGCGAGGGCCGGGTTGATGGCCTGCCCGGCGCTGCGGGCGGCCTCGGCGGCGATGTTGTCGGCCCGCTGGTAGGCCCGCAGCCGCCCGCCGCCGACGACGACGAGGCCGAACACGAAGACCCAGGCTTGCGCCATGATCACCACGAAGACCGTCGCCTTGCCCCGGTCGTCACGCCACCTCATGTGCGGCTCCGGTACGTGTCGAGCGGGCTGGTGAAGGAGGACTCGATGACGAAGCTGCCCGGCACACCCGGCATCGCGATGTCGGCGAACTGCAGCTCGCAGACGACCCGCACGGTGACCGTGGCGGCCACGCCCACCGGCTGCTGGAACCCGCTGGGGTCGACCAGCTCCGCGTCGAGCGGGTCGCAGGTGAGGCCCGCGGCCAGATAGGAGTTGCGCGCGGCGGTCTCCGCCTGGCTGCGGGCGTCGCCCTCGGTGCGGGCCAGGCTGGCGGTGCGCGCGGCGTCGTACGCGGCGGCCTCCCCGGCCTGCCGGGCCAGGCTGTACCGGCCGCCGACGATCACCGCGGCGAAGAACAGCAGCACCGAGGGCACCAGGATGGCCAGTTCGATGGCGGCCGAGCCGCGGTCTCCGCGGCGGGCAGGCGTGCTCACGGCACCCACCTCTCCACCGGCCCGTGCGCCTGCTGCGTGACGTCGAACGGGTTCAGGAACGGCAGCAGGCTGACCGCCCGCCCGGTGACGACCACGGTCACCTCGGTGTTCGTGACGTTGCGGGTCGCGGTGACCTCCGCGCCCTGCAGGCCGATCCCGATCCGGCGCAGGAAGTCCTCCGCGTTGGCCTTGGCCGAGGCGTCGGTGCCGCCCTGCTGGCGGCCCGCGTACGCGCCCTGGGTCGCCGCCGCGAGCGCGACGGAGCGGGCATAGAAGTAGAGCCCCGTCTGCACCACCATCAGCGACACCAACAGCAGCGGCGCGGCGATGATCGCGAACTCGACGGCGGCCCCGCCGCGGTCCGGGCACGCCCGTGACCGGCTCCACCCACGGAGCCGGTCACGGAGCGGGCGCGAGGTCACGGACCGGCCGGCGCGTCTGGCGCGTCGACGGGGACCTGCTCGATCCACCCCTGCGCGATCTCCCACACCGCGAAGGCGATGGCGGCCGCGGCGAGCGCCATGATGGTGACCATCACGATGTGCGGCACGGGACCTTCGCCGCGGTCCCGGACGGCCGGGGACAGCAGGGTGCGCAGGCGGACCTCGACCGCGGCGCAGAACGTGTTGAACATATCGCCTCTACTCCTCATCGTTGGTTGAACAGGCTCACCATCAGCGGATAGCCGACCAGGACCAGCAAGATCATGATCATCATCGTGGATGGGATGTCCAGCTTGGAGGTGCGCGTCTTGGCCACCTCCAGGGCCCGGACCCGGATCTGGTCGCGCAGGGACGCCGCCTGGGCGCGCAGCGTCTGGTACACCTGGGCGCCGTCGTTGCCGGCGCTGCGCATGATGTCGGCGAAGCTGGTCAGCTCGACCACGCCGATGGTCGTCGCGAGGCCCTTCAGCTCGTCCCACGGCGCTCTCATCTGCAACTGCGCGCTGAGCAGCGCGGTCCGCAGCCGCACGTACGGCCAGCCGTCGCAGATGCGCGCCGAGCGCTCCATCGCCTCCACCGCGCCGTGGCCCGAACGCACCTGGTGCGCGGTCAGCGTCGCGTACGTGCACAGCGCCCGGACGAACTCCGCGCGCGCCGACTTGGCCTTGTTGAGCATGTCGTAGTGCGCGAGCGCGCCCATGCCCAGCGCCAGCACCATGGTCAGCGCCACCGGCACCGCGAACGGCACCGAACGCCCCGTCGCGACCAGCACCACCGTCACCAGCACCGGCAGCACCAGCCCGAGCAGCGCCGACAGCGCGACGCCGGACACGTGCCGCTCCGGGGTGCGGTCCAGGATCGCCAGGTCGGCCATGGGCAGCCGCAGCCTCGACAACCAGTCGCCGTCCACGGCCGGAGCGTGCTCCGGGGCGGCGAAACTCGGATCCGCCCCCGGGTGCAGCCGCCGCAGCGCCGGGCCGAGCGCGGGCGTGGCCGGCACGAACTGCATGACCAGCAGATACACCCCGAACCCGGCGACCGCGCCACCCGCGATGCCCAACGCCAGCCACAGGTTGCCGTTGATCACGGCGCCACCTCCACCGGTGCGGCGGCGGTCTCCGAGCGCAGCAGCCGCGGCAGCCGCTCCGGCAGCGACAGCCCGCGGATCCACATCATCAGCGCCACGTACAGGCCGGCCAGCGCGGCGAGGATCAGCTGGCCCAGCGGAGTGCGGTAGGGCGCGGCGTAGCCGGGGTTCAGCGCGCCGAACAGCACCAGCACCACGGTCACCCCGGTCAGGAAGCGCACGGTGAAGCGGGCCGAGGAGCGTTCGCTGTCCACGGTGGCCCGCGCGACGATCTCCTCCGACAATCCGTTGGCGATGTCCAGCAGGGCCAGGTGCAGTCCCTCGCCGCCGTCGGCCGACTGCAGGATGAGCGGCGCGACCACCTCGTCGCAGCTGGGGTCGTCGAGTTCGTCGGCGAACGCGCGCAGCGCCCCCGGCAGGCCGGTGCCCGCCTGCAGGCGCGCGGCCAGCGTACGGATCTCGGTCGCCAGCAGCGGCGGCGCGGTGCGGGCCGTGGCGACGATGGCGGCCTGCAACCCGATGCCGTTGCGCACGTAGTCGCTGACCCGCCGAGTCCACGCCTCCAGCGCCGCCAGCCGGGCCAGCGCCTTCTTCTCGGCGGTGGCCGCGGAGAACAGCCACGGCACCCCGGGCACCGCCAGCGCGACGATGATCCCACCGACCGGCCACCCCGTGACCAGCCAGGCCACCGCACCCGCGCACACCGCGAAGACCAGCACCCCCTGGCGGGTATGGCGCTGGGCGGCGGTGCGCCCCGGCCCGCGCCAGAACCGGCGCAGCCACAGCCGGGTCGGCGAGGCCGGGCCCGCCGGGCGGCGCGTGCCGACGATGAACAGCACCGCCAGCACGACACCGGAGCCCGCCGTGAGCACGGACAGCGCCGCGAGGATCTGGATCATTGGCGCACCCGCTTGACGTGCAGCTCCCTGGTCCAGGCGCCCCGGTTGTGCGGCCCGGCCTCGATGTAGGGCACCAGCTCGCGCGGGTCGTAGCCGACGTCCATCAGGTCGTCGCGGATGCGCTCCGGCAGGTGACGGGGCACGGCCCGGCCGTCCGGACCCGGCCCGAACACCGTCGTGGTGACCACGCGGTCCTCGCGCATGCCGCCGACCTCGATGACGTGGGAGACGAACCGGTGCTCCCCGCCGCCGATGGCGCGCTCGTCGACGACCGCCGTGTACACGATCAGGTCGATACCCTGGGCCGCCATGCGCAGCGCCTGGTCCGCGCCGATGTCGTTGCCGTACGAGCAGGCCAGCTGCACGATCGAGTCCATCACCTCGCGGGCCTGGCGGGCGTGGATGGTGCACATCGCACCCCGGCTGACCGTCATCGCGCGCAGCATCGGCACGATCTCGCGGCCGCGTGTCTCACCGACGATCACCCGACGCACGCCGAGCCGCTGGGTGATCGGCATCATGTCGTGCAGGGTCTTCTCGCCGCGGCGCTTGCCGTTGTTGTCGTACTCCCCGTGGCCCTGCAGGGCTTCGAGGCTGATCACCCAGTTCTCGTCCGACGGGTGCACGGACTCGTGCAGCCCCAGCTCGCGGGACTCCTCCAGGGTGATGTACGGCTCGCCGGCCGGGATCGTGCGCCCCAGCGCGCGCAGCAGCGTGGTCTTGCCGGACGCGGCCAGCCCCGCGATCATGATGTTCGCGCCGGACTCCAGCGCCTTGATCAGGAAGCGGTACAGCAGCAGGTCGATCATGCCCCAGCGGTCGCGCAGCTCCTCCAGCGTCGCCGTGAACAGACTGTGCTTGCGGATGTACACGACCGGCCGCGGCGACACCTTGTACAGCACCGTCATCCGGGAGCCGTCGGGCAGCTGCATGTCCAGCTCGGGATTGGACTCCGACAGCTGGCGCTCGGTGGCCGCCACCCGCATCGCCAGCACCTGCAGCATGCCGATCAGCTCGTCGTCGGTGTCGGCGACCGGCTCGCCCCGGCTGCGGCTGCCGTCGGCGTGGTGCAGCAGCACCTGGTCGCAGCCGATGATGTGCACGTTGGTGATCTTCGGATCGTCCAGCAGCCGCTGCAGCCGGCCCGCCCCGAACATGCCGGCCACCACCGCGTCGAGCAGCGCCTGCTCGTACGCGGGGCTGACCGGGGTGCCCGCGTGCGCCATCGCGACCACGTAGTCGGCGATGATCTCGCGGCCGATGCGCGACGCCGTCTCCCGCCGATACGCCGCGGTGACGTTGGCGGAGTCGGCCAGCAGCCGGGTCAGCGTCTCGGTGACCCGGCCCTGCAGTTGGCGGACCACCGCGTAGTCCACCGGCGTCGCGGGCGCGGCGTGCGCGCCGGGCGGCTGGGGCTGGTAGCCCACCCGTGCGTGGCCGTTGACCCGGGGCACCGCCGCGGGTTCCGGCGGGATCGGGATGAACCGCGGGGCCGTCACGGCGTCACCGGCAGCGGCTCGGTGTCGCGGCGCGACAGGGCGCTGTCCATCCGGCGGTTCGCGATCAGACCGGTGACGTTCTCGTACGCCGCGGCCGACTTGCGCATCAGCGCGGCCCGGCGGCGGCCCCGGCCGTCGCCGCACAGCGCCCCCGCGGTCGCGGCGTCCCACGGCAGGCTCGCCACCACCGGCACGCCCAGGTGCCGGGAGACCTCCCGCCCCGCGATCCCGCCCCCGATCAGGAGCAGGCCGAGGCTGTTCTCCACGAAGCCGGCGGGCAACTGGCGGCGCATCGCGCTGACCGCGGAGACCGCGGGCGACACCGTGCGCAGCGAGTGCGGCCGCAGGGCCAGCAGCACCAGGTCGGCCCGCGCCAGCAGCGCCCACGGCGGGTGTGCCGACGACAGCCGCCCGCAGTCGGCGATCACCATCTGCGCCGTCATCCGGGAGAAGAACTCGCCGAGGCTCGTCCAGGCGAGGTTCAGGGTCGCGCTCTGACCGGGCTCGGTCAGCCCGGGCAGCGCCATCCGCTGCTGGCGGGGCGCGTCCAGGTCGATGAGGTTGCCGGCGAGTTCCTGCTCCGCCGTGCCGCGCAGGGCCGCCGACGCCAACGGCAGCATCCCCCGGCCGGCGGGCAGCTCGTAGCGGGCCAGGTAACCGGCCAGCAGGTCACCGCCGGCCGGGTCGCATTCGGCCAGCAGCACCGGCGACGGCCAGGTCAGCGTGAACGCCAACGCGGCCGTGGAGACACCGGGCGAGCCCTTGGCGGAGACGATCGCGATCAGAGTCATCGGCGGCGGCTCACGATCCGTCGAGGACGAGCACGATGCGGTCGCCGGCGGCGAGGGCGGCCACCGACGGCGCGTCCACCGTGGCCACCTCCACGTTGATCACCCACTGGCCGGACCTGGCGCCCGCGGCCAGCTGCACGATGGTGGCGGTGACGGTGCGCGGCGGGACCAGGTCCGGGCCGTCGTTCGACCCGCCGCCGCGCTCGGGCACCACGACGAGCAGCACCTGCGCGCCCACCGACAGCCGGGAGGCCGACGGCATCTTGTCCTCGCCGAGGGCGATGCCGATCAGCTGGTGGCCGGGAGCCGGGACCGGTGTCTCGGTGACCTGGTCCAGCGTCAGCAGCGTGCCCGGGACCAGCGCCATCACGGCGCGTTTGCCGATCACCCGCGCGGCGTTCGCGGCGAGGATCGGGCGCAGGCCCACCGCCTGGTTGACCCGCACCACCACCAGGTCCTCGCGGGCGATCAGCGCGCCCTTGCCGACCGGCCGGGCCATCGCCAGGTAGTCCTGCGTGCTGCCGATGCGCTGCGCGACGTACGCCGCCGTCAGCGCGCCGACGATGATGAGCAGCACGGCGAGCGCGCCCTGGGCGACCGACCTGCGCCGGGGAGCGGTGCGGGGCACCGGGATCGGCGCTGCGGGCAGCGCCCGCGCGGGCGCACTGGTGTTGACGCTCATGCCGCCTTGCCTCGTTTCTCGACGTTCCCGCCGGCCGGACGCCGGCTCACTTGTTCACTACCTGCATCTCGTCGATCCGGACCGCGGTGTCGGTGTACCGCTCGAGGTCGATGACGCCGCTCTCGCCGCCGCCGTCGACGTGCCACTCCACGTGCCAGGTGGTGGTGCCGCGGACGGCGTACTTTCCGTCCTCCTCGCCACGGGAAGGCCGGGTGTACCGGTGCCCGCAGTCCGGTGACGGCTTGTTGCCTTCGGCGGGGTCGTACGGCGTGCCGGGCGAGTCGCACTCGACGACGCTTCCGTCGCCCATGCTCCAGTCGATCTTCATGGCCGTCGCGGTGGCGACGACCCTCAGTCCGGGAACCTCCGCATCCTCGGTGACCGTGCCCCAGGTGGTCGAGTTCACCCGGGTCCACATCCACACCGGCAGGCCGACCAGGCCCACGCCGGCGGGGTCGGGTGCCAGCCCGATGTCGGGCCCGGTGAGTCCCATCTCCTTGATCGCCTGCACGGCCAGCGCCATCGGCGAGGGCATCGCGCCATAACCCGGCGGCGGTTCGGTCAGGTACTCATCGCTGCCCTGCTGCCAGCCCGCGGAGAGGCCGCCGTAGCACCAGACGGCGTACATGAAGCCCTCGGCCGGGTCGTTGCCGCCCCAGAGCGGGTCGTCGACGGCCAGCTCCATGCGCTTGTAGTAACAGCTGTCGGTGTGGTTGAACCAGCCCATGCTCACGTCGTGGCAGGGAATGAGGCCGAGGTCCTCGTGCTCGCAGTCGATGCCGTTGCCGCCACCGCCGCCTCCCCCGCCGCCACCCCCGCCTCCCCCGCCGCCACCGGTGACGATGAGGACGCAGGGGCCGTTGTTGGGCGGGCAGTAGATGTAGTCGGCGTGGGCGGGGCTCTGCGTCACGACCAGGGTGAGCGCCAGCGTCACGGCGGTCATGGCGAGCGCGGCCAGCACGCGGGTCCGGGTCAGCACGACGCCGCCCGGTCGGTGTGCGAGTCCACCCAGCGCCAGAGGCTGTCCGGGTAGAGCCCGGCGCGCAGCGTCACCGGGTAGCGCTTGTTCTGCCCGGGAGCCGCGACGGATTTGCGGGTCTTCTTGTTGACGGTGTCCGTGCCGGCGTCGTCCACGCAGGCCTCCACGACGATCGAGGTCGAGCTGACCGAGACGACCCGGCGCAGCGTGACCGTGGGTTTTCCGGTGCGGATCAGCCCCTGCTCGGCGAGCAGCCCGAGGTCCCGCTCCAGCAGGGCCATGTAGCGGCCGCCCGCGTACCGGTAGAGCGGGCGGCGCGTGATGTCCTTGTTCCAGTCGTACTTGCCGGTCTGACCGGCGGCGAGGTAGATGCCGTTCAGCTTCTGGAACGCCGTCCAGGCGGTGTCCACCGTGCGCTGCTGGTCGTCGCTGAGCTTCGGGCCGGGCGACGAGCGCACCGCGGCCTGGGTCGGCGGCGTCTCGGGCATCGGCACCTCGGCCGCGCACCCGGTGAACGCCACCAGAGAGGCAGCGGCCAGCAGGGCCGCGGCGGCGACCGACCGTCCTCTTCGGCTGTACGGAATCATGCGCCCCCCTCGTCCCCGACGAGCCTCGCTGAGTCCTTCACCTGCCAGAAGTCGTTGCGATGTAAGCGGATCCCCCCGCATCAGACGGCCGATCGTACGATGAACTCCGCCGATATAACAAGGGGTGAGGAATAGCCACACGGACAGTGTTTGTCATCAGATCTTCCATTTACGACTCACGATCATTCCGATCTCGATCGTCTCGTCGGCGCGGAAAGCTCCCCTGACAGCGGCCTTCGATCCATCGAACATGACAAATGGTAAGTGCAGCGCCCCGCGTCATGAATGCGACGGTGCGGGGCGACTGGCGCACCGCTCCGCGCGCACCGGAAAACATGATCACTTCCGCATATCAGGCAAAATGCCTGTGATACACCGGTAAGATGACAAAGTTATCGACGGGGAGTGATGGCTGTGGTGACTGTCGACAAGAGCACGAGCTTCGCCGAGGTGCCCGGACGGCTGGACGAGGTGCTGGGCTGGTTCGCCCGGATGCGCGAGCGCGACCCGGTCAGCTGGGACGAGCACTACGGCGCCTACCAGGTCTTCCGGTACGCCGACATCGAGAAGGTGCTCTCCGATCCGGCGGTCTTCTCCTCCGACCTGACCGGGCTGGTCCCGCCGCAGGAGGAGATCGAGCTGTTCAGCCGCGGCAACTTCGTGCGCATGGACCCGCCCCAGCACACCAAGATGCGCCGCATCGTGAGCAAGGCGTTCACCCCGCGGGTGGTCGCCGGGCTCGCCCCGCGCATCGAGACGATCACCGACGAGCTGCTCGACCAGGTGGCCGGACGGGAGCGCGTCGATCTGGTGCAGGCGCTGGCGTACCCGCTGCCGGTGACGGTGATCGCCGAGCTGATCGGGGTGCCCGCAAGCGACCGCGACGTCTTCCGGCGCTGGGCCGACGAGCTGCTCAGCGCGCAGGTGCCGGACACCGTCATCCCGGACGAGCAGATGATGCAGCAGGCCGGCAAGCGGCTGCGCGGCATGATCGACTACCTGCTGGCGCACATCCGGCAGCGGCGCGCGAACCCGGCCGACGACCTCACCAACGCCCTGATCGAGGCCGAGGTCGACGGCGAGCACCTCACCGACGAGGAGATCGTCGGCTTCCTCGGCGTGCTGCTCATCGCCGGGCACATCACCACGACGACGCTGCTCACGAACACGGTGCTCTGCCTGGACGCGAACCCCGGGGCCGCCGCCGCGCTGCGTGCGGACCCCGAGCGCGTCCCGGCCGCGCTGGAGGAGGTGCTGCGCTACCGCTCGCCGTTCCCCCGGCTGGCCCGGCTCACCACCGCCCCCGCCATGGTCGGCGAGCGGCAGGTGCCCGCGGGCAAGGTGCTGATCCTGTGGGTGGCCTCGGCCAACCGGGACGCCGCCCAGTTCGTCGAGCCGGACACCTTCGACATCGCGCGTACGCCGAACCCGCACCTGAGCTTCGGCCACGGCATCCACTTCTGCATCGGCGCGCCGCTGGCCCGGCTGGAGGGCCGCATCGCCGTGCAGACCCTGCTGCGCCGCTGCGCCGACCTGGCCGTCGCCGACGGCGTCGAACTCTACGACCCGCGTTTGATGACCGGCGCCCGCGTCCTGCCCCTGCACCTCCGCTGGTCCTGACCCGCGCCGCTCGGGCGTCAGGTGGAGCCGGTGCGCTGGTGGGCGGTGACGGCGAGTTCGACGCGGGAGTGGATGCCGAGTTTGGCGAGGATGCTCGACACGTGCGACTGGACGGTGCGCCGGGACAGGAACAGCTGCGCGGCGATGTCGGGGTTGGACAGACCCGAGGCGACCAGCAGCGCGACCCGGTGCTCGGTCTCGGTGAGCGCCTCCCAGCCGTGTTTGGGGCGCTTGCGGGAACCGGCCCGGCCGCGGCGCACCCCGAGCCGGCGCAGCCGCGCGTCGGCCCGGAAGATGTCGCGTCTGGCGTCCATCGCGGCGTAGAGGTCCAGCGCCCGGGTCAGCGCGGCACGCGCCGGTTCGGACTCGCCGCGCGCCGCGTACGCCACGGCGGCGTCCTCGCGGGCCTGCGCCTCGTACAGCCGCCAGCCGCAGGCGGTATAGGACTCCGCGGCGGCCATCAGCAGCTCCGGGTCATCCTCGGCCAGCCCTCGGCACAGCTGGGCGGTCGCGGTCAGGCTCACCGCGGGCTGCGCGGCGGCCAACTCCTCGGTCTTGGCGACGAGCGCGGCGGCCCGGTCCCGGTCGCCCGCCGCGGCCGCCAGCCGGGCCAGGTCGGGGCAGATGTGGTACATCACCCGGTGCGGCAGGTGATCCCGCGCGGAGGCGTGCTCCCAGAACGGGTAGAACAGGTCGAGGCAGTGCAACGCCCGCGCGGGCTCCTCCTGCAGCACCCGCGCCCAGGTGTCCAGGTAGACGTACTGCGCCTCGGCCGCGCCGCCCTGGCCCTGCGCCACGATCGTCGCCTCCGGCACCGGTTCGCCGCGGTGGATCGCGATGAGCCGGCGCAGGCCGCGCAGCCACGGCTTGTCGCCCAGCGGGTCCGGATACTCCAGCCCGGCTTCGATCTCGGCGAGCGCGTCGTCCCAGGCCCCGGTGAGGAAGCGCAGCTGCGCCCGCAGCGCGTGGACCAGCGTCAGGTACGGCCCGCCGTAACGCTGGTTGCTCGCCAGCGCGTCGGCCAGCTCCTGCTCGGCCTCGTCCAACCGGTCCAGTTGCAGCAGGCAGTAGCCGCGCAGCACGCACTGGCCCGCGGGCATGTCCGGCAGCACGCCCCGGCCGAGGTCGGCGATGGCCTGCTCGCTCAGTGCCAGCCCCTGCCCGATGTCGCCCTCGACGAAACGCAGCACACCCTGCACGAGCCGCCCCAGCCCCACCGCGTACCCGTCGCCGGCCTGCTCGCCGTGCGTGATCGCGAGCGCCGCGGCGGACGCGGCCGCCGGATGTTCGCGCAGGAAGAACCGGCACTTCGCGCAGAAACCATGCAAGCGCCCGACGTCGGCTGCGGGCAGGTCGTCGGCCGCCAGCGCCGCCGTCGCGACCCGTACCGCCTCGGCCTGCCGGCCCTGCCGGAACAGCGCGTCCATGAGCAGCCAGTACAGCGTGCTGCGCCGGTGCGGGTCGGGGTCGAGCCGGATCGCCTCCCGGGCCGTCTGCTCGGCCTCGCCCAGGCTGCTCTCCCAGATCAGCGCCCGCACCAGGTGGAAACGCAGCTCCCCGGCCCGGTCCTCGGACACCGCGGCCAGCGCCCGGCGCAGCAGCCGTACGGCCGTGGCGGGGGCGCGGGCCATCAGCTCGTCGGCGGAGGCGACCAGCCAGTCCAGCGTCGCCGCGTCGAGGGCGGTGCCCGCGACCAGGTGTTCGGCCACCCGCTCCACCGGGGCCCCGGACGCGGTGAGCACCTGCCCGGCGCGCAGGTGCAGCGCCGTGCGCATCTGCGCGGGCACGCCCTCGCACAGCGCCTGGCGGATCAGCGCGTGGCGGAACTCCAGGTACGGCCCGGCGTCGACGACCACGCCGGCGTCCAGCGCCGCGAACATGACCTCCGACAGCGCCATCGGCGGCATCTCCAGCACCGCCGCCAGTTCTCCGACGTCGATGGCGCGGCCCAGCACGGCCGCCTGCTGCAGCGTCTCGCGCTCCTTGCGGGGCAGGAAGGACAGCCTGCGCATGATCATGTCGAGCAGCGAGCGCGGCATACCCGCGTCGGCGGCGTGCGGCGTCAGTTCCGCGGTGCCGCGCACCACCCGGATCCGGTCCTCGCGCGTCAGCGCGGCCAGCAGTTCCGTGACGTAGAACGGGTGGCCGCCCGCACCCGCCACCAGCCGGGCCAGCCGCGGACCCGGCGGCGCGCCGAGCCGGTCGGTGACCAGCGCGGTGACCGCGTTCTCGGGCAGCGCGGCCAGTTCGACCAGGTCGGCGCCGCGCGACTGCAGGCTGCGCAGCAGCCCGGCGGCCTCCGCGCGGCCGGTGGCCCGGGTGGCGACCACGACCAGCAGCGGGTACTCGTCGATGCCGCGGCCGAGGCGGTGCAGCACCACCAGGCTGGCCGGGTCGGCCCACTGCACGTCGTCGACGATGACCGCGACGGGGCCGGCCGCGCACCAGGCGTCGACCAGGTCGAGGATCGCCTCGGTGACCGCGAGCTGGTGGTTGGCCGCGGCCGCGCTCAGCGCCAGCACGCCCTCGCCGCGCAGCAGCCGCGCCACCCGGGCCTGGGCCGGATCGTCGGTGACGGTCAGCAGCCCGAGGCACGCGCCGATGGCGGAGAAGGGCAGCCGCTGTTCGAGGTCCTCGGCCGCGCCCCGCTGCACCCGCATGCCGAGCCGCCCGCACTCGGCCGCGGCCGCGTCCAGCAGGCTGGTCTTGCCGATGCCGGGTTCGCCCTCGACGAGGATCGCGGAGCCGGTTCCGGCGGCCGCCGATCGGGCCAGCCCTCGCAGGAGTTCGACCTCGGCATCGCGGCCCACGAACACAGGCGCCGCCATGGGACAAGCCTAGTCGTCAGGCATGTCCCAGGCGGCGCCATGGGGCCGAACGTGGCGGGTGGGCCGCCGTGTTCGGGGTGGGGTTGGGATGGGTGCGAGGAACGTCAGTGGTCCGCGCGTCCGGCGTACATCTCGTTGACGACGGTGAGCACGTCATGGATGGAGGTGCGGGCACGGGTGGCGATGTGCTCGACGGGGGCGTTGCTGGCGAACGCCTCCCGGATCGCCGAGCGCAGCGAGCCGGCGTCGTGGGCGGTCGCGCCGCCGGTGGCCACGGCCTGGTCGATCAGGCACAGTGCGTGGTCCGCGGTGACGTACATGCTCATCTCCCAGCTGCCGGCTCGTGTCGTGGTCGGTGCGGAGGCCCTGGCCTGCCTGCCCGCATGGCGGAGCGACGAGCGCCGGTGCTTCCGTGACATCCACGATCCGGCACCCGGCGCAGCGAAACATCCGCCACCCGGCGGTACTGTCCGCCCGACTCATACCCTTTTTATAGGGAAAAGCTCCGTTCGCGCCGGTCTTCGGCAGAAACGGAGCCTTCGAGCACCCGGAGGTCTCAGCCCGGATGCACACCGACGGCGTCGCGGATCTTGAAACCCTCCCGCGCGTCGGCCGACCGGGCGCAGTGCGCACAGCAGTAGAAATGCCCTGACACCTCGACCCCGTGCCCGATGATCTTGCAGGCGCAGTGCTCGCACACCGGCGCCAGCATGTGCGCCGCGCACTCGAACGAGTCGAAGACGTGCACCGCGCCACCCGCGGTGTGCACCTCGAACGACAGCCAGTAGTCGTTCTTGCAGACCTCACACGTGCCCACAGACAACCCCTCCCATCGGCGTATCCATGAACAGTCTCCGGTCAGTCACCGCCGGTTATCGGCAAAACAACCCATTTGCCCCGACCACCGGTGTGATCCGCTGCGTACGCAGCTCGACGTACGCCCCCGCGCGGATGCGGCCGGACCCGCCGACTCCGTAACCTCGCACCTGTGCACCTGCTCCAACGCCTGGCCGCCCGCCCCCAGCTCGCCGACACCCTGTTCGCACTGGTCGTCGGCGTCCTGGTGATCGGCTGCTCGTTCCCCACGCAGAGCGAGCAGCCCGACCGGCTCCGGCTGGACACCACCGCGCTGGCGCTGCTCGCCCTCGGCGCCCTGGCCCTGGTGGTGCGCCGCCGCTGGGCGGTGCTCGCCTGCACCGTCACCTTCGCCGTGGTCACCGTGTTCATCGGCGCCGGCTACCCGTACGGACCGCTGTTCCTGTACGTCATGATCACCGTGTACTCGCTGGCCGCCTGGCGCGGCACGGGCTGGTCCGTCACCGTGACGTCCGTGCTCGTCGTGCTCTACGTCTGGCTGAGCGCGTGGGTCGAGAAGGAACCCGACGGGGTGCTGTTCAACCTGGCCACCACCACCTTCTGGCTGGCCACCCCGCTGATCGCGGGCATCGCGGTGCGCGTGCGGCGACACTCGCTGGAGCAGTCGGCGATCGAGGAGCGACGGCGGCACGCGTACGAGGAGCGCCTGCGCATGGCCCAGGAGGTGCACGACGTGGTCGGCCACAGCCTCGCCGTGATCAGCATGAACGCCGGCGCGGCCCTGCACGTGCTCAGCCGGAGCCCGGACACCGCGCCGCAGGTCGAGGAGTCGCTGCGGGCGATCCGGCAGGCCGGCACCGCCGCCCTGGACGAACTGCGGGTCACCCTGTCCGCATTCACCGGCGTCTGCCCCGCCCCCGAGCGCCCCGCGGCCGGGCTGGGCCTGCTGCCCGAACTCGCCGCGGCGACCACCTCCGACCGGCTCACGGTCCGGCTCACCGTGCACGGGACCGCCCGGCCGCTGCGGCACGCGGTCGACCTGGCCGGATACCGCATCGCGCAGGAGGCCCTGACCAACGTGCTGCGCCACGCCGCCGCCCGGCGGGCCACCGTCGAGGTGACCTACGGCCCGCACGAGGTGGCACTGACCGTCACCGACGACGGCCGTGGCGGAACCCCGCTGCCCGGCGGCTCCGGCCTGGACAGCATGCGCGAACGCGCCCGCGCCCTGCACGGCGCGCTCGACGCGGGCCCGCTGCCCGGCGGCGGCTTCGAGGTGCGCGCCGTGCTCCCGTACGGCGACGCCCCCGACCCGGCACCCCGGGTCCCCGGACCGCAGCGCGGGGCCGTGAACCCGCACCCGGACAGCGCCGCCGAGCCGAGCACGGCCGGCAACCCGCTGCCCGTGCCGGGCGGGGTCGCATGATCCGGGTCGCGCTCGCCGACGACCAGGCACTGCTGCGGCTGGCCATGCGCACCCTGCTCAGCTGCGAACCCGACCTCGAACTCGTCGGCGAGGCCGAGGACGGGCTCGGCGCGCTCGACCTCGTCGCCGAGCAGCGGCCGGACGTGCTGCTGCTCGACATCCGTATGCCGCGGATGGACGGGCTGGAGGTGCTGCGCCGCCTCGACGGGCCCACCCGCGTGATCGTGCTGACCACGTTCGAGCTGGACGAGTACGTGTTCGAGGCGCTGCGGGCCGGGGCGTCGGGCTTCCTCACCAAGGACGCCGAGCCGGCCGAGCTGCTGCGCGCCGTGCGGGTGGTGGCCGCCGGGGACTCGCTGCTGTCGCCGACGGTGACCCGCCGGGTGATCGAGCGGTTCGGCGCGACGCCGGGGGCGGCTCCGCCGCTGCGCGTACACCCCGAGCTGCACCTGCTCACCGAGCGGGAGCGGGAGATCGTGGGCTGGGTGGCGACCGGCCTGTCCAACGACGAGATCGCCGCGGGCCTGGTGGTCAGCCCCGCCACCGTACGCACCCACGTCAGCCGCGCCCTCATCAAACTCCACGCCCGCGACCGAGCCCAACTCGTCGTCATCGCCTACCAATCCGGCCTCCCCATCCCCCACCCCTGACCCGCCCCCTCCTTTCGCAACTCTTAAAGACTTGGGCCGATCCTCTCCGTCCGAAGCCGCGACTCTTTAAGAGTTGCGGCAAGGGGGTAGGCGCGGTGAGGGCGCGGGGTGACGTAGGCGCGGATACGCGCCCGCGTTGATGTGCGCGACGGGGGTGGGCCGCGAACCTGTTCGGGTTCTCGAACCCGAACAGGAAGGCCTCCCATGTCCTCCGCCTGGCAGCGGATCGCCACCGCCCCCGCCGGCCGCCGCACCGCCTGGTCCGTGCTGGTCGGCTGGCTGATCGTCGCCGTGTCCGCCACCATGTTCGCCAAGGTCGGCGACGTCGAGACCAACGACCTCAGCTCCTGGCTGCCCGCCTCGGCCGAGTCGACCCGCGCGCTCGAACTGGCCGCCCGCGAGTTCCCGGCCGCCGAACCGGAGCAGTTGCTGCTCGTGTACGCCCGCGACGGCGGCCTCACCACCGCCGACCGCGACGCGGCCACCGCCGACGCCACCGCGCTGGCCGCCCTCGCCGCGGGCCCGGTGTCCCCGCCGATCCCGTCCCAGGACGGCGCGGCGCTGCTGGTCACCGTGCCGCTCAGCCCGGAGCAGGCCGCCGAGGAGGCGATCGGCCCGGTGCTCGACCAGGCCCGCGCGGTGCTGGCCGACGGGCTGCCCGCCGGCCTGGGCGCGTGGATGACCGGCGGACCGGCCGCCGGGGCCGACTTCGACGCCGCGTTCGACTCGCTGGACACCACGCTGCTCGGCGTCACCGTCGGCGTGGTCGCGCTGCTGCTCCTGCTCACCTACCGCAGCCCGGTGCTGCTGCTGGTGCCGCTGGTCGCCGTCGGCGTCGCCAGCCAGCTCGCGAGCGCCCTGGTCTACGTCGGCGCGAAGTACCTCGGCCTGGTCGTCAACGGGGCCAGCGCGGGCATCCTCACCGTGCTGGTCTTCGGTGCGGGCACCGACTACGCGCTGCTGCTGATCTCCCGCTACCGCGAGGAGCTGACCCGGCACGCCGACCACCGGCACGCGATGCGCCTGGCCCTGCGGCACAGCCTGCCCGCGATCATCGCGTCGGCCGCCACGGTGATCCTGGCGCTGCTCACGCTGCTCGCCGCCGGGCTGAACTCCACCCGCGGCCTGGGCCCGGTCGCCGCGCTCGGCATCGTCTCGGCGCTGCTGGCGATGACCACCCTGCTGCCCGCCCTGCTGGTGATGTGCGGGCGGCGGGTGTTCTGGCCGCTGATCCCCGCGGTACGCGACACCGCGGCGCCGGCCCGGGGACCGGGCCTGTGGGCGCGCACGGCGGAGTTCGTGTCCCGGCACGCCCGCCCGATCTGGATCGTCACCGCGCTCGGCCTGGCCGCGCTCAGCCTCGCGGCCACCACCCTCGGCACCGGCCTGCGCCAGTCCGAGTCGTTCGTGACCAAACCCGACTCGGTACGCGGCTTCGAGGCCCTCGCCGAGCACTTCCCCGCCGGCTCCGGCGATCCCACCGAGGTGTACACCAACACCGCCACGGCCACGCAGGTCACCGGCACGCTGCGCGCCCTGCCCGGCGTCGCCGAGGTCGGCGCGGCGGAGCCGTCCCCGGCGGGCGGCTGGACCCGGCTGCGCATCGTGCTCGCCGACGCGCCGTCCAGCGACCGGGCGGAGCAGACGGTGCTGCGGCTGCGCGACGCCGTGCACACCGTCGACCCGGCGGCCCTGGTCGGCGGCGCGACCGCGCAGGAACTCGACGAGAACACCACCATGGACGCCGACCTGCGCCTGCTCATCCCGCTGATCCTGGCGGTCGTGCTGGGCGTGCTGATCGTGCTGCTGCGCTCGCTGGTCGCGCCGCTGCTCCTGCTCGGCAGCGTGCTGCTGTCCTTCGGCGCGGCGCTCGGCGCGGCCGCGCTGGTCTACCACGCGATCGGCTTCCCCGCGATCGACCGCTCCGTGCTGCTGCACGGCTTCCTGTTCCTGGTCGCGCTCGGCGTCGACTACACCATCTTTCTGATGACCAGGGCCCGTGAGGAGGTCGCCGAACACGGCCACGCCCAGGGCGTCACCCGCGCCCTGTCCGTGACCGGCGGCGTGATCACCAGCGCCGGCGTCGTGCTCGCCGCCACGTTCGCGGTGCTGTCCCTGATGCCGATCGTCTTCATGGTCCAGGTCGGCATCCTCGTCGGCCTCGGCGTCCTGCTGGACACCTTCGTCGTCCGCACCCTCCTGGTCCCCGCCCTCGTCCACCACGTCGGCCCCCGCACCTGGTGGCCCCGCCACCCCTGAGCGCTAGGAAGGGCACCTTCACATCGCTCCGCGATGTAGAAGGTGCCCTTCTTAACTCTCGACCACGCCTGGCCTGCGGCGCAGTAGCCGGAACTAGTCCAGGCAGGCGACCGGCACCTGCTGCACGGCGTTGTTGGCGAAGCCGCCGCGGTTCCAGGCCTGGTCGATCGGCTGCTCCCCGCCCAGCGCGTCGACGGCGCGGGCGGTCAGCAGGTGCGAGCCCGGCACCGCGTCCCACGCGTACGTGAAGCGCCGCCACGCCCACCGGTGCCCGGTCTCCGGTTCCAGCTCGGCCGCCGACCAGGTCTGCCCTCCGTCAACGCTGACCTCCACCGAGGACACCGGCGCGCGGCCGGACCAGGCCCGCCCCTGCACCAGCACCGGCCCCGGGCGCACCACCCGGGTGCGGGACATGAAGTCGGGGAAACCGGGCGGTGCCAGCAGCGCCCGGGGCGCGATCCGGGTCACCGGCACGCCCGGGTCCTCGGCGTCGCGGCGCACCCGGTACGCCACCGCCTGCTGGAAACCCTCGAACGGCCGGTCCACCAGGGTGATCTCGCGCAGCCACTTCACGTGCGCCATGCCGTACCAGCCCGGGACCACCAGCCGCACCGGGAAGCCGTGCTGCGGCAGCAGCGGCGCGCCGTTCATCTGGTACGCCAGCAGCACGTCCTCGCCGAGCGCCTCGTCCACCGGCAGGCTGCGCTGGTAGTCCTGCTCGACCCCGCGCTCCACCCCGTGATCGGCCCCGGTGAACACCACCTCGACCGCGAACGGGTCGATCCCCGCCGCCGCCAGCACGTCGCGCAGCGGCACGCCGGTCCACTCCGCGGTGCCGACGGCCTCCACCAGCCACGGCTGGCTGACCGGGCGGGGCAGCAGCCGGGCCCGGCCGTTGCCGGCGCACTCCATGGTCACCCGTACCGTCCGGGACGGCATCGCGCGCAGCGCCGCCAGGTCCAGGGTCAGCGGCCGATCGACCAGCCCACCGACCGCGACCTGCCAGGACGCCTCCTCGGCGTACGGGATGTCGTAGTGGATCAGCAGGTAGTGCAGACCTGCCGGGGTCACGTCGTAGCGCAGCGCCTCCAGCGGCATGCCGTGGTTGCGGGCGGCCAGCGCCAGCTCCTCGGCGCTGATGCCCTCGTCCGGGGCGGCCAGACGGCCGGGGCGGCTGACGTCGTTCAGGGTCATGTCCACCCGACCAGCATCACCCCTCACCCCGGTCGCGCGGAACCCGACCCGCCCCGGGCCGGTCGGCGGCAACGGGTCAGGAGTCCGGTGGGGGCAGGACTCCGGACAGGCGCAGCAGGGAGACGAGGATGCGCTCCCCGTGCGTCCACGGCAGCGCGCCCCCGGCGTGCGCGAGCAGGTGGCGGCGGGCGTGCGGGATGCGGGCGGCCAGCGACTCGCCGAAGTCGGGCGAGTGGACGGGGCTGGTGTCCAGCCCGCCGTACCAGAACTCGACCGGGACCGTGATCGCGGCCGGGTCGAACGGCCACGGCGTCATCGACAGCAGCGTGTCCCTCGCGTACCCGGCCGACCCCTGCGCGAAGCCCTCCGCCAGCGCACGGCGGAACGGGGCCGCGAACGCCGGATCCTCGTACACCGCACGGTCGTCCGGTCCGTTCATCGCGGTAACCATGAGCAGCAGCCGCTCGGCGTCGAGCTGTGCGAAGTACGCCTCGGCCTCGTCGGGATCGTCGGCGGCCGAGGTGACCAGCCACCGCACCTGCTCCGGCAGCGCCGCCGCCACCTCCGGCCGGGCCAGTTCGTCGGTCCCGGACACCACCGCCACCGCGGCGACGGCCCCAGCGGCGGCGCAGGCCAGCGCGAACGGCGCGCCCTGCGAGAAACCGACCGCGGCCGGCCGCCGCAGCCGCACCAGACCGGTGAACTCGGCGACGTCGGCGGCCCAATCGGACAGCGTGCGGCCTGGGGCGGGATCGGACGCACCCAGTCCTGGCCGGTCCAGCGAGATCAGCCGTACGCCGAACGCCTCGACCGCCTCGGCCCCGAACCCGAGCCGCCGGCTCGTGGCCGCACCCGGGCAGAACAGCACCGGGGCACCGTCCGGAGGGCCCCACTCCGCCCAGCCCAGCCGCCGGCCGTCGCCCAGCCGCACCTGCCCGAGCCGCGCCGGCTCGCGTACTCCCAGACCCACGCCCTGATTGTTCCGCCGCCGCACCGCCCGCCGTGCGCCGATCGGGGCCTCGGCGGGCGGAATCCGATTGCGGGCCCGGCGATGATCGAATGATGACCCCGAACCGTGCCGCGGCGCTGTGCTCGCTGCGCGGGCTGGCCCTGGGTGACGCCTTCGGCGAGACCTGGTTCTTCCAGCCCGCAGACAAATTCGAGTGGCTGATGGACGAGCGGCAGGCCCGCTCCGGCCCCTGGCCGTGGACCGACGACACCGCGATGGCGCTGTCCCTGATGCGCGTGCTCACCGAGCACGGCGAGGTGGAGCAGGACGCGCTGGCGGCGGCGTTCGCGAACGCGTACGACGCGGACCCGTACCGCAACTACGGGCCGTCCATGCACGGGGTGCTGCGTGCGGTGTTCGAGGGCGAGCACTGGCGCGAGGTCACCGGGCGGCAGTTCGGCGGCCAGGGCTCGTGGGGCAACGGCGCGGCGATGCGGGTCGCGCCGCTGGGCGCGTGGTTCTCCGCGGACCTGGACCTGGTCGTCGCGCAGGCCCGTGCCTCGGCCGAGGTCACCCACGCGCACCCCGAGGCGGTGGCGGGCGCGGTCGCGGTCGCCGTGGCGGCGGCGCTGGCGGTCTCGGGGATCGCCGGGAGCGAGCTGATCGAGGGCGTGCTCGCCCGGACCCCGGACGGCGAGGTCGCCTCGGGACTGCGCCGGGTGGCCCGGCTGCCGTTCGACCGGCATCCGACCTGGGTGGCCGGTGAGGTCGGCTGCGGGCTGCGCATCTCCGCGCCGGACACGGTCCCGTACGCCGTGTGGTGTGCCGCCCGGCACCTCGACGACCTGCCCGAGGCCCTGTGGGCGACCGCGTCGGCGGGCGGCGACATCGACACGACGTGCGCCGTCGTCGGCGGCATCGTGGCCGCCCGCACCGGTCTCGACGCGGTGCCCGCGACCTGGCGGGCGGCCTGCGAGCCGCTGCCCGCCTGGGTCGCGGCCGCCGGCTGACCGCGCGGCCTGCCGTCAGGGGCGCAGTGTGCCCGTGGGCGGCAGGCCGGCGGACGCGGTGACGTGCACGGCGGTCGTCCACCAGCGGCTGTCGAGGCGGCCCGCGGCGGTCCAGTCGATGACCCAGTCGAGCATGCACAGGGGCGGCTCGTCGTAGCTGTCGGGCAGCGGCAGCAGGGTGATGCCGCCGTCGGGCTCGACGTAGCCGTCCAGCGGCAGTTGCCGGGGCATCGCCAGGCGCGAGGGCAGCAGCTTCCACGCCCGGTGGGACGGGTAGCTGTGGTCGGTGGCCCAGGTGTCGATGATCCCCGCCCGGACCAGCGGCCGCAGCAGCGACGCGGTGTCGGTGCACAGCCGATCGCGCTTGGGCTGGTACGGCGTGAAGCTGAGCAGCCGCGCCCGGGTCAGCTCCACGCCTCCCCGCGACCCGTCCTGCTCGCCCGCCCGGCGGTCCCAGGACGAGCCGTTCCGGTCTCCGTCCCAGGGCTCGGGCTGTCCCGCCCACCCGGCCGGCGGCTCCACCGGGCCGCCGGGCTCGTCCCACGACTCGGACGCGTCGGTCCCGGGCTGCTCCGAGTCGGCCTGCTCGCGCCGCCGGCGACCGCGGCGCACCTGCCGGTCGTAGGACTCGGCGAGCGCGGTCTCCGGGTCACCGCCGGCACCGTATCGGGCCCGATGAGGGGCGGTATCGGCGTGAGATATGTCATCCAGGGCGATTCCGCCGGTTCCGCCCGGAGGGTCCGCCGCGGGCCGCCGCGCCGAACCTCGCATTCGGGACGTCCACATCGCCGCACCTCCAGAAGTCCCGGGGAATGGGACGGGACGGGATGAATTCCGGTCCGCCAGAAGGAGTAACGGGTGATCTTTCCGTCGGGTTAGCGGTGTTCAGGCAGTACAGAAGGTCGATTCAAGAAGTTCCTTCCCGGTAACATTCGTCCGAACGTATGTGGCGAGACGCCTTCACGTTGACGAAACATAGCTTCTTGTGCCGGGCCGCCATCGCAACACACGTCGTCTCCACCCCGTCACCAGCGCCATCGCCGCGGTCTTCGCGGTCGCGCTGGTCGTCTCGGGTGCCTTCCTCGTCTACCGCCAGCTCGCCGAGCCGGCCTGCTCCGGGGAGGCGTCGCTGACCGTGGCCGCGCCGCCGGAGATCGCGCCGGCGCTGCAGGAGACCGCCGCGGCGCTCTCCGCGCAGAAGGCCGAGATCGACGGGGCCTGCATCGCCGTACAGGTGACCGCGGCCGACCCCGCCGACGTGGCGGCCGCTGTCGCCGCGCTGCGCGGGCTCTCGCTGACCGGCGTCGGCCAGCCCAGCGGCAGCACGCAGGTGCCCGACGTCTGGATCCCGGACTCCGCGACCTGGCTGGCCCGGGTGAGCGCCGCCGCCCCCAACACCGCCGTCCAGGAGGCGCCCTCGATCGCGCGCAGCCCGGTCGTGGTGGCCATGCCCGAACCCGCGGCCACCGGCCTGGGCTGGCCGTCGGCGAAGCTGACCTGGCCGGCGCTGCTCCAGCAGATGACCTCCGGCACCAAGCTGCACGTCGGCATCGTCGAGCCGACACGCGACTCCGCCGGCCTGTCCGGCCTGCTGGCCATGGCGTCGGCGGCGAGCACGTCGCCGAACGCGCAGGCCGCCACGACCGGCGCGCTGCGCACCCTGGCCGCGGGCCGCTCCGTGCTGCGCCAGGACATCCTCGCGCGCTTCCCTCGCGCCAACGACCCCGCCGCGATCGCCTCCGGGCTGGGCGCGGCCCCGCTGTCCGAGCAGGCCGTCATCGCCTACAACGCGGCGAAGCCGCCGGTGCCGCTGGCCGGGCTCTACCTGGAGCCCGCGCCGATCGCGCTGGACTACCCGTACGCCGTCATGCCCGGCATCGAGCCGGAGCGCCAGGCCACGGCCGCCCGCATGCTGGAGGCGCTGCAGACGCCCACGTTCCGCGACCGGCTCGCCAAGATCGGCCTTCGCGGGCCGGACGGCGGCTTCGGCACCGGCGCGACGACCCCGCGCGGCGCGCCCGAGGTCATGGGCGCCCCCGCGCCGGCCGCCTCGCCGACCGCCGCGACCACCACCGCCGCCGTCGAGCGCATCCTGTCCACCTGGGTGGCCGTGACGCTGCCGGCGCGCATGCTCGCCGTCATCGACGTGTCCGGTTCGATGCTGCAGCAGGTCGCCACCGCGGGCGGCGCGACCCGCGCCCAGGTCACCCTGGAGGCGGCACGGCGCGGCCTGGGGCTGTTCGACGACTCGTGGGCGGTCGGCCTGTGGACCTTCTCCACCGAGCTCGACGGCAGCAAGGACTACAAGCAGCTGATGCCGATCGGGCCGCTGGCCTCGAACCGCACCAAGATGCTGTCGACGCTGGCCGCCATCAGGCCCAAGCCGACCGGTGACACGGGTCTCTACGACACGATCCTCGCCGCGTACCAGACCGTGCAGAAGGACTGGGATCCCGGCCGGGTCAACTCCGTGGTGCTGATGACCGACGGCGACAACGACGACAACAACGGCATCTCGCACGAGGCGCTGCTGGCCAAGCTGAAGGAGATCGCCGACCCGGCGCGTCCGATCCAGGTCGTCATCCTCACCATCGGCGACGTCAGCACCGACCCGCTGAACAAGATCACCAAGCTGACCGGCGGCGGCGTCTTCTCAGCGAAGGACCCCGCCAAGATCGGCGAGATCTTCCTCAAGGCGATCTCACTCCGCTCCGGCCAACCCAGCTGACCCACCCCGGGGGCGGCCCTCACCGCCGCCCCCACCCCACCTGGCGCAACTCTTAAAGACTTGCGGCCTCGGATCACCTCCGAGGCCGCAAGTCTTTAAGAGTTGCGGCACGAGGGGCGGCCCGCGGCCGCGGGGCGGGTGGGCAGGCGTGGCGGTCGGTGGGGCGTGGGAGTATCCGAGGATGTTGAGTGGGGAGCTGCGGCGCCTGCCGGCGGTGGCACGCGGGATCGCCGAGGCCGCGGTGGACGCGGTGGACGCGGCACAGGCACGCGACGCCGAGGCGCTGAACGAGGCGGCCGACCGGCTCGCGGCCGCCGACACCGAGCACGTCGGCCTGGTCCTGGGCAGCGTGGTCCGCGCGCTGCTGGAGGACCTGCACCCGGACGGGCTGGCCGGCGAGGACATCCAGGACGTGCTGGAGCAGTGCGTACGCGACACCCTGTCGTGGACCGCGGACCTGGACGTGGACACCCTGGTCACCGTGCTGACCGGCGCGCTGGGCGTGCACCAGCAGGAGGACGGGGCACCCCGGCCCGACCCGCGCAGGCTCGCCTGGCACGCGCCGGTGCTGCTGGCCTACCTGCTGACGGTCTCGGGTCGGCGGCTGGAGCCGTACCTGGCGGCCGCGTTCGCGGAGATCATGCGAGCCGAGACCGTGGAGATGCCGTAGCCGAGCACACCCTTTGTCCTAATATGAGGTGAACTCATGGGGCGGGGGTGCGCGGTGCTCGACTGGCTGGGCGACCTGCTCCGCAGCACCCCGGGGCTGGCGCTGTTCACCTGCCTGGCAGCCGGCTTCGCGCTGGGCCGGGTGCGCTTCTGGAAGATCACTCTCGGCGGGGTGGCCGGCACGCTGCTGGTCGCGCTCGCCGTCGGCCTGCTGAACGTCACCCTCAGCCCCGAGCTGCGCAACGTCGCCTTCGCCCTGTTCATCTTCACGCTGGGCTACCTGGCCGGGCCGTCGTTCTTCGCCCACCTCAACCGCCGGGCGCTGCGGTACGCCGTGTTCACGGTGATCCAGGTGGTGACCCTGGTCGCCCTGGTCTGCCTGACGACGCTGGTGTTCCGGCTGGACCAGGGCACCGCGGCCGGGCTGCTGGCCGGCGGCACGACGTCGTCGTCGGTGCTCGGCACCGCCGGGGAGGCGATCGGCGCGCTGCCCGTGGGCCCGGAGCGGGTCCGCGAGCTGCAGTCCAACCTGGCCACCTCGTACTCGATCGCCTACATCTTCAGCCTGGTCACGCTGATCATGTTCACCAGTCAGCTGGTGCCCATGCTGATGCGCGTCGACCTGCGCGAGCAGGCCGACGCGCTGTGGCGCAAGCTGGGCGGCGAGCCCGAACGCTCAGAGAGCACGAGAAGGGCCGTGCCCGGCGTGGTGGGCCGGGTGTACGTGGTGGCCGCCGCGCACGGGCGCACCCTGGCGCAGCTGACCGAGGAGCTGGGCGACGGCGCGGCGGTGGAGCGGCTGCGCCGCGGCGGCGAGATAACCCCGCTCGAACCCGGCACGGTGCTGCAGAACGGGGACCGGCTGGTCGTGGTCGGCCACCGCGAGACGCTGATCCACGCGGAGCGCCTGATCGGACCGGAGACACTGGGCACCGGCGGCGACCCGCTGAGCCTGGACGTGGTCGAGGTCGTCATCACCGACCCGCGCTACCGCGGCTGGACCCTGGAGCAGCTGCACCGGCAGGTCCCGCCGCGCGGCGTGTTCGTCACCGGGCTGTCCCGGATGGAGCACGACCTGCCGATCAAACCGTCGACCGACATCACCACCGGCGACACGGTACGGCTCACCGGCGCGACGCACGACCTCGCCGCGTACACCCCGTTGCTCGGGGTGCGGATCAACCCGGCGGTCAAGGCGGATCTGAGCTTCATCGCGCTCGGGGTGGTGGTGGGCATCCTGGTCGGCAAGCTGGCCATGCCGGTGGGCGGGGTGCCGCTGGCGCTGGGCATCGGCGGCGGCTGCCTGTTCAGCGGGCTGTTCTTCGGCTGGCTGCGGGCGCGGCACCCGACGTACGGGCAGTACCACCCGGCGGCGGCCCAGGTGATCCAGCAGTTCGGGCTGGCCACGTTCGTGTGCGCGGTCGGGCTCGGCGCCGGCCCCGCCGCGATCTCCCTGATGAAGCGCTACGGGGTGCTGCTGCCGGTGGTGGCGGTGCTGGTCACGGCGATCCCGGCGCTGCTGAGCCTGTGGGTGGGCGGCCGGCTGATGAAGCTGCCCGCGCCGCTGGTCGCCGGGTCCATCGCGGGCCAGCAGTGCAGCACCCCGGCGGTCGACGCGGTGCGGGAGGCGGCGGGCAACACCACGCCGCTGCTGTCGTACACCATCGTCTATGCCTTCTCGGCGGTGCTGCTGCCGCTGCTCGGGCCGCTGATCGTGGCCCTGTCGGGGGCGCTGCCATGAGACGTGATCTTTGGCGTACCGCCCGGTTAGCGAGTTATGGTCGCTTTGTGAAGTGCCAGGTCAGGCGGCCCGCGAGGCCCTCCGTCGGGTGCCAGGAGTGATCATGCCGGCCGACATACCCGCGCCCCGGCCCGCCGCCGTCCCGCCTGCCACCGAGCCGCTGCGCGTGGGAGTGGGCCACAGCAACGCGGCCGACGCGGTCACCGCCGGGCGCGCCGCCGCCGCCGAGGCCCTGGCGGGCCTGAACGGCACACCACCAGAACTGATCATCGTGTACGCCTCCGTCTCCTACGACCTGATCGCCCTGCTGCACACGATCCGCCGCGCGACCGGCAAGGCGCCGCTGGTCGGCGCGACGACCAGCGGGCAGTTCCACGACGGCAGGCTGATCGACCCCGGCCTCGGGGTGTCCGTGCTCGCCCTGTCCGCCGGGCCCTACCGCTTCGGCACCGCCTCGGTCACCGGCGTCACCGAGAACGGCGACGACGCCGGGCAGCGGCTGGCGCGGGCCGCCCGAACGGCCGCCGGGCCGGAGCCGTCCGCGCACGCCGCCGTGCTGCTGCTCACCACCGGCCTGGCCGGGCACCAGCAGGAACTGCTCAACGGGGTGCACAAGGTGGTCGGCGCGCCGGTGCCCGTGGTCGGCGGCAGCGCCGGCGACGACCGGCTGCTCATCCGCACCTGCGTGTTCGAGAACGACAACGTGCTCACCGACGGCGGGGCCACCGCCGTCTGGATCGCCTCCCCGACGCCGCTGGCCGTGGTCGCCGAGCACGGCTGGCACGACGTGGGCCTGCCGCTGCTGGTGACCAAGTCCGACGGCCTGGTCATCCAGGAGATCGCCGGCCGCCCCGCGGTCGAGGTGTTCCGCGAGCACTTCCACGACGAGGTCGACTTCGAACGGCCCGGCCTGATCAAACCCGCGCCCGGCTACCTGTCCGCGTACGCCTTCGGGCTCATCCAGCCCGACGGCAGCAAGATCGTGCGCGGCGCGTACATCGACTCCGACGGCGAGCTCAAGACGTTCAGCCCGCTGCCGCTGTACGCCCCGGTGCAGATCGTCTCCTGCAAGGCCGAGGACCTGCTGCGCGTCACCGGAGACGTGGTCCGGCAGAGCCTGGCCGGCCGCGACGCGTCGGTGCTGCTCGCATTCAGCTGCGTGGCCCGCCTGGACGTGCTGGCCGAGCAGGGGGCTGAGGAGGCGGCGCTGATCCAGGACGCGGCCGGCGACGTGGCCACGTTCGGCTTCTACACCTACGGCGAGTTCGCCCGGACCACCCGCGTCGCCGGATACCACAACGCGACACTGACCGCGATCGCGCTGTGACCGCCGCCGTGCCCGCCGACAGCGAGACCGAGCAGCTCAGACGGCAGCTTGCCGAAGCCGTCGACGCGGCCCGCGACGCCTACCGCGACACCACCCGCCTCATCCAGCTGCTGGACCTGCTGGGCCGCCCGGCCGAGTCGGCGGAGCTCATCGGCGACATGCTGAACGTGCTGTCCGACGCCTTCTTCGCCGACGTCGTCTGCATGGCCGAGGTGGCCGGGGACCGGCTCGTCGTGTCCGGGTCGTGCGGGCTGCCCGAGGACGACCAGGCGTACGCCGACGGCTGGCCGGTGGGCGAGGCCGCGCGCCACACCCTGGCCACCGCCGAGCCGACCGCCCTGCACGGCGAGGTACGCGGCGACGACGTCCCGGGTTCGGTGGCGGGCCTGGGCATCAGGTCGGCCGCCTGGATCCCGCTGTCCGCCCAGCGCTACGCCGACAGCCTGCTCATCCTGCTCCGCAGCCTCGACCAGCCGTTCGCCGTCGCCGACCTGCGCATGCTGACCTCGGTCGCGGTCCGCCTGCGTCTGGCGCTGGACGAGCGCGAACACCACGCGGTCATCGAGCAGCTCGCCCACCACGGCCACCTGCTGGCCCGGCACCTGGAGGTGCAGCCGCTGCTCGACGAGGCCGCCGGGCTGCTGCTACAGCTCACCCGCGCGGACCGGGCCTGGGTGGTCACCGTCGAGGGCGGCGAGGGGCGGCTGCGCGCGCACCGCGGCCTGCCGCCGGAGATCACCGCGGCGTGGCCCGTCCTCGCGCAGAGCATCGACGACCTGCCCGCCTGCGACTCAGGGCTGCCCGAGGTGCTCAAGGTCGCGGTCGCCCGGGAGAACGGCGCCACCGCACTGCTGTACGCCGGACGCGAGCAGCCCCGCCCGTTCGCGCCGGGCACCCACGACATCATGACGATCTTCGCCAACCACCTCGGCGTCGCGCTGACCAATGCCGAGCTGTATCACGCGCTCGCCGAACGGGTCACCCGCGACCCGCTCACCGGGCTGGCCAACCGCAGCGCGCTGGTGTCGCACCTGGACACCCTGCTGTCCGCCGACGACCCGACCCGGGTCGGCGTGCTCTTCTGCGACCTCGACGGGTTCAAGTCCGTCAACGACCTGTTCGGCCACGAGGCCGGCGACGAGCTGCTGATCCAGGTCGCCGACCGGCTGCGCGGCAGCGTGCGCCCCGACGACCTGCTCGCCCGCTTCGGCGGCGACGAGTTCGTGATCGTGCTCGACCGGGTCAAGCAGCTGTCCGAGGTCGCCGAGATCGGGGCCCGGGTCTGCGCCGACCTCGACGACCGGCTCGTGGTCTGCGGCGAGCAGGTGCACGTCTCCGCCAGCATCGGCGGCGTGCTCGGCGTACGCGGCAAGGCCACCCCCAGCACCATGCTGCGCGACGCCGACGCCGCCATGTACGTCGCCAAGGCCCGCGGCAGCGGCCAGGTCGAGGTGTTCGACGAGGACGCCTCGCACCGCTCCCGCGACCGGCTCGACCTACGCGCCGAGCTGCTGCTCGCCCGCTCTCGCGGCCAGCTGCACCTGGCGTACCAGCCGATCTTCGCGCTCGACAGCCGCGCCATCGTCGCCTTCGAGGCGCTGCTGCGCTGGACCCACCCGCACCACGGCACCGTGCCGCCGGACGTGTTCATCCCGCTGGCCGAGGAGACCGGGGCCATCGTCGAGATCGGCCAGTGGGTGCTGGCCCAGGCCTGCCGCCAGCTCGCCCAGTGGCACCGGCTGCCCGAGGGCCGCGGGCTGGGCATGAGCGTCAACCTCTCCCCCGTGCAGCTGCACCAGCCGCAGGCCGCCGAACGCACGCTCGACGTCATCCGCGCCGCCGGGCTGCACCCCGCCGACATCTGGCTGGAGATCACCGAACACAGCTACCTGCGCCACGAGGTCACCGAGTACGCCGGGGCGCTCGGCGCGGCCGGGGTGCACCTGGTGCTCGACGACTTCGGCACGGCGTACTCGAACCTGAGCTACCTCAAACGGCTGCCGATCGAGATCTTGAAGATCGACAAATCCTTCGTCAGCGGCGTCACCGGCCCCGGGGGCGGTCACCTCGACCTGAGCATCGTGCGGGCCATCCTGGCCATCGCCGACTCGCTCGGGCTGGTCGCCATCGCCGAGGGCATCGAGACCGAGGACCAGCGCGCCGCCCTGCGCGCCCTGGGCTGCCGCCTCGGCCAGGGCTACCTGCTGTCCCGCCCGCTCCCCGCCGCCCAGGCCGGGCTGCTGCTGCGCCCCCAGTCGCAGATGCCCGCCCGCGCCCATCGCGTCGGCTGACCAGGGTTCAGCAGGGACGGCGGCCCGCGAACCCGGTGTCGCTGCGGTGGTACCAGTCGATGCCCTCGTCGCCCTCCAGCCAGCACCAGCGCACCGCGCGGCCGTCGAGCTCACCCGGGAAGTCCAGCAGCAGCGGGGCGAAGCCCTTGACCTCGATGTCCTGGTCGGCGATCTCCTCCAGCGCGGCGTAGAGCCGCGCCTCCAGCGCCTTCGCCTCGGCCAGCCCGCCCAGCTCGCTGTGCCCGCCGGTGTCCAGATCGGCGCGCAGCTCGGCGAGGTCGGCCCGTACGCCGACGAGCTCTTCGAGCCGCGGCATCAGCGCGGCGAGCCGGGTGCGCGCTTCGTCCAGGGTGAACATCATCCCAGTATGTCGACCCCGCGCCAGGCCACCGCACGAGGGCCGCCGCCCGCCCATGATCGCTCGACTTGCCAGGCAGGTGGGCGGAAGCGGGCCCAAGATACGCACGGGTGCCGGGCAAGTCGGACGATCAAGGGGCCGTGGATTCACTCACGGACGACTTGGTCACTCTGCGCGATCCTAAGACAACGCTGAAGCGTCGGAGGGGTCGTGATCACCTACTATCGTGATGAGACGGTGGCGGTGACCTCGACGTATGTCCAGGTCGAGGACCGCCGGTTCCGCCTTTCCGAGCTGCGTTACGTCTGGCACCGCCAGGAGCGCCCGGACTGGCGGGTACGCCGCCGCACGGCCGGTCGCGGGATCCTCAACCTCCTGATGATCCTGTCCGCCTTCGCCGGGTTCATCGCGCTGGTCGGGTTGATCGCAGCCGCATACGGGGAATCCCGCGTCGCCGCCGCGCTCGGCAGGCTGCCGTTCCCGCGGGACACGCTGCTGCTGGTCGCGGTGCTGCTGCTGGCACTCGGGCTGGTGCCGCTGCTGTGGGAGTGGGCGCTGCACCGCGTCGACGACAGCTACGACCGCGGCAACGCCATCTACGAGGCCTGGGCCGAGATCGGGGGCACCCAGGTCCTCCTGCTCCGCATCGACGACGCCGCCCGCTTCGGCAAGATCTACCGAGCCCTCCAACGCGCCCTCGGCCAATGACACTGGACCGACCACACCCACCCTCCCCACCTGCCGCAACTCTTAAAGAGTCGCGGTCTCGCCGCCCCGCCGACGCCGCAAGTCTTTAAGAGTTGCGGCAGGGCGGCAGGGGGCAGGGCGGCAGGGGGCAGGGCGGCGGGGCGGCGGGGCGGGATGGGCGGTCAGGTGAGGGTGATGGTGCCGGCGGCGCCGTCGACGGCGATCTGTTGGCCGGTGGCGATGAGGTGGGTGGCGTCGGGGACGCCGACCACGGCGGGGATGCCGTACTCGCGGGCGACCACGGCTCCGTGCGAGTTCGCCCCGCCCATCTCCATGACCAGGCCGCCCGCGGTGAGGAACAGCGGGGTCCAGCCGGGGTCGGTGGACGGGGCGACGAGGATCTCGCCGGGCTCCAGGTGCGCCCCGACCGGGTCGAGGATCACCCGGGCGGTCCCGGTGACCCGGCCGGCCGAGGCGGGAGTGCCCACGAGCGCCCCGTCGGCGCTGCCCGCGGTCGGCTTCGCCTGCGGTTCGGTGCCGTCGGACAGCAGCACGCGCGGGATGTGGCGGCGGCGCAGTTCCTCGTCGTACGCCCGGCGGCGCGCCTCGACCAGGTCGCGCTGATCCGTTCCGGACAGTGCCGCGCGGGCCTCGGCGAGGTCGAGGAAGAACACGTCGTCGGCCTGCCGCAGCCGCCCCTCCTTGGCCAGTTCCGCGCCGACCAGGGCGACCTGCTGCCGGCAGGCGGCGATGATCCGCACCATGTAGTACTTCGGCAGCTCGCGTACCCCGGCCAGCATTCGCGCCCGGCCGAGCATCGTCCGCACCACCTTGCCGCGCAGGCGGCTGCGCTCGGCGGCCCGCCCGGCCAGGGTCTCGACCATCGCCTCGGCCTCGGCCGCGCCCTGGGCGAACAGCCGGTCGGGCGTCAGCGCGGCCCCGTCGGCCGGGTCCATCCGCAGGTAGTTGGCGAGCACGCCGAGGATGTAGCGCGGGTCGTCGGACCAGCGCGGCATACCCATGTCGATCTCCGCGACGGCGCGGTGGCCGTACCGGGCCAGGAACTCGGCGATCCCGGTCTGCGCCGCGGCGGGCATGGTGCCCGCGCCGTACCGGTGCGCGAGCTCGTCGACCTTCGCCGACCCGAACAGTCGCGCGGTGGCCTCGTCGGCGCGCAGCCGGACCGCCAGGTGCCACAACTCCAGGTCCATGTCCGTGGTGACGTTGTGCGGGATGCCGCGCAGCACGGCCTGCACGTCACCGACGGCGGCAGCGGACCCGAGCAGCTTGTCGGCGATGCCCAGCGCGGCGAAGCCGGCCGCGGCCACCGGCATGACGCGGGGCAGCAGCGGAACGATCTCGGTGCCGAGCACCGTCTCGACGAAGTCCAGGCGCTGCGCGGCGGAGGCCTGCTCCGGCGCGGCGAGCCGGCGCTCCAGCTCCACGCCGACCCGGTCCACCGCGGCCAGCCCGCGCTGCGGCTTGACCAGTGCCCCGACCAGCTTCAGCGGCACCCGGTGCTGCGCGGCCACCGCGCCGACCCGGCGGACGAACGGCAGGCGTGAAGGGCGCGTGTTCGAGAACCGGGGGTCCTCGAACAGGTTCAGGAAGATCGCCGCGGAGCGGGCCTCCATCACCCCGAGGATCTTCGGGAGCAGGGTGCGGCCCATGCTGCTGCGTACGGCGGTCGTGACGTCGATGAAGACGCGCTGCCCCGCGGGGGCGAACACCGCGGGCCCGGCGAGCGGGTCGGCGACGCCGAACCCGAACAGACGCGCGGCCGACGAGGCCAACACCCGGAACGCGGCCATGCCCATCGGCGTGATCGGACGGTACAGCCCCTGGGCCACGCTGAAGCAGAAGTAGGCCCGGGTGTCCGTGCCGGGCGCGGGGGCGTGCTCGGGCAGCGGGAACAGTGTCGTGATGGGACGGGCCTGGGTCAGCCACAGCACCCCGTCGCCGTCGATGGCCCACTCGGTGTCCTGCGGCGTGCCGTAATGCGCCTCCACCCGGTCGCCCAGCGCGGCCAGCGCGAGCACCTGCGCGTCGGTGACGCAGGCGGTGTCGCCGCCCGCCGGCAGGGTCACGTGCTCGGTGCCGCCGCCGGGCAGCGACCGGACGGCCAGCCGTTTGTCGCCCAGCCGCCGGTCGAGGATGGCCGCGTTCGCCGTGTCCACCACGAAGTGGTCCGGGTTGACCGCGCCGGAGACGACGGCCTCGCCGAGGCCGGGGCTGGCGTCGATGACGGCCTGGCGGCGCCGCCCGGTCACCGGGTTCGCCGTGAACAGCACCCCGGCCACCGCCGAGTCCACCATGCGCTGCACGACCACGGCCAGCCGTACCGTGCGGTTGTCGATGTCGTTCGTGGCCCGGTAGACCACGGCCCGGTCGGTCCACAGCGACGCCCAGCAGCGGCGTACCGCGTCGACGACCGCGTCCTCGCCGACGATGTTCAGGTAGGTGTCCTGCTGTCCGGCGAAGCTGGCGAACGGCAGGTCCTCCGCGGTCGCCGAGGAGCGCACCGCCACCGGCACGTCGTCGCCCAGCCGGGCGTACCCGGCGGCGACCGCCGCGGCGATGTCCGCCGGGATCGGGGCCGCCAGCAGCGCTTCCCGCGCCCGGCCGGCCAGCGCCGTCAGCGCGGGCACGTCGGTCGGGGCGGTGCGCGCCAGCGCCTCGTGGATCTCGTCGAGGTGCGCCGTGCCGGCGACCACCCGGTACGCCTCCGTGGTCAGGCACAGGCCCGGCGGCACCGGCAGCCCGGCCCGCGTCAGCACGCCCAGGTTGCCGGCCTTGCCGCCGACCACCGCCAGCATCTCGGCGTCGATGTCGGCGAAGTCGAGGACGAGGTCGGTGGCCGGGCTCAGCGTCGCGCTCATGCCGTCACCTCGCCGCGCTCGTCGCCGCCACGGGACTCAGCCCACATGGTCTGCTCCCTGCGCTCGCTCATCCAGGTGCCTCCTCGAGGCCTTGCCGAGCAGCGCCATCGCCTCGCTCACCTGGCGCTGCTCGTCGTCGGTCAGGTACGTCATCAGCTGCTGCTGCGCCTGCGCCCGGACGCGCTCGAACGCGCGCAGGTAGTCGCGGCCGGCCCGGGTGATCCGCAGCCGCTTGGCCCGGCGGTCGGCCGGGTCCTCGGTCCGCTCGATCCAGTCCCGCCGCACCATGTGCTCGACGAGCCGGCTGGTCACCGACATCGAGCGGCCGAGCTGCTCGGCGAGGTCGCGCACGGTCGGCTCCGGGCCGCTGTCGAGCACGTAGAGCGTGGCCATCTGGAGCAGGTTGGGCTCCTCGTCGCCCATCCGGCGGACCAGCCCGAGCAGGAAGTCGGGGATGAGCGCACGCCGGAACAGCCCGATGTCCTGGGCGAGCTGGTCGAGCTGCGGCTCCACGGCGACCCCCAATTGTTTGCGCCTTCGCAACTAATGCGTTAACGCAAGCTTAACGCGCCCTCCCCTCGCCAAGTCAACGCATGATGAAATATTCGCCGAGTAACGCCCGCCACAGCGCGCTCTGCCCGTTTCGCCCAGCCGCCCCGGCTCTGGCTCAGGGCCTGGGCTTCGGGGACGGTCTGCAGCGCCGTCGCGGTGACGACGATGTTGCTCACCCGGTGCGCCACCACGTCGTGCATCTCGCGGGCGATCCGGGCGCGCTCGGCGCGGCGTGCGGTCTGCGCCATCATGTCCCGTTCGCGCTCCAGGTCCCCGGCCCGCTCCCGCAGGCTGACCACCAGATCCTGGCGCACCCCCGCGGCATAGCCCGGCAGCAGCGGACCGAGCGCGAACGACAGGGTGTACGCCCACGCGCGCACGTCGGGGGCCGGCCCCTCGGCCGCCGACAGCGCCTGAACGCCCACCCCGAACACCGCGAGCACCCCCAGCTGCCACCAGAGCCGGGTGAAAACCCCCATCGTGTACATCATCACCGCGAACGCGAAGAACGCCAGCAGGTGGCAGACCGCGACGAACACGGTGACCAGCAGCGGCCACCGCCGGCGGCCCAGCAGGGACAGGCCACCGGCGATGGTCAGCACCTCGCCCGCCGGCGACAGGCCGAGCAGCCCCGGCGAGCTGACGCCGACCAGTTCGTCGAGCTGGCCGACGAGCAGCGCGACGGCGGTGACGACGAAGTCGAGCCAGGTCAGGCGGGGCTTCTCGACGGCCTCGCCGGGCAGCCGGGGGCCGCAGATCCCCCATACCCGACATTCTCACCACCGACGCAGCGGCGCAGGGGCCGAACCGGCTACTCCACCGCCCGCGCCAGCGTCACCGCGAAGCGGCCCTGCGGGTCGGTCCACCAGCGCGCCGCCTCGAAGCCGGCCCGGGACAGCTCCGCCTCGACCCGCACCCGGTCGAACTTCGCCGACACCTCGGTGCGCAGCTCCTCCCCCGCCTTGAAGTCCACGTCCAGGTCGAGCGAGGGCACCTCCACCCGCATGTCCCGGGTGGCCCGCAGCCGCATCTCGATCCAGTTGTGCTTCGGGTCCCACAGCGCCACGTGCTCGAACGCGGTCAGGTCGAAGTCCGCGCCCAGGTTGCGGTTGAGCACCCGCAGCACGTTGAGGTTGAACTCCGCGGTCACCCCAGCCGCGTCGTCGTACGCCGCGACCAGCGTCTGCGGGTCCTTGACCAGGTCGGTGCCGAGCAGCAGCCACTCGCCCTCGTGCAGCACGTCGCGCAGCTCCTCCAGGAACGCGGCCCGCTCCAGCGGGGGCAGGTTGCCGATGGTGCCGCCCAGGAACACCACCATCCGGCGGCCACCCTCGGGGATGCGGTGCAGGTCGTGGCTGAAGTCGCCGACGATGCCGTGCACCTCCAGGTCCGGGTAGTCGCCGTCGATCGCCTTGGCGGCCGAGCGCAGCGCCGTCTCCGACACGTCCAGCGGCACGAACTGGGCCAGCGTGCCTGTGTCGTGCATGGCGTCCAGCAGCAGCCGGGTCTTGTCCGACGAGCCCGAACCCAGCTCCACCAGCGTCTTCACGCCGGTCTCCCGAGCGATGTCGGCGGCGTGCTCGGCCAGCACCGCGCGCTCGGCGCGGGTCGGGTAGTACTCGGGCAGCTTGGTGATGCGTTCGAACAGGTCGCTGCCGTACGCGTCGTAGAAGTACTTCGGCGGCAGCCACTTCGGCGACGAGGTCAGCCCCTCGCGGGCGTCCTCGCGCAGCTGCTCGCTCAGGTCGTCGGGTGTGAGGTACACGTCGAGCTTCATGATTCCTCCACGGTGTACGAGGCCGGGTGCGCCACCACCAGTCGGCGGTCGGGCACCTGCACCCAGCCGGGGTCGTCGTCGAAGGGCTCGGAGGCGACCACCACCCGACCGGGCGAGTGGTGGACCGCCAGCGCGTGCCCGAAGGTCGTCGCGTACGCCTTGTCTCCGTCGGTGAGCAGCAGGTTCAGCCGGGAGCCGTGCGCGGCGGCGCTCACCTCCGCCACCGTCGCGCGCAACGCGTCCGCCGGGCCGTACCCGGCGCGCAGGCGGTTGCGCACCAGCACCCACACGAACGCGGCGTCCGTGGGCGCGTCCATCGTCATCAGGTCCGTCACCGGCAGCCGCTCGGCGAGCTTCGCCACCGTGTCCGGCCAGCCCGCGACGAAACCGTTGTGGCTGAAGAACCAGCCGTCGCCGCTGAACGGCGCGCAGGCGTCGTCGGTGACCGTCAGGCCCGGCGTCGCCGAGCGCACCGCCGCCAGCAGCGAGCCGGTGACCGTGACCCGGGCGATCGCGGCGAAGTTGCGGTCCGTCCAGATCGGCACCGCGCGCCGGTAGCGCACCGGTCCGGCGGAGGTGTACCAGCCCACCCCGAAACCGTCCACGTTGATCGTCCCGCCGCCGCGCATGTCGCGGGGCGCCCAGGACTGGTGCTGCAGCCCGTACGGCGGCTCCACCAGCAGGGCCGCCAGCGGCACCGGCGGACCGAGATAGACCAGGTGGCGGCACATCAGGCGGCCAGCTCCCCCGGTCGCGGGTCGCGGGCGCAGCGGAAGCCGCTGAAGATCTGCCGCCGGATCGGGTAGTCCCAGTTGCGGAACGTGCCCCGCACGGCCGCCGCGTCGGTGCCGAACGAGCCGCCGCGCAGCACCCGGTAGTCGTCGCCGAAGAACACCTCGGAGTACTCCCGGTACGGGAACGCCCGGAACCCCGGGTAGCCGCCGAACGGCGAACTCGTCCACTCCCACACGTCGCCGATGAGCTGGTGCACACCCGCGGGCGAGGCCCCGGCCGGGTACGCGCCGACCGGCGCGGGCGACAGGTGCCGCTGGCCGAGGTTCGCGTGCTCGGGCGTCGGATCGTCGTCGCCCCACGGGTAGCGCCGCGAGCGCCCGGTCGCCGGGTCGAGGCGGGCCGCCTTCTCCCACTCGGCCTCGGTGGGCAGCCGCCGCCCGGCCCAAGTCGCGTACGCGCTCGCCTCGTGCCAGTTCACGTGCACCACCGGCTCGTCGCCCACGATCGGCTCCCGCCGCCCGAACCGGGTGTACGTGCCGTCGCCGTGCCAGTGCGCCGGCCCGGCCAGTCCGGCCTCCTGCCGGTGCGCCCAGCCCCGCTCCGTCCACCAGCGCGGGTCGTCGTACCCGCCCGCGTCGATGAACGCCTGGTACATCGCGTTGGTGACCGGGGCGCGGTCGATGAAGAACGGCGGCACCTCGACGGCGTGCGCGGGCCGCTCGTTGTCCAGCGCCCACGGCTCCAGCGAGGTGCCCATCTCGAACGGGCCGCCAGGGATCAGCGCCTCGCCCGCGACGATCACCCGCGAGCGCGGAGCCGGTTCGGCCACCAGCACCGGGTCGCCGGTGCGCAGCTGGTGCGTGGCCAGCATCGTCTCGTCGTGCTGCTGCTCATGCTGGATGATCATCCCGAAGGCGAAGCCCTGCTCCACCAGCGGACGGCCCGCCAGCTCCACCGAGTCGAGCAGGTCCAGCACCTTCTCGCGCACGGTGCGCACGTACTCCCGCGCCTGCGCCGGTCCCAGCAGCGGCAGCTGCGGGCGCTCGCCACGCGGGTGCTTGAACGCGTCGTAGAGCTGGTCGATGTCGGCGCGGACCGGCTCGCGGCCGCCCACGTCGCGCACCAGCCACAGCTCCTCCTGGTTGCCGATGTGCGCCAGGTCCCAGACCAGCGGCGACATCAGCCGGGAGTGCTGGCGCACCAGGTCGTCGTCGTCCACCGCGTCGGTCAGCCCGACACTGCGCTGCCTGGTCCGGGTCAGTTCGGCGGCGGCCCGCTCCCGCAGTCCGGTGCTCATCTCAGTCCTCCTTCGCGCAGCCGCCGCTCCACCACGGCCGCCACCGCCTCGACGGTCGCGGGCGGCAGGTCGGTGTGCTCCAGTGCGCCGCAGGCCAGGTCCAGCAGGCGCGGCGCGACCGCGGCGATCGCCGGATCGGCCAGGCCGTGCCGGGCCGCCTGCACCCAGCGCCCCGCCGCGGGCGCGGCCAGCGCCGCCGCCGCGTCGACGGTCTCCTCCCGGGCGAACAGCGCCACCAGCACCGCGACCGGGGCCACCCAGTCCAGACCGGACTGCATGTCCAGGTAGCGCACCTCGAAGTAGCCGCGGGCGCGTACCGGCGGGAACATCGTGCTCACGTGGTAGTCGAGGTCCGCATAGGTCGGTGCGGGCGTCATCGCGCCGCCGATCCAGTCCGCGAACGTGATCCCGGGCGGGACGTCCCACGAGCCGTCGTCGCGGCGTACGCACAGCACGGGTGTGTCCAGCACCCGCCGCGCCCAGCCGGCCACCGGATCGGCGTCGTCGGCCGGCGGCCCGTTGCGCATCGGGTCGGCGGCCAGGCAGGCCCGCATCCGGGCCGACGCCCAGCCGGTGTCCGTGCCCGCGGCACGCGCCGAGTTGGCGAACGCGGCGACCAGCGCCGGGCCCACCGCGTGCAGCGCCCGCCAGCGCGGCGCGACCCGCTCGGGCAGTCCCGCGTCGAGGCACACCTGCACGCTGGCCGTCCCGCACATCCACTGCCTGCCGTACGGGCCGAAGCGGTCGAAGACGCGCTCCATGGTCGCGTACCGCGGCGTGTCGAGGATGCGGCCCGGCCGCCGGTGGGCGTCGCAGCCCTGCCCGTCCAGTGCCAGGCCCGCGCGGTCGAGGAGGCCGGTCAGCTGCTGAAGATCCGCCATGGTGGCGTCGAGCAGCCCGGCGAGGGAGTCGCTGGTATCGGTGGAGATCTCCACCTGCCCGCCCGGTTCGAGGGTGACCCGGCCGCCGTACGGCAGCGGAGTCTGCGGGCTGTCCGGCACCAGGCTGCGCGGGGCGTGCTCGCCCAGCGCCGAGCCGAGGACCCCCGGATCGACCGGCCGCGCCGGATCGTCCAGGTGGTGCGTGGTCCACTCCAGCTCGATGCCCACCCGCCCCGGCGGCCCCGTCTTGAAGCACACCTTGGCGACGTACCCCTCGGCCTCCGCCCGATCCGCGATCCGCACCCCCGCGTCCCGCACCACCTGCACCACCGCACTCACCCCCGCCCATCCACCACCGGCCCGTGAGACCGCCCAACCTACTCCCCCAACCGCACCCCCACCCCGTTCTTTCACGTTGATCATGAACTTATGGCAAGGTTCGACGGCGTGTCGCTGCCCTAACTTCATGATCGATGCCAGGCGGATGGGGCGGGGCCGACTGTGGGATTCCCCGATCGGGCGATCTCGAACCCTCGGGCGGGCGGACAATGGCCACATGCAGCCTGAACTGCGCGAATCGTTGAGCTTGGACGAGGTACTCGCCGAGGAGGCCGACTTCGCCAGCGAGCACGAGCGCACCAGTACCAGCGACGCCGTCAGCGCCGGCAAGGACCTCCACTCGGATCCCGACATACCACGCGGCCTAGGCGGCATGGACATGAAACGCCTCCACCTCCTCGACTGACCGCTGCGCCCACCCACCTCGTCGATCATGAAGTTGTGGCAGCGACACGCCGTCGAGCCGTGCCATAAGTTCATGATCAACGCAGCGAAAGCGGGAGCCCCGCCGGGCTGGAGGGCCGCGGCGGGGCTCGGGGTGGAGCGGGGGTTACGGGAGGGCGTTGAGGAAGGGTTCGTGGGAGTTGGAGAACTCCCAGTTGTAGTAGCGGTCCCAGTTGATGGACCAGGTCATCAGGCCGCGGAAGTCGGGGCTGGTGCCGCCGCGCAGGGTGTAGCCGCCGCAGTTCTGGTTCTTGACCAGGCAGTTGACGGCCTGCTGGACCTGGGCGGGGGTGGTGTATCCGCCACCGGCGCTGACCGCGGCCGGCACGCCGAACGCGATCTGGTCCTCGCGCAGCGCGGGGAACGTGACGCCCGTGTTGGCCACCGGGAAGCCCGCGGCCAGCATGTCGGTCATGGCGATGTGGAAGTCCGCCGCGCCCATGTTGTGGTACTGGTTGTCCAGCCCCATGATCGGACCCGAGTTGTAGTCCTGCACGTGCAGCACCGTGATGTCGTTGCGCAGCGCGTAGATCACCGGCAGGTACGACCCGGCCCGGTTGTCGCAGCCGCTGCACGTGCCGCCGTAGAACTGGTACCCGAGCTGCACGAAGAACGTCTCCGGGGCCATCGTCAGGATGAAGCCCGAGCCGTACCGCGCCTTCAGCGTGCGCAGCGCCGAGATCAGGTTCACGATGACCGGGGTCGTCGGGTTCCGGATGTCGCCGTCACCGGCGTTGAGGTACAGCGAGTGGCCCTCGAAGTCGATGTCGAGACCGTTCAGGCCGTACTTGTCGATGATGGCGCTGACCGAGCTGACGAACGTGTCCCGGGCCGCGGTCGAGGTGAGCTGGACCTGCCCGTTCGCGCCGCCGATGGAAATCAGCACCTTCTTGCCCTGGGCCTGCTTGGCCCGGATGGCGGCGATGAAGTCGGCCTCGCTCTCGACGTTCGGGCACTCGGCCACCGGGCACTGCCGGAACCGGATGTCACCCGAGGTCACCGAGGTCGGCTCGCCGAAGGCCAGGTTGATGATGTCCCACGAGGACGGCACGTCGGCCATCCGCAGGTATCCGGACCCGTTGGCGAAGCTGGCGTGCAGGTAGCCGATGAGCGCGTGCTTGGGCAGCCCGGTGTTGACGCAGCCGGTGGTGGTCGCGCTGACCGCCCCGCTCTTGGCGGACTCGCCGGAGGCGTTGTACGCCGCGACCGTGTAGGCGTGCGCCGAGCAGGTGGCCAGGCCGCTGACCGTGGCCGTGGTGCCGGTGCCGGTGGCGACCTGCGTGGTGCCCTCGTACACACGGTAGCCGGTCGCGCCGGAGGACGCGGACCAGGACAGCGACACCGACGTGTTCGTGGTGCCGGTGACCGCCAGGCCGGTCGGCGTCGGCGGGACCGTGGTGCAGCCCGTGGTGGTGGCGCTGACGCCGCCGCTCTTGGCCGACTCGCCGGAGGCGTTGTACGCGGCGACGGTGTAGGTGTGCGCCGAGCACGCGGCCAGGCCGGTGATGGTCGTCGAGGTGCCCGTCACGGTGGCCCGCACGGTCGTGCCCTCGTACACCCGGTAGCCGGTGACCGTGCCGCTGGACGCGCCCCAGGACAGGGCGATCGAGGTGTTCGTGATGGTGCCGACCGACGGGTTGCCGGGCACCCCGGGCACGCCGGTGCCGCCGGGGCCGTCGAGGCTGATGTCGTCGGCGAAGTAGGTGCCCTGGCCGTACCAGCCGTGCGTGTAGACGACCACGCTGGTCTGCGACGCGCCGGTGGTGAAGTTGACGGTGAGCTGCGTGAACGCGGCCGCGCCGGGGGTCCAGGTGGACGCGCCGCCGTCGATGCCGAGGTAGACGTAGTTGCCGCGGACCCAGCCGGTCAGCGCGTATGCCGTGTTCGGCTGCACCGCGACGGTCTGGCTGCACTTGGCGTTGTCCGAGGACGACGCCGCGCCCTGCAGCGCCTTGGTGCCGGAACGGACCGGGGTGCCGACCACGGAGCCGAGGCCGCCGGTGCAGCTCCACGGGGACAGCGTGCCGGTCTCGAAACCGGGGTTGGCCAGCAGGTTGGCCGCCGAGGCCGGGGTGGCGACGGCCAGGACGCCGACCGCGACCAGCAGAGACAGGGCGGCGGAGAGTGCGAGTGGTCTTCTGGTCACGGGCCCTCCTAAGGATGGATGGCCCTGATTATTAACTCTCTTAACTGTTAATGTCCATGCCAGATTGACGGGGTTCTACAAACGACGGTCAGGCGAACAGCGCCGTGGTCGCCACACCCACCCCGACCAGGATCACCGCGGACGAGGTGACCAGCGGCAGCAGCCGCCACCCCCGGTGCGCCATCCAGGCGCGGGGAGCCCGCTCCCACCGGTCGCGCAGCCGGGTCAGCAGCAGGCCGATGCCCAGCAGCGCCAGCACCACTCCCAGGACCAGGACTCCGGCGGTATGGGTGAGCGCGACCGTGCCCGCCACCGACACCGCCTGGCGCAGCGATCCCCGCTCGTTCACCAGGTATGTCGCCATCAGCAGCTTGCCGTGCCCCGGGGCGAGCGCGTGCCCCGCACCCAGCGCCAGGGCGACCAGCATGGCCAGCGCGGCGAAGCCCGGCGTCAGCTCCTGCCGCCCGACCAGCCCGGTGAACTCGGCCGTCAGCCGCCCCAGCAGCGGACCGTGGTCGTGGCCGTCGTCGGCGAACCCGGCCGCCGGGCCGGGCGCGCCGCCGGTCGCCCACCAGGCGGCCAGCCCCACCCCGGCCAGCCCGGCGACAACCGCCAGTACCGGCCCGGGACGAAGCCGCCGACGTGCCACCTGCGCTGGATCCGCCGCCATGAGTCCCCCTTGCTCCGCGGGCTCAACTCGGGACGTACCGGCCGGGAAACGGCCCCGAGGTCGGGACGGCAAGTGCCCGTTTCGTGCGGTTCCATCCCTGATCACACGTATCCGGGACAGGAGAAGCGCGTTGACCAGGTGGTGCCGCAGCCCGGCCAGCCCTCCTACCCGCCGCCCGCCCGGACGGCCAGAGAAGGACGACCCATGCGTATGTCCCGAGAGCAGTCCCGCCTGGCCTGGCTCGCCGCCGTCGCGACCGCGGTCACCGCGATGGTGGTCGCCTCGGTGATGTTCATGTTCGTCGCGCCGAGCACCGCCGGCCCTGACGACCGCGCCAAGCACCGCGGGTACGGCACCCACTCGGCGACACCGACCGGGCCCGGTGGGCACAGCCCGTCCACCGCGCCCACCGACCCGTCCACCGCACCGTCCGCCGCTCCGTCCGAGTGGCCGTCCGACGGCCCCACCGACTCGTCGACCCCGACGACCGGCGTCTCCGGGGCCCACCACGATGACGATGACGATGACGATGACGACAACGGCGGCGATGACGGCGGCGACCACAACGGCGGTGGCGGCGGCGATGACGAGCTGCCCCGCACCGGCACCTCCGGGCCGTCCACGTCGACGCTGGTGCTCACCGGCCTGACCGTGCTGCTGCTCGGCGCGGGCGCGCTGTGGCTGGCCGCCGCGCTGTCCCGCCGCCTGGAGGGCACCCGCCTGAAGGCACAGGCCGCCGGAGCCGTCGCCACGCTGCGCCGCCGCCCCAGCCCGCGCCCCCGCGACTGAACCCGGCCACCGGCGGGGTGGCGGCAGGACGAGCCGATAGTTTCGCGGCTGTGGACGGCGCACGCCGGGTACGCGAAGCTGGCCGTCATGCCGCCACCCCGTTCCGCCGTAGTCTTCCTCGACCCGCACTTCACCGTCGGTGAGGTCGACCCGCTGCTGTTCGGCTCGTTCGTCGAGCACCTGGGCCGGTGCGTGTACACCGGACTGTTCGAACCCGACCACCCGGCCGCCGACGCCGCCGGCCTGCGCACCGACGTGCTGGCCCTGGTCCGCGAGCTCGGCGTGACCATGGTCCGCTACCCGGGCGGCAACTTCGTGTCGGCATACCGCTGGGAGGACGGCGTCGGGCCCGCCGACCTGCGGCCCCGGCGGCTCGACCCCGCCTGGCGGACGATCGAGACCAACCGGTTCGGCCTCGGCGAGTTCACCGCGTTCACCCGGGCCGCCGGGCTGGAGGCGATGATGGCGGTCAACCTCGGCACCCGGGGGCCCGCCGAGGCCGCCGACCTGCTGGAGTACTGCAACCACCCGAGCGGCACCACGCTGTCGGACCTGCGCGGGGCGCACGGCGCGCCGGAGCCGTACGGCATCGCGCTGTGGTGCCTGGGCAACGAGCTGGACGGGCCGTGGCAGGTCGGGCACAAGACCGCCGACGAGTACGGCCGCCTGACCGCCGAGACCGCCCGGCTGATGCGGATGATCGACCCGTCGGTGCGGTTGATCGCCTGCGGCAGCTCCGGGTCGGGCATGCCGACGTTCGGCGACTGGGAGTCGACGGTGCTCGCGCACGCGTACGACCAGGTCGACTACATCTCCCTGCACGCCTACTACGACCCCGAGGCGAACGACCCGGCGTCCTACCTGGCCAGCGCCTGCGACATGGAGCGGTTCATCACCGACGTGATCGCGCTGTGCGACGCGGCCCGCGCCCGGCACCGCTCGGCGAAGCGGCTGTCCCTGTCGTTCGACGAGTGGAACATCTGGTACATGTCCCGGCAGCGGCCCGGCCAGGGCGAGTGGCCGCGGGCCCCGCGGCTGCTGGAGGACGTGTACACGGTCACCGACGCCGTCGTTTTCGGCACCCTGCTGATCACGCTGCTGCGCCACTGCGACCGGGTCACCGCGGCCTGCCTGGCGCAGCTCGTCAACGTCATCGCCCCGATCATGACCGAACCCGGCGGCCCGGCCTGGCGGCAGACCATCTTCCACCCGTTCGCCCAGGCCGCCCGGTACGGCCGCGGGCAGGTGCTGCAACTGCACGTCGAGTCGCCGACGTACGAGACCCCGAAGTTCGGCGACGTGCCGCTGCTGCACGCCACGGCCGTGCACGGCGAGGACGGCGTGCTCACCGTCTTCGCCGTCAACCGCGATCCGGCGGCGGACCTGCCGCTGACGGTGCACCTGGGCGGCTTCACCGCGGGCGGTCCCGCCGTCCACTCGGTGCTCGCCGACGATGATCCCGCTGCCGCGAACACGATGACCGCACCGGACCGGGTGACGCCCCGGACCCTGGCCGTTCCGGAAGTCGAGGACGGACGCCTCACGGCCGTCCTGCCGCCCCTGTCCTGGAACGTGCTCCGGCTGCCCCTCGCACCGGCGCACTGAGCCGGGGCGCTTTCGGCCGCCCTGCCGCAACAGCGCCACCGGCCGCCACACGGCCCATTCCCACAGATCGCGACCCCGCAAGGATGGGAAGGGCACCTTCTACAACGCGGAGCGTTAAGAAGGTGCCCTTCCTTCGCCGGGGTTACCAGCGGTGGTGGATCTGGGGGCGGATCAGGTCGTCGTAGACCTCGGTGACGACGCGGAGCTGGTCGGGCAGCAGGGCGGGCAGGTCGGCGGCGGCGGCGTTGGCGCGGGCCTGCTCGGGGTTGCGGGCACCGGGGATGACCACGGTGACGCCGGGCTGGTCGATGATCCAGCGTAGCGCGAACTGGGCCATGGTCGCGCCGGACGGCACCAGCGGGGCGAGGCGGCGCACCGCGGCCAGGCCGGTGGCGAAGTCGACGCCGGAGAACGTCTCGCCGACGTCGAACGCCTCACCGTGGCGGTTGTAGGTGCGGTGGTCGTCCGCCGCGAACGTGGTGTGCTCGTCGTAGCGCCCCGACAGCAGCCCGCTGGCCAGCGGCACCCGGGCGATGATGCCCACCCCGGCGGCCGCGGCGGCGGGCAGCACCCGCTCCAGCGGCTTGAGCCGCAAGGCGTTGAAGATGATCTGCACGGACGCCACGTGCGGCCGGGCGATCGCGGTCAGCGCCTGGTCGCAGGTCTCCACGCTCACGCCGTACGCGGCGATGCGCTTCTCCTCGACCAGGGTGTCCAGCGCGTCGTAGACGGCCTCGTCGGAGTAGACCTCGGTCGGCGGGCAGTGCAGCTGGACCAGGTCCAGCGTGTCCACCCCGAGGTTGGCCCGGGACCGGTCGTTCCAGGCCCGGAAGTTGTCCATGTTGTAGTTGGCGGCCTCCTGGGCGACCCGGCGGCCCATCTTCGTGGCCACGGTGATCCCGTGGTCGGCCCCCCGCTCCCGCAGGCCCCCCTGCCGCAAGAACTGTCCGATCAGGGTCTCGCTGCGGCCGTCGCCGTACACGTCGGCGGTGTCGATGAAGTTCACACCCGCGTCGACGGCGGTGGCGAGCACCGCGAGGGCGTCGTCCTCACTGACGCTGCCCCAGTCCGCGCCGAGCTGCCACGCGCCGAGCCCGACCACGCTCACATTCCGGCCCGTCCGGCCGAGGATTCGCTGCTGCACCTCGACAGCCTACGGCCACCCCACTGCCGCAACTCTTAAAGAGGTGCGGCTTCGACGGGCGATCGAGACCGCACCTCTTTAAGAGTTGCGGCGCGGCGGCGCGGGGCGGCGCGGCGCCGGGGTCACAGGTCGCGGTGCATCACGACGCAGTCGCGGCCAGCCTGGAGGTCCGGTCGGCGGTCGATCTCGGTGTAGTCCAGCCTGGTCCAGAACGCGAGCGCGGCCGGGTTGTTCACCAGCACCGCCAGCCGCACCCCGGGCCGGCCCGCGCGGCGCAGCCGTTCGTGGACCTCCTCCGCCACCTCCCGGCCCAGCCCGCGGCCCTGCCGCCGCGCGTCGACCATCAGCAGCCCGATCCACGGAAAGCCGTCTACCGGGTGCGTGTCCAGCAGCGCCACCACCCCGGCCAACGACTCGCCGCCCGCGTCAGGAGTGGTTTCGGGGCGCGACACGCGCACGAGGAGCACCTCGACGCCGGGCATCGCCAGTTCGCCGGAGAGCGCGCCGGCCACCTCGGCGGGGCTGACGGTCTCCGGGTCCGGCCCGAACTCGCCGCTGAGGCGGTGGAATGCGGCGTTGCCGGCGTACAGCTGCGCGAGCTCGGCCAGCACGGGTGAGCCCGGCGCGAGGTCGCCGGGAGCGAGCGGAATCAGCACCGGCTGGAGTCTCCCTGATCAGTCCTGGTCGCCGCGGTGGCGGCGCGCCGTGTTGTTGGCCTTCTCGATGGCCCGTACCAACTCGGCCTTGGTCATGTGCCAGCGTCCGGTGACGTTGAGCTTCTTGGCCATGCCGAGCAGCTGCTCCTTGGTCTGACTCGACTGGTAGCGCAGCTTGCTGCGCATCTCCCGTTGGATCGGCATCGGGCCTCCCGCTCCTTCGATCCTGCCTACTCGACGATCCCCAGCGTGCCGTCGCGGGGTCGTTCGGGCCCATCCACCTCGGCGTTGAACTCGTAGCGCTTGTCCAGCCGCGGGGTGTCGTCGTACTCGAAGGTCAGCGCGTTGACCACGTCGACCACGCCCGGCACGCCGCGCACCAGGCGCTCGGTGATCTGGGCCGAGCTGCGCCGGCCGGTGCCGCCGGTCAAGGTCACCACGCCTTCGTCCACGGTCGCGTCGATCTCGGGCGGCTGCACGAAGAGCATGCCCTGGATGATGTCGTGCACGACGTCGTGCCGGATCGCCTCGTCCGAGCGGCGGTACGTGCGCAGCAGGTCGCGCCGCGACACGATGCCCACCAGCATGCCCTCGGCGTCCACCACCGGCAGCCGCTTGAGCTGCTCGTCCTCCATGCGGCGGGCGGCCGCCACGACGGAGGCGTCCGGCGCGACCGTGATCACCGGGCTGGTCATCAGGTCCTCGGCCTGATCGCCCTCGGCCTTGGCGCGGGCGACCGCACGCCGCCGCCGCTCGAACAGGTGCCGCTGCGGCTCCTCGCCGCTCAGGGCCAGTTTGTGCAGCAGGTCGGCCTCGGAGACGATGCCGACCACCAGGCCGCCGGGGTCCAGCACCGGCACGGAGCTGATCCCGTGCTCGGCCAGCAGGTCGATGATCTCCTTGTACGGCGTCGCGGTGCCCACGCTGACCACCGGCGCGGACATCACCTCGCGTACGGTCCGCACCGCCATCAGCGCACCCCCTCATTCGGCCTCGTTCGGCCGGCGTGCCCCGGTTCGGCCGGTGCGGCCCACCCGAGCAGGCCAGACTGGAAAGGTGAGCCACCGCGACCGGTGGGTACATGCCCACTGTGATCGTACCGAGCCGGACGTGCCCGTTCGGCCCGGTTGACCCACCCGGAGGTGCATGATGAGGTCCGACGTGGCCGACCGCAGCGGCATACCCGCCGCTGCGCTGAGCAACCACGAGCTGTCCCGCGAGCTGGCGTCGCTGCACCGTACGCGGCACGACACGTTCGTGCACGGCTCCGACCACGCGCTGGCCAACCATGATCAGCGCAGCCGCGAGCTGGAGCTGGAGTACCTGCAGCGGTTCCCCGAACGCGATCCCGATCCGCGGCGGTTGCGCCCCGCCGACCAGTGACGGCGGCCCGGCCGGCCACCGTCACTACAAAACGGGTGAAAGGTCTTTTTCGGACAAACCGTCCGAGTGTCCGTTCAGGTCAGTGACCGGTGAAGAGGACCTTCACCCGGTGCTGGCCCCGCTGCACGCCGTCTGCGGCGGTCAGCCGACCCGCGAGGCTGTCCGCGGCGTCACGGGACTCGGTGGTGTGCTCGGCATCGCGCTGCTCCGGCCAGCGCAGCTCGTCCCGTCCGCCACCATTCGGGTCAAGCGGACGAACGCGGCTGACCACGACAATCCACTTGCCGGCGGCCGACTTTCGCCTCCTCCACCAGAACATCTCTGCCTCCGTCTCCCGCGTGCGCCGAGTGCCCACCGTACCGTGGCGCGTTCAACGGGACAGCCCTCGGTTGCGGGGTACGTTGGTAGGCCGACCGACCTTGATGGGGAGGGCAAGGTGACAGGCCTTTTCGCTTCGATAGGCGTCGACCTCGCCCGAGCGGACCTGCGACGGTTCACCATGGCGGTCGTCACCGACGGCGTGGCGGTGCCCCACTCCCGCCGTTTCTGCGACCACGTGTGGACCGACGCCTCCGGCGCCCGGGTGGTGGCCCGGGCCCGCTGGGGCCGCATCCACCACGTGCAGCCCTCACTGGCCGGCGGCGCGGCGGCAGTGGCCTGCGAGAACATCCGCCTGATCGACGACCGCACCGCGGTCATGGACCTGCTCGACGAGACCGACGGCGGCCTGCTCTGCCCCGTCGCGATCCATCTGGAGGACCACACCGCCCTGCACGTCGCCGGCGGCGCCCTCCCGCGCGGTCAGCTCACGCTGTCCGCCCTGGCCGAATCCCTCGAACCGCAGCCGCCGCCCACCCCGGACGACCCCACCCCGCCCGGCCTCGTCTGCGACGGCCTCACCCGCCCCCACCAGGCCGACCCGTCCTGGACACCGACCCCCCGAGCCCGCCTGCACGGCACCGTCCGCCTCGCCGAACTACGCACCAACACCCTGACCGGCGAACCTTTCCACTGGCTGCGTCTACGCGTCCACCCCGCCATCGCCCTCGACATCGCCGCCCCCGCCACCACCCTGCCGACCAGCCCGCCCTCCGGCACCACGCTCCGCCTTCGCGCCACCCTCACCGGCCGCCTCAACCTCCCCCCAAAGGAAGGGCACCTTCCCAAGCAAATGCGTAGAGGAAGGGCACCTTATTAACCCGGCATGCGGGCCGGGCTGCGGTGGGAGGAAGAACGACGGGCGTTACAGTCCGGGACCTGTCTCACCATGCAGAGACAGGTCCCGCCTGACGCCTCCAGGTCGTGCCCAGCGTGGGTGCGCCGCGTCCGGGGACCTCGTGGGACCCGACCGCCGGCGCGGCTGAGATCTGGCGCCATCATCACACCCGGCGGTTTCCGGCGCGTCCCCCGACCGACCATGCGAGGTGCAGGCTTCGGCCGAGGTCACCGCCGCCCGACGGCCAGCCGCAGCGCGGTGTGCGAGACCGGCGCGAACCCCAGCGCCCGGTAGAGCGGCTCGCCGTCGGCCGTGGCCCGCAGGTCGACCGTCGACACGCCGCGTTCGGCGAACCAGCCCAGCAACGCCTCCATGCACGCCCGCGAGAACCCCCGGCGGCGGTACGCCTCATCGGTCACCACGTTGTACACGTACCCGGTCCGCCCGGACGGGTTGCCCGGCCCGCCCAGCCGCAGCTCGATCGCGCCCACGGCGCACGCCGCCAGCCCCGCCCCGCCCGGCACGTCCACCACGTACGCCGCCATGACCGGCTCCGGCTCCTCCAGCCGCGAGCGCAGCAGCGCCACAGCCTCCTGCTGCCACGGCCCCGGCTCGACCGGCCGCCCCGCCATCGCGCCGAGCATCACCGCCCGCAGCCTGACCAGTTCCGCCGCATCCGCTGTCACCGCTCGCCGCGTCTCGATCACGAACCGCAGGCTAGCCGAACCGTGGCACGGCAGCCGCCCCGCCGACCGGCCCGCTTCAGGCCCTGCCTCTGCCGATCAGGTCACGTACGGGCAGTGCCGGCAGCCCCGGGTGCAGCAGAAACCGCGCTTGGCGAGGAAGCCGGCGCTGAGCACGAACAGCCCCGACGAGGGATCGAGGTAACCCGGCGAGCCCTCGCGCAGCGCCTCCGCGTGCCGGGCCAGGATCTCGGACCGCTCCGGGTGGTCCTCGCGGAGCCGGGACGGATGCGGTTCGTCCAGCTCACGGGGGGCCAGCGGCCATCGCTGCGGGGGTGCGGCCATCCGGCGACGATACCGCGCGGCATCCGTCGGCTTCCGGTGACATCATCGACGGCATGACCGTCATCGAGGTCGTGCTCGGCGACATCACCGCCGAGGACGTCGACGCCATCGTGACCGCGGCCAACGAGTCGCTGCTGGGCGGCGGCGGGGTGGACGGGGCGGTCCATCGCGCCGCCGGGCCCGGACTGGCCCGCGCGGGCGGGGCGATCGCGCCCTGCGACCCCGGCGACGCCAAGGCCACGCCCGCGTTCGACCTGGATCCGCCGGTCCGCCATGTGATCCACACGGTCGGCCCGGTCTGGGAGGGCGGCACGTACGGCGAGGACGACACCCTCGCCTCCTGCTACCGCCGCTGCCTCGAAGTGGCCGACGAGCTGGGCGCGGACAGCATCGCCTTCCCCGCGATCGCCACCGGCGTGTACGGCTTCCCCGCCGAGCGCGCGGCCCGCATCGCGGTCACGACCCTGCGGTCCACCCCGACTCGCGTGGCGCGCATCCGCCTCGTCGCCTTCGACGCCACCGCCCGCGACCTGCTGCTCGACGCCCTCAACGGCTGAACCCGAGCGCGGGCCGTCAGCAGCCGGGCGCGCCCCGCACGGCCGTCTGGAACGCAGGCACACGCGCGGCGCGCCACGGAACCGGCGCACCGGTCAGTCCGTGGGCGCGGCCTGACCGTCGGCGGCCACGCGGGCGTACAGCAGCATGTCTCGGCGCACCCCGCCCAGCTCCATCCAACTGCGCAGCAGGCCCTCGCGCTGGAACCCGGCGCGCTCGGCGGTGCGGATCGAGGCGGTGTTCCACGGCTCGACGTGCAAATGCACTCGCGGTATGGCGAGGTCGGTCAGCGCCCAGCGGGCCACCGCCGCCAGCGCGTGCCCGGCCGCTCCCCGCCCCCGCGCCGAGGGCGCGATCCAGTAGCCGGTCGCGGCCCGGCCCTCGGCCAGCTCGGTGACCCACAGACCGATCTGCCCGACCGCCCGGTCCCCGTCCCGATCGGCGATCGCCAGGGAGTAGCCGACGCACTCCCGTGCCCGATCGTGCTGCCGCTGGACGAACGCCAACCCGGCAGCCTCGGTGTACGGCACCGGCACCGAACTGATGACCGGGATGTACGGGTCCGCGGCGGCCTCCTCGATCAGCGGCAGGTCGCCGGGCCGGAACGGGCGCAGCAGGAACGGTCCCGCATCCAGTTCGGGGATCACCAGTCCATCGGTCATCGCGCGAGTCTGCCACCTCGCCCGGTTCCCGCCGCGTGCCGGAGTCCGCGGTCGCCCCACGAGTCCACCGATAGGCCCGCGATCGCCGATTTCGTCAGCGGCCCGCTCTAGGCTCGGACCCATGGCGAGGCTGAACCGGCCGGTGGCGGTGGAACTGCTGCCCCACCTGCGGCGGGCGCGCGACCACATCGACCGCCATTACGCCGAGGCGCTCGACCTCGACCGGCTCGCCCGGGTCGCCGGGGTGTCGAAGTTCTACTTCGTCCGCTGCTTCGAGGCGACGTACGGGGAGACCCCGATCCGCTACCTCACCCGCCGCCGCATCGAGCGCGCCCAGGACCTGCTGCGCCTGGCCAACCTGACGGTGACCGAGGTGTGCATGATCGTCGGGTTCGCCAGCCTCGGCTCGTTCTCGACCAGGTTCACGGCGCTGACCGGCCAGACCCCGACGGGCTACCGCGACCGCTGGGCCGCCCGGGGCCAGCCGCACGTGCCCGGCTGCTACCTGTTCATGCGGGGCGTCTTCGACCTCGGCGGCACCACCGGCCACCCGAACCGGAACCCACCAGACAGTGCAATCTCGGAGAAGCCCCAGCTCAGCGCCGAGTCCTAGGCTTTCCTACATGATCACAAACATCTCGCTGGTCACGGTGTACTGCCTCGACCAGGACAAGGCCCGCGACTTCTACGTCGACGTGCTCGGCTTCCAGCCCGGCACCGACATCACCATGGGCGAGGGCTTCCGCTGGGTGACCGTCCGCCACCCCAGCCAGCCCGAACTCCAGGTCACGCTGATGACGCCGGGGCCGCCGCTGGACGCCGACGCCGCCGACTTCGTACGCCGCCAGCTGGAGAAGGGCGGCATGGGCGGGCTCGGGCTGAGCGTCGACGACTGCCGCAAGACGTTCGAGGAGCTCAGCGCCAAGGGTGTGGTGTTCCTCCAGGAGCCGGCCGACCGCCCGTACGGCGTCGAGGCCGTGATGCGCGACAACTCCGGCAACTGGCTGGTCCTCGTCGAGGAGAAGCAGTGGACCCCGGAGAACTTCGAGTACCCGCGGGACTGACCCGCGGTCCGTACGCGATGGCGAGGGCGCCCCGACGTCGGGGCGCCCTCGGCTGCTCCGTCCTCATGAGACTGCGGTGCTAGCAGTACCGGGCCACCCCGGCCTCCCAGCCGTCGCCGAAGCCGGCCTCATACCCCTGGGCGAACTTCCAGTTGTCGAACTGGCGGCTGGCGTACGAGCGCTGGCAGTCTTCCTTCGCGTCCTTGAAGCCGTCGCAGTAGCCCTGCCGGTAGCGCCGTGTCGAAGGCGCGCAGCAGCGGCTGCATCCCCAGGACGTGGAACGAGCTGTTGACCGTCTCGCTGTGCCCGACCAGCACCACCGTCTCGCCCGCGTGCCGGTACGCGATGTCGATGATCGCCCGGCCGGTCCGCACCACCAGCTCCGCCCAGCTCTCGTTCTCCCGCTGGAACGGCCGGTGCACGCCGCCTCCCGGCAGCTCGGCGCCCTTGAGCACGGCCAGCGGCCGCCCGTCGGCGATGAAGTTATGTCAGCGACACACCGACGACCCGTGCCATAAGTTCATGATCAACGCAACAGGGTGGCGGGGAGGGGGGCGGACGGGTCGGTGAGGCGGGCGGGGTCGGCGGGGGTGCCGGCGAAGCCGGCTTTGACGAGGGCGGAGAGGTCGTCCTGGACGTCCCAGATGTTGATGTTCATGGCGGCGACGACGCGGTCGTCGTCGGTGAGCCAGAAGGCGATCACCTCGGGGGCCTTGCCGTCGCGTAGGGACGGGTCGCCGCGGAAGACGACCCGCGCGTAGTCGCCGGGGCCGGCCCAGCCGCAGTACTCCATGCCCAGGTCGTACTGGTCGGTGAAGAAGTACGGCACCTGCGCGTAGGACACCTCCTGGCCGGCCATCGCCTTGCCGGCCGCCTTGCCGCCGGCGCGGGCGTTGGCCCAGTGCTCCGTCCGCAGATGCCGGTCCAGCAGGGGGTTCAGGGATGAGGCCACGTCGCCGCAGGCGTAGATGTGCGGATCGGAGGTGAGCAGGCCGGCGTCGGTGACGACGCCGTTGTCCACGGCCAGTCCTGCCTGCTCGGCCAGCTCGGTGGCGGGCCGGATGCCGATGCCGACGGCGACGAGGTCGGCGGCCAGCTCGGTGCCGTCGTCGAGCACCGCGCTGCGCACCGCGCCGTCGAGGCTGCCGAACTCGCGCACCCCGGTGCCGAACCGGAACTCGACCCCGTTGGCCTCGTGCAGCGCCCGGAACAGCGCGGCCAGCTCGTCGCCGAGCACATGCCGCAGCGGAGCGCGGTCGGGCGTCACGACGGTGACCGGGCAGCCGTAACCCCGGGCCGCCGCCGCGATCTCCAGCCCGATCCATCCCGAGCCGACGACCAGGACCTGCGGCCGCGGATCGACCGTCAGGGCTTGACGCAGCGCCTCGGAGTCGGGGTACGCGCGCAGGTAGTGGATCCCGTCCGCGTCCGCGCCCGGCACGTCGAGGGTGCGTACCTTCGAGCCGGTGGCCAGCAGCAGCTTGTCGTACGAGACCTGCTCGTCGGAGTCGAGCGTCACCGTGCGGGCGGCCGGGTTCACCGCCAGCGCGCGGCGGCCGAGCATCAGCTCGATACCCTGCTCGGCATACCACTCGCGCGGATGCACATACGCCTTCTCCCGCGGGTCCTTGCCCTGCAGGAAGCCCTTGGACAGCGGGGGCCGCTCGTAGGGCACCTCCTCCTCCTGCCCGATCAGCAGCACCCGGCCGGTGAACCCCTCGGCCCGCAGCGCCTCGGCGGCCCTGGCCCCGGCCAGCGACGCACCGACGATGACGAATACCCGCTCGTCCGCACTCATGCCGTCCAGCCTCCCGCATCGCCCGTCCAGCGGTCCATGGAAACGCGACAGTCGTCCGGAAAACGCTCCGGGAAGCGGGCGAGCGCGCCACCGCGCCGACCCGTAGCCTCGGCGTCCCGGCCGACGCGAGAACCGGACGCCGCGAGGACCGGGCGAGGCGAGAACCGGGCAGCGCGGGCCGGTCGGGGCACGGCGGAAGGAGCCGGGAACATGGCCGGCACGTGCGGGCAAGTACTGGCATGACCGTGACGACAAAGCACGACCCGCTGCCGGGCGCGGGCCCGCCGGCCGGGACCGCCGAGCCGCCCGACCCGGCGGACCTCGGCGCGATGTTCGACGCGTACGCGCGTGACCTGCTCCGCTACGCCGGCCGGCGGGTCGGCGAGCAGGTCGCCGAGGACGTCGTGGCGCAGACCTTCCTCGTGGCGTACGAGCAGCGCCACCAGTACGACAGCACCCGCGGCGCGATGCTGCCCTGGCTGTACGGCATCTGCGGCAACCTGCTGCGCCGCCACCGCCGCACCGAGGTCCGGGCGCTGCGCGCCGTGGCCGCCGCCCAGTTCCACGCCGCTGACGAGGTCGCGCCGGACGCCCGCTCCGCGGAGCGCGTCGACGCGCAGCGCGCCGTGGCCCGCGTCGCGACCGCCCTGGCCAAGCTGCCCCGCCGCCAGCGCGAGGTGCTGCTGCTGTTCGCCGTCGCCGAGCTGGAGTACGCCGAGATCGCCCAGGCGCTCGGCATCCCGCTGGGCTCGGTGCAGTCGGCGCTGCACCGCGCCCGCACGAAGATCAAGTCCGCGCTCGCCGCCCCCGGAGGTTCCCGATGACCCGCACCGACGCCGACCTCACCGCGGTCCGCGACCTGCCCCCCGGCTCGCCCGACCCGTCCGACGAGTCCGTCTCCCGCACCTGGTACCTGCTCAGCGCCCGGCAGGCCGCCGCACGCGGCCGGGCTCCGCGGCGGCCGGCCCGGTGGCTGGTCCCGGTCGCCGCGGGCCTGACCGTGACGGCGGTCGCGCTCGGCGCGGTGACCGTCGGCGGTGTCGGCGGCCACCGGTTCGCCACCCCGAACATCGCCCTGGTCGAGGCCTCCCACCAGCCACTGCCCACCGTGCGGGGCACGAACCCCGCGCTGACGAAGACCACCCCGGAGGCGATCGCGGTGCTGGAAGAGCTCGCCCGCACCGCCGAGCGCGCCCAGACCGCCGACCTGCGAGCAGGGCAGTTCGTCCACGTGCTCATCGAGGGCTGGGCCGTCCACCTCACCGACGGCTGGACCGGGACGGTGGAGTTCCAGCCGCGCGAGTTGTGGCTGGACCCGCAGGGCATGATCCCGCTGAAGGTGCTGAACGGCGACGAGAACATGTTCGACAGCGGGCGCGCCGACCGCGAGGGCGACCTGGAGCACGCCCGCAACTTCCTGCGCGACAACGGCCCGAGCATCGTGTCGCCGACCCCGCAGTGGCTTGCCGGACTGACAACGCAACCGCAGGCGCTGCTGGCCCTGCTGCGGGCCGACGTCCCCGACAACGAGACGTTCACCAAGGACCATCAGCTCTGGGACGCCATGACCTACCTCTACCAGAGCTGCGACATCCTGCTCAGCCCGCGACTGCGGGCCGCGCTGCTGCGCGCGTTCCAGGGCATGGACGGGCTCACCGCCGGCAAGGTCATGATCGATGACATCGAGCTGCTGGCGATCCGCCAGACCGACGGGAACTCGGCGATCGAGATCCTGTTCGACCCGGTCACCGCGTGGGCCGTCGGCCGGCGCAGCATCAGCCTCGACGACCGGCTGCGCCTGACCCCGCCCAGGACCGGCCCGAAGTTCGACCCGCTCGTCGACTACCACGCCACCTGGCGGCAGAACATCGTCGACAGCCTCGACGAGCGCTGATCCGCTCGCCGGCGGCCTCGGCCGGGCCCGCGCCGCGTGCGCGGGCCCGGCTCCCGCACCCCGCCCGGTCGGGGGAGTATGAATGAGACATGTCTGAGTTGGGCGAATATCTGTCGAGCGAGGTCGTCGTCGACTACGCCGACGGTCTGATCTCCCGCCGCGAGGCGCTGCGCCGCCTGGGCCTGCTCGGCGTCGGCGCGGCGGTCGCGACCCCGCTGCTGGCCGCGTGCGACGCCCAGCGCGGCACCACCACACCTCCGCAGGCGGCGCCGACGCCGACGATCACCGGCCCGGCCGGTCCCAGCCCGGCCCCCACCGAGCCGATCACCTTCCCCGGCCCGAACGGGCAGCTGCAGGGGCGCTGGGCCGCCGCCGTCACCCCCAAGGGGTCGATGCTGGTGGTCCACGAGAACAAGGGCCTCACCGAGCACATCGCCTCGATCGCGGGCCGGCTGGCCGCGGCGGGCTGGTCCGCGCTCGCCATCGACCTGCTCTCCGAGGAGGGCGGCACCGCGACGTTCACCGACCCCGCCCAGGCCACCGCCGCGCTCAACGCCGCCCCGCCGGCCAGGTTCATCGCCGACCTGAGAGCCGGCATCGACGAGCTGCTCCGGCGCAACCCCGGGCACACCGTCGGCGCGACGGGCTTCTGCTTCGGCGGCGGCATGGTCTGGTCCCTGCTGGCCGCGGGCGAACCCCGCCTGTCAGCCGCCATCCCCTTCTACGGCCCGTTCCCCGCGGACGCCTCCCTGTCCGGCTCCCCCCAGGCCGCCGTGCTCGGCGTGTACGCCCAGCTCGACGACCGGGTCAACGCCAGCCGCGACACCGCCCGCGACGCGCTGCGCAAAGCCGGCCTGACGTACGAGATCGTCACCTACCCCGACGTCAACCACGCCTTCTTCAACGACACCGGTGCCCGCTACAACGCCCCCACCGCCACCCAAGCCTGGACCAAACTCACCACCTGGCTAACCGACCACCTCACCTGACCACGTCCCCACCCCCACCCCCCACCTGCCGCAACTCTTAAAGAGTCGCGGCTTCGGCGGGTGCACGTGACCGCAACTTTTTAAGAGTTGCGCCCGGGCCGGGCGGGGCGCCCGAGGCGGGGCGGGCTGTCAGGCCGTGCGGCGTTTGGCGGCGATGAAAGCCTTCAGCCTGGTCAGCGTCCAGGTGTTGATGACGTCGGCGGGGGTCAGCCAGCCGCGCTGGGCGATCGCGATGCCGAAGCGCAGCATGTCCAGGTGCACCGTGGAGTGCGCGTCCGTGTTGATCGCGAACTTCACCCCGCGCTCGCGCGCCCGCATGATCAGCTCGTCGGGCAGGTCGAGCCGGTCCGGGAACGCGTTCACCTCCATCGCGGTGCCGGTCGCGGCGGCCGCGTCGAAGACGGCGTCCCAGTCGGGCTCGACCGGCTTGCGCCGCCCGATCAACCGCGTGGTCGGATGCCCGATGATGTTGACGTACGGGTTCTCGCACGCCTTCACGAACCGCTCGGTCAGCTCCGCCGGAGTCTGCGTGAAATGCGAGTGCACCGAGGCGACGCAGATGTCGAACCCGGCCAGGAAGTCCGCGTCCCAGTCCACCGCGCCGTCCGGGTCGATGTTCAGCTCGCTGCCGTGCAGCAGCGCCATCTTGCCGCCCTCGGCCAGCGCCTGAAGCTTCTTGCGCTGGGCGAGCATCTTCGCGTCCGTCATCCGCTGCATCGGCATGTTCTTGGCATGGTCGGTGACCGCGTAGTAGCGATAACCGCGGGCCCGCGCGGCTGCCAGCATCTCCTCCAGCGTGGACACCCCGTCGGTGAGGTTCGTGTGCGTGTGCAGGTCGCCCCGGATGTCGGCCTCGGTGACCAGGTCCGGCAGCGTGCCGTTGCGGGCGGCGGCCACCTCGCCGCGGTCCTCGCGCAGGGTGGGCGCGATCCAGGGCAGGCCGAGCCGCTCGTACACCTCCTCCTCGGTCTCCGAGACGAGCAGCGTGTCGTCCTCGGCGCGGAACAGCCCGTACTCGGACAGCTTCAGGCCCTTGCGCACGGCGATCTCGCGTACCCGGATGTTGTGCTCCTTGGAGCCGGTGAAGTACTGCAGCGCCGCGCCCCACGACTCCGGCGGCACGACCCGCAGGTCCACCTGCAGCCCGGTCGTGGTGCGGATCGACGTCTTCGCCGGGCCGCCCGCGATGACCTCGCCGACGAGCGGCAGCTCCGTGAACGCCGCCATGATCGGCTTCGAGTCGCGGGAGGCGACCAGGACGTCCACGTCGCCGATGCTGTCCCGCCCGCGCCGCAGCGACCCGGCGTACGTGCACTTCTCGCACCCCGGCAACGCCGACAGCGCCGCGATGACCTCCTCGGCGACCTCCAGCGCCGCGGAGACCAGCACCCGGCCGCCGCTGTGCCGTAGCACCTCGATGCCGTGCAGGATGTTCGCCGCGGTCTTCGCCCCGAACCCGCGCAGGCCGCTCAGCCGTCCCGCCTCGATCGCGTGCACCAGCTCGTCGACCGAGGAGACGCCCAGCTCGCGGTGCAGCGCCATGGCCTTCGCCGGGCCCAGGCCCGGGATCGCGATCAGCTCCAGCACTCCCGCGGGCACCTTGGCCCGCAGCTGCTCCAGGGCCGCCATCCGGCCGGTGGTGAGGAACTCGACGATCTTCTCGGCGGTCGACTTGCCGACGCCGGGGATCTGCTCCAGACCCTTCAGGTCGAGCGTCGCCACGTCGGTGGCGTGACCGGCCACACCCCGCGCGGCCTTCTCGTAGGTGCGGGCCCGGAAGGCGTCACCGCCGGTGATCGCGATCAGATCGGCGTACTCCTGCAGCGCCGCCGCGACGACCTCGTTGGGCCGGGCCATGCCGCCAGTCTACGGTTGATGGATGATCCGCAGGCGGGTTGTGGTCTCGGGTGAGGTGCAGGGCGTCTACTACCGCGACACCTGCCGCCGGCAGGCGCGGGCGGCGGGCGTCGCCGGGTGGGTGCGCAACCGGCCCGACCGCACGGTGGAGGCGGTCTTCGAGGGTACGCCCGACGGCGTGGACCGCCTCGTCGCCTGGACCCGGCACGGCCCCGAGCTGGCCATCGTCGACGACGTCGCGGTCTTCGAGGAGAGCCCCGAGGGCCTGTCCGGCTTCGACATCCTCCCCACCGCCTGACCTGCCCCTCCCGCCCCGCGTGGTTGGGAAGAGCTGCCGCTCGTCTCGCTGACGCGAGCCGACGATGCCCTTCCACTACCTATGGCGATGTGCAGGTGCCCTTCCTTTCCGCACAGCTAGGTGGGGGTCGATAGGATCGGCGCGGCGAATCGAGTTCCTGGGGAGGCCGCGCCATGGTGGATTACACGAATACGCCGCGCAAGCCGGCGGTGCCCGTGTGGGCGTGGGTCGCGGGCGGGGTGGCCGTGCTGCTCTGCTGCTGCCTCGGGGTGGCCGGGGCGCTGTTCTACTACCTGCGGCCCGGCAGCGAGGAGCCGGGCGGCCCGGCGGCGAAGCCGCCGACGGGGACGTGGCAGCAGCAGCTCGCCGGGATCGACGGGGTGCGCAACTACCTGGCCGAGGGTGAGCTGAGCCAGGACCACGCCCCGGGCGCGGTGGTCTACCCGCAGCAGCCGCCGGTCGGCGGGCAGCACAACGGCACCTGGCAGAACTGCTCGGGAGCCGTCTACGACGCGCCGATCGCCAGCGAGCGGGCCGTGCACAGCCTGGAGCACGGCGCGGTGTGGATCACCTACCGGCCCGGCCTCGGCGACGGCGACGTCCGGGCGCTGGCGGCGAAGGTGTCCGGGCGCGACTACCTGATGCTGAGCCCGTTCCCGGGCCAGGACAAGGCGGTCTCGCTGCAGGCCTGGGGCTACCAGCTCAAGGTGGACAGCGCGGACGACCCGCGCATCGACTTCTTCATCAACGCCGCCCGCCGCAACGCCGCGCCCGAGGTCGGCGCGCCGTGCTCGGGCGGCACCCGGGAGACCGGGGAGCTGCCGCCCGCCGGGACCGCGGCATGAGCGGGCAGGCCGTCGGGGCCGGGGTCGCCCGGGACATCACCATGTACGGCACGCCCGTGCTGCACCGGCCGACGGCGCAGGTCACCGACTTCGGGCCGGACCTGCACCGGCTGGTCGCCGACATGTTCGCCAGCATGTACGCGGCGAACGGGGTCGGCCTGGCCGCGAACCAGATCGGCGTCGGCCTGCGCGTCTTCGTGATGGACTGCCCCGACACGACCGGCGGCCCGAACGTGGTGGCCCACGTGGTCAACCCGGTCCTGGAGCTGCCCCCGCCGCCGCGCGAGCTGGCGGTGTCCGGGGAGGGCTGCCTGTCGGTGCCGGGCCAGCGCGGGGAGGTGGCGCGTACGGCGGTCGCGGTGGTGACCGGGGTGGACATGCACGGCGAGCCGGTGCGCATCGAGGGCACGGAGCTGGTCGCGCGCTGCCTGCAGCACGAGTGCGATCACCTGGACGGCACGGTCTACGTGGACCGGCTGACCGCCAAGGAGCGCAAGAAGATCCTCAAGGCCGCCGGGCTGGCGCCGGACTGACGGCCGCGCCATATTCACGTTCTTGACACTGTTAACACTTCCTGCATAGATGTATTTATTGTCAACGCAGCTATCGCGCCGCGTCGACAATGCGTCCCATCAGGACTTTCGTCAGGGAGTGAACCGGTGCTTCGTGCGTATTTCGCGCGCCACAAATCTGCGTCGACCTGGGCCAGATCCATCCTGCACGAGGCGGCCTTCGCGCTGAACCTCAAGGTCGACACGATCCACGTGCCGGACCAGTGGGCGCCCTACGACAGCCTCGGCGACTACGTGCGGGCCACCCGCCCCGATCTCCTGATCATGACGAACGCGAAGCCGGAATGGGTCGACACGCTGCCCGAGACGCGGGCGTTCCACCTCATCCGCGACCCGCGCGACATCGTGGTTTCCGGCTACTTCAGCCACCTCAACAGCCACCCCGAGGTGGTCGGCGGGGTGCCCTGGCCCGAGCTGGTGACGCACCGGCGCAACCTGCGCACCCTCGACGAGTCCGGAGGGCTGCTGGCCGAGGTGGAGTTCAGCGGCATGTTCCTGGACCCGATGGCGCAGTGGGACTACGCCCGCCCGGGGGTGCTGGAGGTGCGCATGGAGGACGCCATCACCGACCCGGTGAAGTCCTGGACCCAGATCCTGCACCACCTGGACCTGCTCACCCCGGAGGGCTCCGGCCCGGAGCAGGCCCGGATGGCCGCGGTCCGCTGGAACGTCGCCGCCCGCCGGGGCATCCCGAAGGCGCTGGCGTACCCGCGCCACGTGCTGCCCCGGCTGCCCCTGCGCCGCCTGCCCGGCGCGTACGTGGCCGACGCCTGCGCCCGGTTCTCGTTCAGCCGCCTGGCCAAGGGACGCGAGCCAGGGCAGGAGGACGTGCACAGCCACTACCGGCGCGGGGTCGCGGGCGACTGGCGCAACCATCTCGCCGCCGAGCACCTCGCCGCGTTCCGGGCCCGCTACGGCGACCTCGTGGAGCGCCTCGGCTACGAGTGGTGACCCGGCGCGTCAGCCGTGCTCGGCCGGCGGCTCGCCGTTGACCCGCAGCGCCGCGCCCGCGGCGTCGAGCGCCTGCTCGCACTCGGCCGCGGTGGCGGCGACGGCGGTGCCGTACGCGACCCGGCCGTTGACCGTGCCCTGCGGCGGCGGTGAGCGCCGGTCGCCGGGTTCGGCCAGCAGCGCCAGCTCGTCCACGGCGCTCGGCAGCCCGGCCCGGTCGAAGGCCAGCGTCTCGATGACGGTGCCGGGCTGTGCCGGGTAGAAGAAGCGCACCGCCGCCACCAGCTTGCGGTCGGGCGCGGCGGCCGGGGGCAGCCCGCAGGCGACCGCGGCCGCGGCCAGCGCCACGTCGACGCCGGTGGCGCGCAGGCCCAGGTACGGGATCATGTCGCCGCCGAGCCGCCCGTTCACCTCGATGATGCGCGGTCCGCGCGAGGACAGCTTGATCTCGGTGTGGGTGACCCCGTCGCGGAACCCGAGCGCCGTGTGCGCGTCCTGCAGCAGCCGCAGCAGCTGCGGATCGTGCAGCAGCGGGTCGTCGCCGTGCACGTAGTGTCCGATCTCGATGCAGTACGGCGGGTGCCCGATCTCCTTGCGGGCCAGGCACAGCGGCGTCACCGCACCGTCGTGCACCGCCGCGTCGACGCTGATCTCCTCGCCGTCGACGTACTCCTCCAGCAGGACCTGGGGTCGCCAGTCCGGTAGCGCGCCGTGCCGCACGGCACTGGTGAACTCGTACGCCGCGGCCAGCTCCTCGGGCCCCGTCACCTTGATCACGCCGACGCTGAGCGCGAGGTCGCTGGGCTTGAGGATGACCGGGTAGCCGATCCGGGCGGCCTCGGCGAAGGCCTGCGACAGCGAACCCACCGGCACCGACGCGGGCTGGGCGACCCCGGCGGCGGCCAGGGCGCGGCGGGTCAGCAGCTTGTCACGGCAGCGGGCCGTCACGGCCGGGTCGCCGGGCAGTCCCAGCGCCACCGCCAGCTCGGCGGTCTGCAGCGTGCGGGCCTCGTCCCAGGTGAACACTCCCGCGACCGGGCCGTCGGGCAGCCGCTGGGCGGCCTCGGCCATCGCCGTCACGTCCAGCAGGCTGCCCAGCTCGGTGGCGCCGTCGACGTAGTCCAGCTCCCAGGTCGGCGCGACCCCGGTGAACACGTGCACCCGGTAGGCCGGGGCCAGCGAGCGGAGCAGGTACTCGCGGAACTCGCGCTTGCCGGTGCGGACCATCAGCAGCAGCGGACGATCGTCGTGGACGGCCATGCCTCTTCCTCTCGACCCCGGTGGTGTCCGATATGCGGGATCGGCACGCACAGCCTCACGCGCCGATCCCGTCATGTCAACAGTTGTCGATGTTCCTACCCGCGAACGCGGCGGCTCACGACAGCAGCCACAGCGGCACGAAGTCGGCCATGGCCTGGTATCCGGCGTCGTTGGGGTGGATGTGGTCGCCGCTGTCCCACTCCGCCCGCAGCTTCGACGGCGCGGCCGGGTCGCGCAGCAGCTGGTCGAAGTCGACCACGCCGGTGAACTCCGCCCGGTGGGTGCGGAGGTACTCGTTGATCGCCAGGCGGCTCTGCTCCTTCTCCGGCGTCCAGGACGAGAAGCCCTCGAACGGCGTGATCGTGGAGATCACCACGTCCACCCCGGCCAGCCGGGCCTGGGCGGCGAGCTGCCGCAGCCCGCCGATGACCTTGTCGGCCGGGTCGGCGTAGATCTGCAGGTCGTTGATGCCCAGTGCGAGCACGACCGTCTGCACGCCGGTCTGGCTGAGCACGTCGCGCTGCAGCCGGGCCAGGCCGTTGACGCCCAGTTCGGCGTACCCGATCTCGGTGCCGTCGTGGCTCACCGCGTTGCCGGCCAGGCCCTGGTTGAGCACGCCGACCTCGGTGTGCGGGGCGTGCCCGGCCAGCAGGCGCGCGGCCAGCCGGTCGGTCCAGCGGGCGTTGCCGTTGATCGTGGACTGGCTGCCGTCGGTGATCGAGTCGCCGAGCACCACCACCGAGCCCGGCGACCTGCGGCTGAGCACGTCGACGCCGGTGAGGAAGAACCACGAGTTGCGGGTGCCGGTCAGGGTCGCGCCGGTGGGCTCGGCGACCGTGTCGCCGCTGCCGTAGTACGTCGCCTGCCGCGAGGTCCAGTGCCAGGTCGCCGGGCCGGTGGCGACGGGCAGGTAGATGCTGACCACCAGGTCGGACAGCTCGGGCACCGGCACCGGCAGCGGGTCGCTGACGACCTGGCCGCCCTTGGGGATGGTGATGCCGGGCGCGCCGTTGAAGGTCAGCTCGGCGACGCTGGCGGGCAGCACGTCGGTGAGCGCCGGGGTGGCCGCGTCGGGCCGGGCCACGGTGGCGTGCCCGATGGTCACCGCGCCGGCGCCGAAGGTGTTGGACAGCCGGATCCGGGCCGCGCTGCCGCCCACCGAGGTGTGCACGATCATGCGGATGGTCTGGTCGGCGAAGCCGGTGCCGGACAGGCCCGCGCCCGCCCCGGTGGGCGCGGCCGACCAGGAGCCGACCCACTCGTCCTTTGCGCCCGCGGTGGCCCCGCCACCGGGCCCGGCCAGGACGCCGAGGGTCGTGGCCAGCAGGGCCGCGGCGAGCAGCGCCCGCCGCGTCGAGGGGTGCTTCACAGGGGAGAACCTCCTTGGGCGGGGCAGCGAGCCACGCACCGTCGTGGGGGGTGTGCGGCACCCAAATTACGAAGAAATGTTTGCACGAGTCAATATCTGCCGACTCAGCTGATTGGACGGTCCGGACAGCTTTACCGCCTGGCGGTGTCAGCGGTGGAGCGCACCGAGCTGCGCCACTATGGTGCGAGATATGGACCTTCGTGACCTCGACCGGCGTGCGCTCGCCGCGGCCGCTGCGGCCGTGAACCGAGTCAAGCGCGCCGATCTCGCCCGGCCCTCGCCGTGCGGCGACTGGACCCTCGGCCAGCTGATCGGGCACATGATCGGCCACAACCGCGGCTTCGCCGCCGCGGCGGCCGGCAAGCCCACCGATCCGGCCGTCTGGGACGACCTGACCCCGCCCGCCGACCCGCGCCGGGCGTTCGCCGACTCCGTCACCCTGGTCACCAAGGCGTTCAGCACGAAAACGCTGCTGGACCGCAAGATCGAGGTGTACGGCTACGGGACCTTCACCGCGCAGACGGTGCTCGGCATGCACTTCGTCGACTTCCTGGTGCACGCCTGGGACGTGGCCAAGTCGACCGGCGCGGACGCCACGCTCGACCCTGACCTGAGCGCGTCGGCCATGAAGATCGCGCTGCGCTGGCCCACCGACCGCCCCAGCAAGGCCTTCGGTGTCATGGTCGAACCGGCCGCGGACGCCTCACCCGGCGACCGGCTCGTCGCCTACCTTGGCCGCTCCCCCGGCTGGCCGGACGGCCACTGAGCCGACGCGGCCCGCAGCTCGGTCAGCGTCGACTCGAGCTCGCGCAGGTTCGCCCGCACCATCGCCGCCCGCCGCTCGGCGTCCCGGCGGCGGGCCAGGTGCACCTCTTCCACCGTCTCGTACACCTCGGGCAGCTCCAGCGCGGCGACGTGCTGGAGCGCCGCGGTGGACGTGACGGCGTACGGCCGTGCCAGCCGCCGCCTGCCCCGGCGTGCGGTGACGGTCCAGCCGCCCCCGGCGTACGCCAGCGTCACCGACACCGGCACGGCGGGCCCGGTGTCCACCAGGCCCATCCGGCGGCCCAGCTCGGACAGGTACTCCTGCCACAGCGGCAGGTCGGGGGCGGCCCTGCCCGGTTTGATGTCGTCGATCTGCCGCCACAGCCGCCACCCGAACACCGGAGTCAGCGTGGCCGTGAAGTACGCCGCGCCCGCCAGCCACAGCCCGCCGGACAGGCCGAGCGTCTCCACCGCCCACGCCCCGACCATGCCGCCCAGCGGGATGCCACCGAACGTGATCGCGCCGGTCAGCCCGAACACCCGGGTCTGCATCGCCCGCGGCACCCGCTCGAACATCAGCAGCCCGTACGTCGGGTTCACCGAGGACATGGCCACCCCGGACACGAACGACACGGCCAGCGCCACCCGCAGGTCGTCGCTGAGCGCCAGCACCAGGAAGCGCGGCGCACCGCCGATGAAGTATCCGATGACGAGGGTCGCGTACCTGGGCAGCCGCGTCACCAGCGCCGCGAACGCCGCCCCGCCCGCGATCGCGCCGAACGCGAAGGCCCCGCCGATCCAGCCCAGCGCCACCGGCGAGCCGAGGTGCTCGCGTACCCACATCGGAATGAACACGACCGCGCTGGCCTGGTTGAACAGGTTCGTCACGAACATCATGCCGACCAGGCTGCGCAGCAGCCGCTCCCGCCGCACGAAGCCGAACCCGGTGCGCAGCCCCTGCCAGTAGGACTCCTGCGCGCCGCGGGCCGGGTGGTTCTGCTCGCGGGTGATGCGCACCAGCGCCACCACCACACCCGCGCAGGCCGCGAAGGTCGCCGCGTCGGCCCAGATCGCGCCGACCGGGCCGAGCCAGGCGATCAGCACCCCGGCCACCGCCGCGCCGATCACCATCGCCATCCGGTTGAGCGCGGAGAACACCGCGGTGACCCGCGCCATCGGCGTGCCCGACGCCTCCACCACCGGCGGCAGCAGCACCCGCTTGGACTTGTCGCCCACCCCACGCAGCGCGCCCAGCGTCGCGACGAGCGCCACCAGCACGGTGAAGTCACCGCCGCCGAACGCGGCTATCGCGCCGACGACCAGCGCGCTGCCCAGGTCGGTGCCGATGGACACCTCGCGCACCCCGAACCGGTCCGCCAGCGGCGTGCCGAAGATCCCGGCCAGGATGTACGGCAGCGCCTCCGCGAACGCCACCACGCCGACCTTCGTCGGGTCGTCGGTCGTCACCAGGACCAGCCAGGGAATGGCCAGAAACGACATACGCGAGCCGACGGTCGACACCAGTTCGGCGCCGAGCAGCCCGATCAGCGCCGCTCTGCGCTGCATCGCCACCTCCTGGACCAGGCCCGGCCGGGCCGTCGTGCGGATCGACCCTACCGACGAAATTCGATCTCCGTCCATATCGGCCGATCGGGTGATCGCGGCCCACACCTTCCCGGGCTGCCGGTACGGCCATAACATCAGCGGGTGAGGTTGGAGCTGCGGCACCTGCGGGTGGTCTGCGCGATAGCCGACGCCGGCAGCGTGACCAAGGCGGCGGCGGTCCTCGGCCTGGCCGCGCCCGCCCTCACCACCCAGTTGCAGCGCATCGAGCAGGCCTTCGGCGGCCGGCTGTTCGAACGCGACCGCCGCGGCGCCCGCCCCACCCCGCTCGGCGAGCTGGTGCTGGCCCGCGCCCGGGTGCTGCTGCCCGCGGTGCAGGGCTTGCAGGACGAGGCGACCCGATTCGCCGGGCTGGCCCGCGACTCCGGCGGCGACGGGCTGCCCGGCTACCGCTTCGGCGCGGTGAACGGCCCGCTCATCGGCGGCGTGGTGCACCGGCTGGCCGCCGCGCAGCCCAGCGCGCTGCTGAGCACGTACCCGTCGTGGTCGTCGGCGGAGCTGGCGGCGATGCTCGCCGACGCCCGGCTCGACTTCGCGTTCATCGGGGCCTGCGGCGAGACCACCCCGCCCGACGACGGCCGCCTGGTCTGGCACACCGTGGCCGTCGCACCGGTCTTCGTGCTGCTGCCCGCCTCCCACCCGTACGCCGACGCCGACGAGATCGAACTCGCCGACCTGGCCGGCTCCCGCTGGGCGGCCACCCCCGGCGACGGCTGCTTCGCCGACTGCTTCGCCGCCGCCTGCGCCCGCGCCGGCTTCACCCCCAGCCCGATCCACGAGAGCGATCTCGGCGGCTGCTCCGACCTGGTCCGCGGCGGCAGCGTCGTGGCCCTGTGCCAGCCCACCTTCCGCGAGATCGCCGGCGTACGCGCCGTCCCCCTGGCCGGCACCCCCCTACGCTGGCGCCACCTCCTCGGCTGGCACCCCGACTCCCCCGCCGCCCGCGTGGCCCCCCGCCTCATCCACTACGCCGAAGAGTCCTACACCGACGCCATCCACCAGTCCCCCACGTACACCCGCTGGCTGACCCACCACCCCCACCCCACCCCGTCGCGTTGATCATGAACTTGTGGCCGTGTTCGACGGCGTGTCGCCGCCATAACCTCATGATCACCTAGCGAGGGTCCGGACACGTAGCCCGGGGGTGGGATCGGATGCGGTGGTGATCCCACGAACGCCGTTAGCCTGGCTAAGCTCAGACGGTGATCAGATTCCGTGCGCCGGTGACGGCGGTGCTCGCGGTGGTGACCATGTTCAGTCTGCAGGGCTGCATCGGGGTCGGCGACTCGTGGACCCGCGACCAGGCCGCACCCGATGTCGCCACCTCACCAGCCGCCGCGCGGCCCACCGGGAGCCCGGCCGCCGCCACGGCGTCCGCCGGCGCCACCATCAGCCGCGTCGAGTCCAATGTGGCCGCCGTCGGCAACCCGACCTGCGGCGGTGCCCTGCCCCAGACCGTCGCGGTGACCGCCGAGATCGCCGATGGCGGCACACCGGTGACCGCCAAGGCGCGGTACGCCATGACCGGCGGCAACTACACCGGCGAGGTCACGCTGACCCGCGACGCCACCATGGCCCGGTACACCGCGACCCTGCCCAAGCTGGAGAACAAGCACTTCACCGGCGCGGCGACCAACATCTTCGTCACCGTGACCATCCAGGGCGCCACCGCCCAGCAGGGCTTCACCTCCATCACCGTCACCCCCTGCGGTGGCAGCACCCGCGCCTGACCGGGCACCGCACCGCCGACCAGGCCCGGCGCGGCGCGGTGCCGGACGACCGGCGCGAATCAGCGCGACACCGCCGGCAGGTGGCGCAGGAACCGCCGGTCCTCCGGCGCGATCCCGGCCACCGGGCGGCTCGCCGCGAGCACCACGTCGAGCGCCCCGTCCGGGTCGGCCGCGTAGTGCCCGCTCGCCCAGGCCGCGTTCGCCTCGATCACCGCCCATTCCGGACCCCCGGCCCCCGCGCCGGCGAGCAGCCCGACGTCGACCACCACCGCACTCGGCAACTCGGGCATCCCCGCGGCGAACAGCGTCGACGCGAAGGCCGCCGCCTCCGCGCACCGCGGGTCCGCCACGGACGCGGCGAGATCCAGTTCCCCGTCCACGGCGTACCTGCTCGCCGCGAGCACCCGGCCCGCCGCCACGAACAGCCGAAACTCGACCTCGAACCGCACCACGTCACTGACCAGCACCGGGGCGTCGTCCAGGCCGCGCCGGCGCGCGGCGTCGGCGAAGGCCAGCCCGGTCTCCGTCACTCGCGGCGGCAGGATCAGCACTCGTTCCACGCCGCGCCATGCTGCCAGCCGACGCGGCGCGGGGCCAGCCCGTTTCCAGGTCGCCGCGGTCCGCCGCCGGGCAGGGTCAGGCCGCTTCCGCGGCGGTGGGCGTACGCCCCCGCCGGATCGCCCCCGCCCCCGGCCGGGTCACCACCTCCCGGGGCGAGCCCACCTCGTGCCCGTCGGCGCAGGCCAGCGACACGTGCACGGCCGACCCGCAGTCCCGGTGCACCATGTCCACCGGCGGTCCCGCCGGATCGGCGAGATACCGGTCGCCCCACTCCCGTACGGCGACCAGCACCGGATACAGGTCGAAGCCCTTCTCCGTCAGCCGGTACTCGTGGCGCTCGCGCTCGCCGGGCTCCCGGTATGGCACTCGGCGCAGCACACCCTGCTCGACCAGCATGTTGAGCCGGTTGGTCAGCACCTGCCGGGGCATGCCGCTGTGCTCGCGCATGTCCTCGAACCGGCGGATGCCGTTGAAGACCTCCCGCAGCACCACCAGCGTCCACCGCTCGCCGAGCACGGCCATGGCCCGAGCGACGGTGCAGTTCTCGGCCGACCAGTCGAGTGCGGTAGGTCTCACCCCACCAGGCTAAGTCTCGTTGACAGACTCAGCAACCGCCTGCCAGGCTGAGTCCATGACCCAGACCCAGACCCAGCCGACCGCGACCCTGGCGACCCCGGAGCGCACGCGCACCTTCTCCTGGTCCGACCCGCGCCGCAACGCCGCCGAGCTGGGCCGTTCCAGCGGCCTGGAACTGCTGCAGGCGATGTCGCGCGGCGAGCTTCCCGCGCCGCCGGTGATGCACCTGCTCGGCATGGAGGGCCTGGAGGCCGAGGAGGGCCGCGTCGTGGTCACCATGCGCGCCCAGGAGTTCCACTACAACCCGCTCGGCGGCGTGCACGGCGGCATCCTGGCCACCCTGCTCGACACCGCCGCCGCCTGCGCCGTGCACAGCACGCTGCCCGCCGGCGTCGGCTACACCTCCCTGGACCTGACCACCAAGTTCCTGCGCCCCGTCAGCGTCGACTCCGGCCTGCTCCGCTGCGAGGGCACCGTCATCTCCCGCGGCCGCCGCACCGCCCTGGCCCAGTCCCAGCTCACCGACGACCGAGGCCGCCTCCTCGCCCACGCCACCTCCACCTGCCTCATCTTCGACGCCTAAGGGCAAAGGAAGGGCACCTTCACATCGCCATAGGTGGCGGAAGGGCGCCTCCTTGCCGCAGCCCGAGCGCTCACCTGCGGCGACGGCTCAGCGCAGTGACCCCGTATCCGCCGCTCGTGACACCGACCGTGTCGCGGGCGGCGTGACGGCGTACCCCCCGAAGGTCCGTTGAGGCGCACCCCATCGGCTTGGAACCATGTCCATCAATCGATGCGTGATCCGTCCCACCGGGCGGAGCTCATCAGGGGAGGACATGTGAAGGCCACCAGAATCGCCCTGGCGATCGCGACCGCCGCCACCGTGGCAGCCGGCCTCGTCGGGATCACCGCACCCGCTCAGGCGGCACCGTCCCACGTGGACGGGCTTGCTCTCGCCGCCTCGCTGGGCGACGACCGCAGCGCCGGCAGCTACGTCGACGCCGCCGGGCGCACCATCGTCAACGTCACCGACGCCGCGGCCGCCGACGCGGTACGCGCCACAGGCGCGCAGGCGCGCCTCGTCACCCGCAGTACCCGGCAGCTCGACCGGCTCATGGCGGCGCTGGACCGCGGCCTGGTCGGCACCGCCTGGTCCGTCGATCCGGTGACCAACCAGATCGTCGTGGACGTCGACAGCACCGTCACCGGCGTGCGCTACACCGGCCTCGCGCAGGCGGTCGCCCGTTCCGGCGGCGCGGCCCGGCTGCAGGCGGTCGCCGGGCGGCTCACCCCGACCATCGGGGCGGGCGACGCGATCTACGGCGGCGGGTACCGCTGCTCGCTCGGCTTCAACGTGCGCAACGGCAGCACGTACTACTTCCTGACCGCCGGACACTGCACCGACCTGGCCACCGAGTGGTTCTCCAACTCGACCCACACCACCAAGCTCGGCGACCGCACCGGCACCAGCTTCCCCGGCAACGACTACGGCATCGTGCGGTACACCAACACGTCCATCACCAAGACCGGTGGCTTCAGCTCCGCCGCCAACCCGGTGGTCGGCCAGTCGGCGACCCGCCGCGGCAGCACCACTGGCACCCGCTCGGGCACGGTGACCGGCCTGAACGCGACCGTGCACTATGCCGAGGGCACCGTCAAAGGCATGATCCGCACCGACATCTGCGCCGAGGGCGGCGACAGCGGCGGCCCGCTCTACTCCGGCAACACGGCGCTCGGCCTCACCTCCGGCGGCTCGGGCAACTGCCGGACCGGCGGCATCACCTACTTCCAGCCGGTGATGGAGGCGCTGGGCAAGTACAACGTCTCCGTCTACTGACGGCCGAACGCGGCGATCCCGCGCGGGCCGGCCGACACGTCGTCGTCCGCTCCCCGTGCGGGATCGCCGCCGCTCGTCAGAGTGTGTTGGCCCGGGTCACGTCGCGGTACCAGAGCGCCGAGTCCTTCGGGTAGCGCCGCTGGGTCTCGTAGTCGACGTAGACGAGGCCGAAGCGCTTGTCGTAGCCGAAGGCCCACTCGAAGTTGTCCAGCAGCGACCACGCCAGGTAGCCGCGCACGTCCGCGCCGCCGGACAGGGCCGTGTGCACGGCTCGCAGGTGGCCGTCGAGGTACGCGATGCGCTCCGGGTCGGCCACCCGGTCCCCGGCCCGCGCGTCGGCGTACGCCGCGCCGTTCTCGGTCACCATCAGCGGCGTGCCCGGATACTCCTTGGACAACCGCAGCAGCAGGTCGGACAGGCCGCTCGGGTCGACCGTCCAGCCCATGTCGGTGACCGGGCCGGGCTGCGGCAGGAACGCCACCCCCTCACTGCCCGGGTACATCGGGTGCGCCGCCGCGCCGACCTGGGCCCGTACCAGGGCAGGCTGGTAGTAGTTGATGCCCAGCAGGTCGATCGGCGCGCCGATGACGGCGAGGTCCCCGTCGGCGATCGCGTCCGCCGCGCCGAACCGCTCGAACAGCCCCAGCATGTCCAGCGGGTACCGGCCGCGCAGCACCGGGTCCAGGAAGATCCGGTTGAGCACCCCGTCGACGCGCCAGGCCGCCGCCACGTCGTGCGGGTCGCCCGGGTCGTCGGGGCTGACCCGGGCCAGGTTCACGGTGAGCGACAGCTCGCGTACGCCCGCCGCGCGCAGCGCCTGCCCGGCCAGCCCGTGCCCGAGCAGCAGGTGGTGCGCGGCCCGGAAGGCCTGCCGGTTGTCGGTGTGCCCCGGCGCGTGGTCGCCGCTGGCGTAACCGAGGAACGCCGAGACCCACGGCTCGTTCAGCGTGGTCCAGGTGCCGACCCGGTCCGCGAGCCGGGACGCGGTCACCGCGGCGTACTCGGCGAAGTACGCCGCGGTGTCCCGGTCCCCCCAGCCGCCCCGCCCGTGGGACTGCAGCGCCAGCGGCAGGTCCCAGTGGTAGAGCGTCACCATCGGCTCGATCCCGTGCGCCAGCAGCTCGTCCACCAGCCGGTCGTAGAAGTCCAGCCCGCGCACGTTGACCGGCCCGGTCCCGTCCGGCTTGACCCGCGGCCACGCGATCGAGAACCGGTACGTGCCGATGCCCAGCTCGGCCATCAGCGCGACGTCCTCGCGGTAGCGCCGGTAGTGGTCGCACGCGACGTCCCCGGTGTGCCCGGCGAACACCCGGCCGTCCCGGCGGGCGAAGCTGTCCCAGATGGACGGTCCGCGCCCGTCCTCGGCCGCGGCCCCTTCGATCTGGTACGCCGCCGTCGCGGCCCCCCACCGGAAGCCCTCCGGAAACCGGAGCGCCGCCGCCGATGCCTGCACCTGCACTGTGCTCATCCCTTCACCGCGCCCTGCATGATGCCGCCGATCAGCTGCTTGCCGAGCAGGCCGAACACGAGCAGCAGCGGCAGCGTGGCCAGCATCGTGCCGGTCAACGCCAGCGAGTAGTCCTGCACGTAGCCGGCCCGCAGCTGGGACAGCGCGACCTGGACCGTCTGGTTCTCCGGCGAGGCCAGCACGACCAGCGGCCAGAGGTAGTCGTTCCAGACGTTGAGGAAGGTCAGCATGCCGAGCACGGCCGCGGCGGGCCGGGCGACGGGCAGCACCACGTGCCAGAACAGCCGGTGCGTGGCCGCGCCGTCGATGCGCCCGGCCTCCAGCAGCTCGGTCGGCAGCGCCTCGGACAGGTACTGCGTCATGAAGAACACGCCGAACGCGTTGACCAGGGCGGGCACCGTCACCGCGAGCAGCGTGTCGTGCCACTCCAGCTTGGTGACCAGCATGAACAGCGGGATGATGCCCAGCTGCATCGGCACCATCATGGTGCCGACCACGGTGAGCAGCAGCGCGGTGCGCCCCTTGAACTTCAGCTTCGCGAACGCGAACCCGGCCAGCGTCGAGAACAGCACCACCGACGCGGTGTTGACGCCCGACACGATGACCGAGTTGAGCAGCGCCTGGTCGAACGGCACGGTCTCGAAGACCCGCTTGATGTTCTCGACCAGGTTCGCGCCCGGCAGCACCGGCGGCGGCACCTGCGACAGCGCCGAGTTGTCCTGGCTGGCCACGACGACGCTGAAGTACAGCGGGAACGCGGTCAGCATCAGGACCCCGGTCAGCGTCAGGTAGACGAGTCTGCGTGTCATCGGGAGCTCCGGATCCGGCGCGTGATCAGGTAGTTGACGGCGGCGGCGAGCACGATCAGCCCGAACATCACCCAGGCGGTGGCCGAGGCGTAGCCGAACTCGAAGCCGCGGTTGAAGCCGTGCTCGTACATGTAGAGGGTCAGGGTCTGGAACTGCCGGTCGGGGCCGCCGATGATGCCGTTGGGCCCGCCCCCGGCGAACAGCTGCGGCTCGGCGAAGACCTGCAGGCCGTAGATGGTCGACACGATGACCACGAAGATGATGGTGGGCCGGATCGACGGGATGGTGATCTTCCGGAGCTGCTGGCCGGCGGTGGCCCCGTCGAGCGTGGCCGACTCGTACAGCTCCTTGGGCACGGCCTGCATCGCGGCCAGGAAGATCAGCGCGTTGTAGCCGGTCCACCGCCACGTGATCATCGCGGCGATGGCCACGTGCGAGGAGGCGACACCCGCCTGCCAGTCGATGCGCCCGAGGCCGAAGCTCTCCAGCAGCCAGTTGATCAGGCCGAAGTCGCGGCCGAACAGCTGGCTGAAGATGACCACGACCGCGACCACGCTGGTGACGTTCGGCAGCAGCATGCCCAGCCGCCACAGCGTCTTGGCCCGCAGCGGCCGGTTCACCAGGTGCGCCAGGATCAGCGCGAGGATCAGCTGCGGGATGGTGGACAGGGCCAGGATGGACAGGGTGTTGCGCAGGGCGTTCCAGAAGTACGGGTCGGCCAGCAGTTCCGAGTAGTTGCCCAGGCCCACGAACGAGTGCTCGTCGGACAGCAGGCTCCAGTCGTGCAGCGACACCCAGGCGGTGTAGCCGAGCGGGAACAGGCCGAAGACCGCGAAGAGGATGAAGAACGGCGAGATGTAGACGTACGGGGACAGCTGCGTGTCCGCCTTGTAGAGCCAGGTGCGCACGGAGCGCTCCCCTTCCCTGAAAGGGCCCGGTGACCGGGCGGGCATCGGTGTGCGCCGCCCGGCCCCCGGAAATCGGTGGAAACGCGTCAGCCCAGCTTGGCCACGTCGGACAGGACCTGCTTCCAGGCGTCGTCGGCGGACTGCTTGCCCTGCTCGATGCGGCCCAGCCCGGCGCCGATCGTGTTGAACACGTCGCCCTGCTTCGGGCCCTGGTGCTGCGGCTGCACCGCCTGCGCCGAGGCCGTGAAGATCTTGCCGAGCGGCGCGTTGTTGAAGAAGGGCTTGCTGAACCCGGTCAGGTCCGGGTCGGTGTACAGCGACGGGGTCGACGGGAAGTTGCCGGTCGCCTTGAAGATCTTCTTCTGCTGCTCGGGCGCCGTCAGCCACTTGATCAGGTCGTACGCCGCCTGCGCGTTCTTGCCCTGCTTGGGCAGCGCCAGGTGCGAGCCGCCCATGCTGCCCGCCCCGCCCGGGACCGCCGCGATGTCCCACTTGCCGGCCGCGTCCTTGGCGTTGGTCTCGATGTACGCCGTCATCCACGCCGGGCACACGATGGTGGCGAAGGTCCCCTTGCCGAACGCCGCGCTCCACTCCGGCGTCCAGGCCGCGAGCTTCGCGGACTGGTCCGAGGCGATCGCGTCCACGGTCAGGTCCCAGGCCTTCTTGACGGAGGAGTTGCTGTCCACGATGAGCTTGTCGGCGTCGTCGTACACGCCGGTCGGGGCCTGCTCGACCATGGCCCGGAACATGTTGCCCGAGGCCTCCATGAAGTACGACTTCGGCGCGGCGGCCTTGTACTTCTTGCCGGTGGCGACGTACTCCTCCCAGGTCGGCCACAGCTTGGACACGGCCTCACGCTCGGTCGGCAGGCCCGCCGCCTTGAACAGGTCGGTGCGGTAGCACATGGCCATGCCGCCCACGTCGGTGCCGAGGCCGATCAGCGTCTTCTTGTCGGTCGACAGGCCCTGCTGCCACTTCCACGGCAGCCACTGGCTCTCCAGCGATCCCGCGCCCAGGTCGAGCAGGTTGTGGAAGCGGTTCGGGGTGGCGGTGAAGCTGGACAGGTAGCCGATCTCGACGGCCTCGATGTCGGCCGCGCCGCTGCCGGTGGCCAGGTGCGAGATCAGGCTCTGGTGGTGCGCGGCGTAGTCGGAGATCCGCTCCTTGATCGTGATGTTCGGGTGTGCCTTGGAGTACTCCTCGTACAGCGGCTTGAAGCCGAAGTCGCCGAAGAGTGCGACGTTCAAAGTGATCTTCTCGTTGCCGCTGGGCTGCTCGTCGGAACCGCACGCGGCGGTCGCCAGCAGTCCGGTCACCATGATCGGGACCAGCAGGCGGCGCAGGGAGGCACGCATGACGACCCTCCTTTGGGGGTGTCAGTAGGAACCCGGCCGCTCATCAGGGCAATTCGCGGCCGGGTTGAGAGAGCGCTCTCACAGCAGAGAATGGAGTCGGACTTAGGCCCTGTCAAGGGTTGATTACCTTCTCGTTACCGAGCTGTGCAATCGCTCTCTCCCTGAAAGCGCTCTCACGTGCGGCTTCGTGCCGTAACGGGGAGGAGGTAAGGTCACCTTCGTCGGACCCGCCCGGGGCGGGTCGCACAGGAACAGGGAGCACGCATGAGCCAGGCACATGAGCGGCCTACGTTGGAGGCCGTGGCGCGTCTGGCCGGGGTGTCCCGGGCGACCGTGTCGCGGGTGGTCAACGGCTCGCCCAAGGTCGCCGAACCGATCCGCAGCGCGGTGCGGCGGGCCGTCGAGGAGCTGGGTTACATCCCCAACGCGGCCGCCCGGAGTTTGGTCACCCAGCGCACCGACTCGATCGCCCTGGTCCTGCCGGAGAGCGCCAGCCGCGTCTTCTCCGACGACCCGTTCTTCCCGAGCATCATCCACGGCGTCAGCCAGGAGCTCGACGCGGCCGACAAGCAGCTCGTGCTGATGATGACCAACACCGTCGGCGGATACGAGCGGGTCGAGCGCTACACCACCGCGCGACACGTGGACGGAGTGCTGTTCGCCTCTACTCACGGCGTGGACCCGCTGCCCGGACAGCTGCACCGGCTCGGCATGCCGGTCGTCGTCAGCGGCCGCCCCCTGGGCCGCTCGGCGGTCCCGTACGTCGACGTGGACCACATCGGCGGCGTACGGGCAGCCGTGCGCCACCTGCTCGACTCGGGCCGGTCCCGCATCGCCACCATCGCCGGGCCGCAGGACATGGTCGCCGGCATCGACCGGCTCGCCGGCTACCGGGCCGAGTTGCGCGGCTCCGACCGGCGCTCGATCGTGGCCGTCGGCGACTTCACCCGCGAGTCCGGCGCGACCGCGATGCGCCAGCTGCTGGAGGACGACCCGCAGCTCGACGCGGTCTTCGTGGCCTCCGACCTGATGGCGCACGGGGCCATCACCACGCTGCGCGAGCTGGGCCGGCGCATCCCCGAGGACGTCGCCGTGGTCGGCTTCGACGACTTCGACATCTCCCGGTACACCGACCCGCCGCTGACCACGGTCCGCCAGCCGATCCTGGAACTGGGCCGGGAGCTGGCCCGCCAGCTGCTGCGGGTCATCGCGGGCGAGGAGGTCCCGCCGGCCGTGGTCCTGCCGACCGAACTCGTGGTACGCGCATCAGCCTGACAGGATTCGGATATACAGGACTCATGGCTGAAGAAGTGGACGTCATCGTCCTCGGCATGGGCGTCGGCGGCGAGGAGGTCGGCGGCAAGCTGGCCATGGCCGGGCTGAGCGTGCTCGGCATCGAGAACCGGCTCGTCGGCGGCGAGTGCCCGTACTGGGGCTGCATCCCCAGCAAGATGATGATCCGGGCTTCCGGCCTGCTCGCGGAGGGCCGCCGGATCAACGGCATGGCGGGCTCCGCGGAGGTCTTCCCCGACTGGGCCCCGGTCGCCAAGCGCATCCGGGAGGAGGCCACCGACTTCTGGGACGACAAGGTCGCCGTCGACCGGTTCACCGGGCGCGGCGGCCGCTTCCTGCGCGGCACCGGCAGGTTGGCCGGGCCGAAGCGGGTCGAGGTCGACGGGCAGGTCTACACCGCGCGCAAGGGCGTCGTCGTCGGCACCGGCACCAAGGCCGCGATCCCGCCGATCCCGGGGCTGGCCGAGACCTCGTTCTGGACCAACAAGGAGGCCATCGAGGTCGAGGAGCTGCCGACGTCGCTGACCGTGCTCGGCGGCGGCGCGATCGGCCTCGAACTGGCCCAGATGTTCCAGCGCTTCGGGGTCCGGGTCACCGTCATCGAGGCCATGGACCGGCTGATGGCGTACGAGGAGCCCGAGTCGTCGGAGCTGATCACCGAGGTGCTCCAGCGCGACGGCGTCGCCGTACACACCGGCTGCCGGGCGATACGAGTCGACGGCAACACCGTGCACCTGGCCGACGGCCGGGAGTTCGCCTCGGAGAAGCTGCTCGTCGCCACCGGGCGCACCGCCGACCTGCACAAGCTCGGCCTGGACACGGTCGGCCTGGACCCGGCCGCGAAGGAGATCGCCGTGGACGGGCACATGCGGGCCGCCGACGGGCTGTGGGCCGTCGGCGACTGCACCGGCCACGGCGCGTTCACGCACATGGCGATGTACCAGGCGGCCATCGCGATCCGCGACATCCTCGGCCAGGAGGGGCCGCCCGCCGACTACCGGGCGCACCCCCGGGTCACCTTCACCGACCCCGAGATCGGCTCGGTCGGGCTGACCGAGGAGGCGGCCCGCCACCAGGGCATCCACGTGCAGACCGCGTACACGAAACTGCCCGAGTCCACCCGCGGCTGGATCCACAAGGCCGGCAACGACGGGTTCATCAAGCTCGTCGCCGACCGCGACCGGGACGTGCTGGTCGGCGCGACCTCGGCCGGGCCGACCGGCGGCGAGGTGCTCAGCGCGCTGGCCGTCGCCGTGCACGCCCAGGTCCCGGTGCACGTCCTGCAGCACATGATCTACGCGTACCCGACCTTCCACCGCGCCATCGAGGCGGCCGTACAGCAACTGGAGGTGTAGGGCACACTGCGGGCATGAGCGAGCGGCAGCGAGCCAGTCGTGGGATCGGCGGCCAAGCATGCGGCGGGTGATCGTCCGGCTCGGGCTGGCCGGCATGGCGGTGGTGCACCTGTGGTGGGGGCTGTGGGCGTATGCCGCCCCGCGCCACTTCTTCGCCACGTTCCCCGGGTTCGGACACCACTGGACGGCCGCGTACCCGCCGTTCAACGAGCACCTCACCGCGGACCTCGGCGCGACCTTCCTGACCCTGGCCGTCCTGCTGGCAGTGCCCGCGGTGCGCTACCGCCGCACGACGGCCCGGCTGGCACTGACCGGCTCGATGTCGTTCAACGCCCTGCACCTCGGTTACCACACCTTCCATCACGGCACGCTCGCCGGGCTCGACCTCACGGCGAGCCTGTTCACTCTGGTCGCGGGCCTGTGCGTGCCGGTAGCCCTGTTCCTGCTAGCCCCGGCTGAACGGCGCACGGCCGAAACGCCCGCCTGACCGGGTCCAGCGACGGCGGGCCTGCGCTCCTGCGCGCACGCATCGTCCGCCGAACGCAGAACCTCGCGGGGCACCGCGTGTCCGCTCCGGGACGACCTCTCCGACCTGGTACACCGTGCACGGCCAGGACCAGTGGTTTCGCCACGCCTGACCATCCAGGTCCGACAGTCCGCAGACACGGGGGAACACATGACCGACCGACACCTCACTCGGCGCCGACTCGGCGCCGCCGCACTCGGCGCGCTGCTCACGCTACCCGCTGTGGGATCGGCCTGGGCCGGTCCCGAACCCGCCCGGCACCTGGTCGAGGCCGTGGTCGAGACGCCGTACGCCGACGCCTGGGGTGCCAACGGCGTCGGGCAGCTCGGCGACGCCACCGACGACGACCGGGTCACCCCGATCGCGGTCGCCGGCAACGCGGGCATGAAGGCCGTGGCCGCCGGATTCCAGCACAGCCTCGCCCTGCTCATCAACGGCACCGTGCGCGGCTGGGGGCAGAACAACCGGGGCCAGGTGGGCGACGGCACCCAGGACATCCGGTTCACGCCCGGCACCGTGGTCGGCCTCAGCGACGTGAAGGCCGTCGCCGCGGGCTCGTTCCACAGTGTCGCGCTACGCGCCGACGGCACCGTCTGGACCTGGGGCGACAACACCCGCGGCCAGCTCGGCGACGGCGTGGCCACGGGGTTCAGCAGCGTCCCCGTCCAGGTGCTGCGGGCGGCGGCCAAGCCGCTGACCGGGGTCAAGGCCGTCGCGGCGGGCGCGGACCACACCCTGGCCCTGCTCGGCGACGGCAGCGTGGTCGCCTGGGGCGCGAACGGCTCCGGGCAGCTCGGCAACGGCGTGACCGGCGGTATCAGCCGCACTCCTGTCGCGGTGTCCCGGCTGGCCAAGGTCACCGCGGTCGCCGCGGGCGGCGCACACAGCATGGCGCTGCTGTCCGACGGCACGGTGCGCACGTGGGGCTCGAACGGCTCCGGCGAACTGGGCAACGGCAGCAACGTCGCCGAGAGCAACCTGCCCGTCGCCGTGGCCGGGCTGTCCGGGGTGCGCGGCATCGCCGCCGGGGAGAGCCACGACCTGGCCCTGGTGAAGAAGGGCACGGTGAAGTCCTGGGGCGACAACAACCGCGGCCAGCTCGGCCTCGGCACCAACCTGCCGCAGAGCAACCTGCCGGTGGACGTGGTGGACCTGACCGGCGTACGCCAGGTTGCCGCAGGCGCCTTCCACACCCTCGCCGCCGGCTGAGCCCTGCCACCAGCGCCGACCCGCGCAGCATGATGGGAAGGGCACCTTCTACAACGCGGAGCGTTGTAGAAGGTGCCCTTCCTCCGCTTTTCAGGCGAGCTGGGTGGACTGGAGGCGGGCGTACGAGCCGCGGCGGGAGAGCAGCTCGTCGTGCGGGCCGATCTCCTCGACGCGGCCGTCGCGCATGACGATGATGCGGTCGGCGTTGCGGATGGTGGACAGGCGGTGCGCCACGACGAAGACGGTGCGGCCCGCCACCAGCCGCTCCATCGCCTGCTGGATCAGCGCCTCGGAGTGGGTGTCCAGGGCGGAGGTCGCCTCGTCGAGGATCAGCACCCGCGGGTCGCGGATCAGGGCGCGCGCGATGGCCAGGCGCTGGCGCTGGCCGCCGGACAGGCGCGCGCCGCGCTCACCGACCACCGTGTCCAGCCCGTCGGTGAGCTGGTCGACGAAGTCCAGCGCGTTCGCGTCGGCCAGCGCCTGGCGCACCCGCTCCAGGGGCACGTCGGCCATGCCGTACGTGACGTTGTCGAAGATGCTGCCCTCGAACAGGATCGGCTCCTGCGGCACCACCGAGACGAAGCGCCGGTAGGTGCGCAGGTCCAGGGTCTCCATGTCGCGGCCGTCGAGCAGGAGGCGGCCGGAGGTCGGCCGGAGGAAGCCGATGACCAGGTTCAGGATGGTGGACTTGCCCGCGCCCGACGGGCCGACCAGCGCGATGCGCTCGCCCGCCGCGACATCGAGGTCGAAGTCGCGGACGGCGCTGCCGGCTGCCCCGTCGTACGCGAAACCCACGCCCTCGAAGCGCACCGCGCCGCGCACCTCGTCGACCCGCAGCTTGCCCGCGTTGACCTCCAGGTCGGGGGCCTGCAGCAGCTCGCCCGCCGAGCGCACCGACTCCAGCCCCTTGACGAAGATCGGGCCGAGGCTCATCAGCGTCATCACCGAGCCGGTCAGCGTGGAGAAGTACGCGCTGAGCATCACCACGTCGCCCTCGGTGATCGGGGCCCAGCCGTAGTACGCGACCAGCGCCGAGCCGGCCAGGCAGGCCACGCTCAGCACCTGCATCTGGGTCCAGGCCAGCGCGCCGAAGCGGCCGTTGAGCAGGTCCAGGCGCAGACCCGCGCGCAGTACGCGGTCCAGCGAGCCGTCGACCCGGCGCAGCGCGTCGCGCTCCAGGCCGTGCGCGCGGGTGATCGGGATCAGCGTGGTCATCTCGGCGACCCGCGACGACAGCCGCTCGACCTCGCGCCGGAACGACTCGTTGTCGGTGCGCATCCGGTTGCGCAGCTTCATCACCAGGAACGCCGCGCAGGGCACCAGCACCAGGAAGACCGGCAGGAACAGCGGGGCGCGCAGCGCGATGACGACGGTGCCGCCGAGCAGCATCATCAGCGCGCCCACGCCGACGTCGCCGGCCTGCTGCACCATCTGCTCGATCGCCTCGACGTCGCGGATCACCTTCGACTGCAGCACGGCCGCGCTGGAGCGGGAGTGGTAGCCGATGGACAGCTCCTGCATGCGGCGGCACAGGGCCGAACGCAGCCGGGTGCCCATGCGGCGGACGGAGCCGCTGTGGTTGCGGACGAACAGCACGTGGAACGGGTAGTTGAGGCTCAGGCAGGCGAGCATCAGGCCCGCGTTCCACCACAGCCGCTCGACGGGTTCGTGGCGCACCACGACGTCGATCACATTGGCGGTGACCAGGGGCAGCAGCCAGGTCGGGCTGTGCTTGACGGCGAACGCCAGCACGCCGAGCAGCAGCCGCCAGCGGTCCTCGCGCAGCAGGTAGGCGACGGTGCGTACCGGGTGTTCGCCGTGGTAGCGGTGGTCAAGGGGGTGCTGGGCCAGCGCCATGTTCGTTACCTGCCTCGCCGGGCGGCCCGCGCGCTTCGGGGGGTCCTCGGGTGCGGCGAGCAGCCCTTCGCCTTCGAAGTCCGGGCACGAGCCTAGGCGACGGCGACCGGTGCGGCCAGGGCGGCCTGCGTCACGCCGTCGCGGTGGCGCCGCTCCCGCCCTGCTCGGGCACCATCGGGCGTTAAGAAGGCACCTTCTGCAACGCGGAGCGTTAAGAAGGTGCCCTTCCTTGCCCTCGGTCAGGCGAGGGACTGGACGACTTCCAGGGCGCTGGTGACGTGTTTGCCGATGTTGGCCTGTGAGGAGAAGACGTTGCGGACCACGCCCTCGCGGTCGATGACGTAGGTGACCCGGCCGGGCAGCAGGCCGAAGGTGGCCGGGACGTCGTACGCCTTGCGGACCTCGCCGCCCGCGTCGGCCAGCAGCAGGAACGGCAGCTTGTAGCGCTGGGCGAAGCCGTCGTGCGACTCGACGGAGTCGGAGCTGACGCCGATGACCTGCGCGCCCGCCTCGGTGAAGACCTCGTAGCTGTCCCGGAAGGAGCAGGCCTCCGCGGTGCAGCCGGACGTGTTGTCCTTGGGGTAGAAGTACAGGACGACGGTCTGCTTGCCCCGGAAGTCGCTGAGCCGCACCGTCTCACCGCCCTGCGAGGGCAGCTCGAAGTCGGGGGCCACCTCGCCCACCTGCGGACCACGTGCCTTCGCCATGCCTGCCTCCACTGTCACCGGAACATCCACCGTAGGACCCGAATCGTATTCGTGTCCGCCCAGGTCGAACACCGACCTCGGCGCGGCTGTTCCCACCACCGGCGGCCGGAGGGCCGATACGCAGCGTATCGGCCCTCCGGTCCTGCTCAGCGGCGTTCAGCTGCAGGTGACGTTGTTCAGCTTGAAGGCGGTCGGGTTGGTGTTGGTCCCGCTGTAGGACGCCTGGAAGCCGAAGCTGGCCGTCCCGTTCGTGGCGATGTTGCCGTTGTGCGCGGCGTTGCGGGCCGTGACGTTAGCCCCGCTGGCCGTGACCGTGGCGTTCCAGGCGTTGGTGACCGCCTGGTTGCCGCTGTACGTCCAGGTCAGCGTCCACGACGTGATCGCCGGCCCGCGGTTGGTGATGACCACCGAGACGACGAAGCCGTTGTTCCACTGGCTGTCCACCTTGTAGCTCACCGAGCAGGCCCCGGTGCCCTGGCTCGCCGACGGTGACGGCGAGGGCGGGGTCGACGGTGAAGCCGAGGGCGACGGCGGAGCCGACGGGGACGGCGAGGCCGAGCGCGACGGCGACGGCACCGTGGACGGGCTTGGCGGCGGGCTGGTCACGATGCCGTTCTGGGCCAGCGAGTACGCCAGGTCCGGCACGAACTGCCCCGCAGCCGCGGCGCAGCCGTCGGCCTCGCCCGGCGGCTTGATCCAGATGAACGCGTCGACGGTCGACTCGTTGGTGGCGGTCGTCGGTGCCTGCCCGGTGCCCCGGCCGGCCGGGTCGCACCACTCGCTGCCCAGCGGGCCCTTGCCGTTGCGGGCGGTGTCGATGACCTGGTGCAGGTTGCCGTTGCCGAGCGCGTTGAGCACGTTGCGGCCGAAGTTGACCTCGTCGGCGGTCCAGCGGAAGTTGGACGCGTTGGAGTAGAAGCCGGCCGCGTTGGACACACCAGCCGCCTGCAGCCGCGACGCGGTGTCCGACGCGCTGTTCCAGGCCGAGTGGCCCGCGTCGAGGTAGACCTTCGCGTTGGAGTTGACCTGCTTGAACTTCGTCACGGCGTAGCTGAGCGCGGAGTTGCGGTCGGCCTTGTCGCTCGACGACAGGCAGGTCTGCAGGGCCAGCGAGTCCGGCTCGAGGATGATCACGGCGGTGCGCGTGCCGAGACCCGCGGCGAAGCTGTCGATCCAGGTGCGGTACGCGCTGATGTTCGGCGCGCCGCCCGCGCTCGCCCCGCCGCAGTCACGGTTGGGCAGCATGTACGGCACCAGCACCGGGATCTGGTTCACGCTGTTCGCGGCGTTGACGTACGACGTGACCTGGGACTGGATGGTGCTCTGGTTGTAGTTGGCGAACCAGCGCGCCTGCGGCTGGCTGCCGATGCGCTGGCTGATCAGCGACGCGCGGGAGTCGTTCGGGTTCGCCGCGAGCCACTGGTTCACGCCGGACGTGGGATCGCGGTAGAAACTGCCGCTCAACGTGCCGGCGGCGGCTTCGGTGCTCGCCAGCAGCACCCCCGCCAGGGCGGTGGCGGCGGTCATGGCGGCGGCCGCGCCGAGCGCGACCAGGCGGCGGTCAGCCCGGCGGCGACGGCGTGGCGATGACTGGGGATCGGGGGTCAACGCATTCTCCTTGAGACGTCTGTGCAACGGTCGACGTGCAGATTCCTGCCCGGACCCGGCTACGACAGACGGCGCGGCCCGACGCCTCGCGTACGACCGAATGGTTCTGCCCTTCGCACGCGGCGCCTCAGCTCCACCCCCCATCATTCCCTCCCCCACCGAGGAAAGGAAGGGCACCTTCACATCGCTCTCCGTAGCGCAAGGGCACCTTGTTAACGCTCCACCCACGGTGAGCAGGCGCGGAGCAGGTCCGCGTCAGGCCGGGCCCAGCAGCCAGAGGATCAGCGTGAGGGTGCCCATCGACAGCAGGCTGGAGAAGAGGATCGCGTCCCTGCTCAGCGCGGTCGAGGCGCGGAACTCCGACGCGTACACGAAGGTGTTCTGCGCCGTCGGCAGGCCCGCGATCAGCGTCACCGCCAGCAGCGCCGCGCCGTCGAGGCCCAGCAGCCAACGCCCGATCACGTATGCCGCGACCGGCTGCGCGACCACCTTGAGCAGCACCGCCACGGTGACCTCCCGCCCGGGCAGCCGCCACGACTCCGTGTCCGTCTGGTGCAGCGACATGCCCAGCGCGAACAGCGCCGCCGGCACCGCCGCGCCGCCCAGCAGCTCCAGCGGCCGCAGCAGCCACTCCGGCGGCAGCCACCCGGCCGCGCTCGCGGTCACACCCGCCATCGACCCCAGGATCACGGGGGTACGCAGCGGCAGCATCGCCAGCCGCCGCCAGCGCGACGCCGCGGCGCTCCCGGCCCGCTCCCCCGCCCCGGTGCCGTCCTCCGGACCGGACGCCGGCCGGTCCAGCTCGGCCCGGTGCGCGGAGGCGTCGAGCCGCCCGACGATCAACGGGGTCACCAGCATGGTCTGGAAGACCAGCACCGCCATGATCAGCGAAACGTCGTCGAGGACGTACACCGCCACCGGCACGCCGAGGTTGCCCGCGTTGACGTACGCCGACGCCATCGCCGCGATGACCCGGTCCCCGTCGGGGCCGGGCATGAGCCGGCGCGCGACGAGGTACACCGACAACCCGATCAGCAGCGTGCTCAGCGCGACGGCGGCCAGCGGGCGCAGCGGCAGGTCGCCGAGCGGCACCTTGACCAGTGACGTGAACAGCACGCACGGGATCGCGATGACGAAGGTGAAGTTCGCCAGCGCCTGCTGGGTGGCCCGGGTCAGCACCCCGAACCGCATCGTGCCCCAGCCCAGGGCGGTGATCATCCAGATCGGAGCGAACGCGGCGAACACCTGGTCACGCTAGTCCTCCACCCGACACGCCCGCGCGGCCGGGTGCCGGACACGCCCACCGGGCCGTCGGGCCCGCCTGCCCCTGCTCACCCCGCTCCCCGCGTTAAGAAGGGCGCCTTCTGTAACGCGGAGCGTTAAGAAGGCGCCCTTCCCTTGCCCATCAGAGCTGGGCGCGGAGGTCCTTGCGGAGGATCTTGCCGGAGGCGCTCTTGGGGATGGCGTCGACGAAGGTGACGGCACGGACCCGCTTGTACGGCGCGACCCGCTCGGCGACGTAGTCCTTGACGTCCTGAGCACTCAGCTCGGCGCCGGGTGCGGCCGCGACGAAGGCGTGCGGGATCTCCTCGCCCTCGGCGTCGTGCCCGGCGACCACGGCCGCGTCGGCGATCAGCGGGTGACCCAGCAGCACCGCCTCCAGCTCGGCCGGCGGCACCTGGTAACCCTTGTACTTGATCAGCTCCTTGACCCGGTCGACGATGAACCAGTCCCCGTCGGCGTCGACCAGGCCCACGTCGCCCGTGTGCAGCCAGCCGTCGGCGTCGACGGTCGCGTCGGTGTCCTCGCGGCGGCCCAGGTAACCCTGCATCACCTGCGGTCCCTTGATCCACAGCTCGCCGGGCTCGCCGGTGCCGAGGTCGTCGCCGGTGGCCACGTCCACCACCCGGGCCAGCGTGTTCGGGATCAGCGGGCCGACCGTGCCGGGCTTGACCCGGGTGTCGCCGTGGACCTGCGCGTGCGACACCGGCGACAGCTCGGTCATGCCGTAACCCTGCTGCACCACGCAGCCGAGCCGGGTCGCGCAGGCCTGCGCGAGTTCGCCGTCGAGCGGGGCCGCGCCGGAGAACACGACCTGCAACGCCGACAGGTCGTACTGGTCGACGAGCGGGTGCTTGGCCAGCGCCAACACGATCGGCGGCGCGACGAACGCGCGGCTGACCTTCTGGTCCTGCATCGCGGTCAGGAACTCGACCAGGTCGAAGCGCGGCAGCACGATCAGCGTCGCGCCCTTCGACAGGGCCATGTTCATCAGCACGGTCAGCCCGTAGATGTGGAAGAACGGCAGCACCGCCAGCACCTTGTCGGCGGGGTCGTACTTCACCACCTGCTGGGTCTGCGCGATGTTGGCGACCAGGTTACGGTGGGTGAGCATGACGCCCTTGGCCACGCCGGTGGTGCCGCTGGAGTACGGCAGCACGGCCAGCGCCGCCGCCGGGTCGATGTCCACCACCGGCGCGGGCTCGGCCGTGGCCATCAACTCCTGGACCGAGCGGTATCCCTCGGCCGTGTCGCAGACGAGGATCTCCTGCACCTGCGCGGCGGCGGCGCTCGCGCGGTCGAGGAACGGCGACACGGTGACCAGCAGCTTCGCGCCGGAGTCGGCGAGCTGGGTGGTCAGGTCCTTCGGGGTCGCCAGCGCGTTGACGGTGGTGACCGTGGCCCCGGCGGCCAGGGCGGCGTGGAACACCACCGGGTAGAGCAGCGTGTTCGGGCTGAACAGGGCCAGCACGTCGCCCGGCCGCAGCCCGGCCCCGGCCAGCCCGGCGGCGAGCCGGTCCACCATGTGCGCGAGCTGCGCGTACGTCAGCGTCTGCCCGGTGCGGCCGTCGACGAGCGCGGGATGATCGCCGCGTGCCGCCGCGGGTCCGATCACGAGCTGCGGGACGGAGACCTCAGGGATCTCCACGTCGGCCATGGGGCTGGAAAAGGGCATCGTCGCCTCACTCTCGTACGCGGTGCACGTCGAAGTTCCGTCATCATGCGTGCACGTTCACCGTTCGGCAATACCCCGGCAACGGTCGGCGACGATCCGGACCGGTCCGCCGTCGCGCGTCGCGATGATCGCCGGACCGCCCTGCGATACAACTAGCACGAGGCCGTGAGCTGCGCTTTCATCGCGCGCTCGGTGCGGCCGACTCATGTCGCAACCATGCGGGGGAACGTACATGCGACCTGTCACGACAGGACTGCGCGCCTTGGGGGCCGTCGCCGTCACCACCATGATCGCCCTGGCGGCGCCACACGCCGTCTGGGCAGAGGACGTGAAAGGCGGTGGCAGCCACGGTGGCGGCAGCCACGGCAAACCGAAGCCGAAGCCGAAACCGCAGGCGCCGGTCGCGGGCGTCGAGTCCTGGGGCTTCAACGACTCCGGCCAGCTCGGCGACGGCACGTTGATCACCCGGCCGAGCGCGGTCAGCGCCGCCGTGCCGGACGAGGTCCGCGACGTCGAGGGCGGCGGCCGGTTCAGCCTGGCGCTGCTGCACAACGGCACGGTCAAGGCGTGGGGCGACAACGACGACGGCCAGCTCGGCGACGGCACCACCATCGACCGGCCGATCCCCGGCTCCGTGCCGAACGTGCGCGGGGTGAAGGCCCTGGCCGCGGGCGGGGCGCACAGCCTCGCCCTGCTCAACAACGGCACCGTGCTCGCCTGGGGCGACAACGCCCGCGGCCAGCTCGGCGACGGCACCACCGACGACCGCACCACCGCGGTCCCCGTCACCGGGCTGACCGGGCTGAAGGTCGTCGGCATCGCGGCCGGCTCGCAGTTCAGCCTGGCGCTGCTGGCCGACGGCACGCTGCGCGCCTGGGGCGACAACCGCTCCGGCCAGCTGGGCACCGGCGAGGCAAGCCTCGACCCGCAGACCACGCCGGTGACGGTGGGCGGACTGGCGGGCGTACGGGTCAAGCAGGTCGACGCGGGTGACAGCCACGCGCTCGCGGTGCTCGGCAACGGGACGGTACGCGGCTGGGGCGAGAACTCGCGCGCCCAGGTCGGCACCGGCACCGCCAGCACCGCCCCGGTGCCGACCCCGACCCCGGTCGTCGACCTCACCGGGGCCAGGACCGTCAACGCGGGCGGTTTCTCCAGCCTGGCGATCCTGGCCAACGGCCGGGTGAAGGGCTGGGGCGCGAACGGCGACGGCCAGCTCGGCCTCGGCACGACCGCGACCCCGCAGCTGCGCCCCGCCGAGGCGGTCGGCCTCACCGGCGTCGTCGACATCTCCACCAACGGGTCCGGAGCGGGCCTCGACGGCGGCTTCACCGTCGCCATCAGCAACGGCGTCATCAAGGCCTGGGGCGACAACGCGTCCGGCCAGGTCGGCATCGGCTTCACCGGGTTCGACCCGGTGCTCGTCCCGGCGACCGTGGTGACCGGGCTGGACAAGCCGAAGGACGTCTCGACCGGCTTCCAGTTCGCCCTGGCCACCTGAGCAGACATGGCGAAGGGGTGGCACGCCACGCGTGCCGCCCCTTTTCCGTCGTACCTGGTCAGCCCTCGCTCTTGTCGCCCTTGCTGTGCTCGGCGAGGAAACGCTCCAGCTCCGCGCCCAGCTCGTCGGCGGTCGGCAGCGGCGCGGGCTCGGTCAGCAGGTTGCTGGCGCGGCCGCGCATGAACGCGTCGTACTGCTCCTCCAGCGCCTTGACCACGGCCGCGGCCTGGTGGTTGTCGGTCAGCTGGCGTTCGATCTCGGCGCGCACCCGGTCCCCGGCCTCGCGCAGGTCCTCGGTCGGCAGCAGCAGGCCGGTGGCCCGCGACACCGAGGTCAGCAGCAGCTCGGCCGCCTGCGGGTATTCGCTGTCGGCGAGGTAGTGCGGCACGTGCGCGGCGAAGCCCATGGCGTCGTGCCCGGCCTCGCCCAGCCGGTACTCCAGCAGGTTGGTCATGCTCGCCGGGACCTGCACGTCGGCGATCCAGGGCTCGTGCCCGACCACCAGTTCGGGCCGGGTGCCGTGGGCGGTGATGCCGGCGGGGCGGGTGTGCGGCACGGACATCGGGATCGCGTGCACGCCGATGGTCAGCCGCACCTGGAGCTGCTCGATCAGCCCGGTCGTGGCGGCCACGAACCGCTCCCACTGGAAGTCCGGCTCGGGGCCGGTGAGCAGCAGGAACGGGGTGTCGTCGTGGTCGCGCAGGGCGTGCAGCTCCAGCTTGGGCTCGTCGTACGCCTCCCAGTGGTCGGCCGAGAAGTGCATCAGCGGACGGCGGGAGCGGTAGTCGTAGAGCTGGTCGAGGTCGAACTCGGCCACCACGGTCGACTCCAGCGAGTCGAGCAGGTGCTCGCGGGCGAGCTTGCCGGCCGAACCGGCGTCGACGAACCCGGAGAGCGCGTGCAGCAGGACCGGACGGCCCAGCTCGGGCAGTTCGTCGGTCAGCTGGTAGAGCTTCTGTGGGTCGAGCACGTCGTTCGCCTCCTGCAGATGGTCGTTCCACCGAAGCCAACAACGCGCACGGGGAGCGCATTCCTGTTCCGGAACACCATCGTTCCGGATTCCCGCGCCGCCGTCTAACGGAACCCCGTTCCGCAGGGGGATACGCCGGGCGCGCAGGCGGGCGCGCCCGGCGTACGTCAGCTCAGGCTGCCACCGTAGCGCCGAGCCGGCGGGCCGCCTCGTGCGCCTCCGCCTCCTCCGGCAGCCCCTGCTCCTTGCGCCCGAGCCGGCCGAGGCCGACCAGGGCCAGGCCGAGCAGCGCCCACGAGGCCAGCACCCAGGCGGCCGGGCCGCCGCCCGCGCCGCCGAACCAGGCGGCCGAGCGCAGCAGGGTCGCCCCGGCGCCGATGGGCAGCCACTGGCCGAACTCGCCCCAGGGCTGCGGCAGCATCTCCGGGGCCGCGCCGACCGCGCCGAGCGCGTTGCCGACCAGCAGGATGAGCACCGCACCCACGCCGATGCCGCGCGGGCCGGCGACGGTGGCCAGGCCGTGGATGGTGGCGCTGATGGCCATGGTGAGCAGCGAGATGACGCCGGCCACCGCCCACCGGTCGCCGCCGACGACCCCGAGCCAGCTGTGCAGCACGGCCGCGCCACCTACGCCGGCCAGCGCCGCGAAGGTGAACAGGCCGACGACTCGGGCCGCGAAGCCCGGCACGGCGAAGTAGAGCGCGATGGCGGCGGCCATGGCGGTGATGATCAGCGGGAAGAAGCCCGCGGCGAAGCCTGCCCCGTGCGGGTCGTCGGCGGTCAGCGGGGCCAGATCCTTGACCGTGACCTGCATGCCGGTGCCCGCGCCGAGCTGGGTGGCGGCGGCGGCGAACAGGTTCGCGACGGCCGGGGCGGCGCCCGAGGCGGTGTGCAGGGTGACGCCGGTGGGGCTGAGGATGAACGCGGCGTACGCCTCCCGGTCGAGCACCGCCGCGTCGGCCGCCGCGGCGTCGGCGACCGCGGTGACCTCGAACGCGCCCGGGCTCATCGACTCGATCTTGGATGTGAACGCCTCGACGGCCGGCGCGGGTCCGGCGACGGCCACGGGCAGGTCACGCGGACCCAGGTTGGCGGCGGGCCCGGCGAACAACGGCAGCAGCAGGGCCTGCAGGGCCATCACCCCGACGGCGATGACCACGGCCAGGGCCGCCGGGGGCGGGGTGCGGCGCATGGTGGATCTCCTTAAAACGAATGTTCGTTCTCTTTAGCAGAACCATGCGCCCGATCCCCGCCACCTGTCAAGAACGATCGTTCGTTTTATGATGAGAGCCATGCCACGCGTCTCCGAAGCCCACCTCGCCGCCCGCCGCCAGCAGATCCTCGACGCCGCACGGGCCTGCTTCGCGCGCAACGGCTTCCACGCCACCTCGATGCAGGACGTGATCTCCGAGGCCGGGCTGTCGGTCGGCGCGTTCTACCGCTACTTCAAGAGCAAGGAGGAGCTCGTCACCGCCATCGCCGAGCAGGTGATCGGGCGGGTCAGCGACCTGCTCGACGAGGTGCGCGCGATCGACCCGCCACCGCCGATCGAGGACGTGATGCGCCGCCTGCTGCAGACCGTCGACCCGCAGTTCAGCCCGGAGGGCGTGTTCCCGATGGCGCTGCAGGTCTGGGCCGAGTCACTGCGCAACCCGGAGCTGGCCGCGTTCGTCCGCACCATCTACGGGCGGGTCCGCGGCCACTTCGACGAGATCGCCCGCGACCAGCAGGCCGCCGGGCGGCTGCCCGCCGACGCCGACCCCGAGGCGGTCGGCGCGGTGCTGTTCAGCATGGTGCCCGGGTACGCGTTGCAGCGGGTGCTGCTCGGCCGGCCCGATCCGGACACCTTCCTCGCCGGCATCACGGCACTCCTGCACTCTCCTGACAAGAACTGAGACCCGGTCATACGGCTGTGACCTGGGTGACCGCTGCGGTTCATGCGCGCTTTGTTGACTGATGACTCAGTCAGCAAGTAACCTTGCGGGGAACCGGGAGGGGTGTCGGCATGGCCACGCGGGCCGCAGGGCGCAGCGAGCAGGTCTGGATCACCATGGACGACGGCATCCGGCTTGCCGCGTCCCTGTTCCTCCCCGCCAGCGACGCCCCGCAGCCCTGCCTGCTGGAGGCGCTGCCCTACCGCAAGGACGACATCACCTCCTCGTACACCGAGGAGTACGAGCGCCTGCGCGACGAGTTCTCGTACGCCGTATGCCGGGTCGACCTGCGCGGCACCGGCTCCAGCCAGGGCGTCGCCGTCGACGAGTACCCGTTGCGCGAACAGGACGACCTGGTCGCCGTCGTCGCCTGGCTGGCCGCTCAGCCCTGGTGCGACGGCGGCGTCGGCATGTACGGCACGTCCTACTCCGGGTTCAACGCGATCCAGGTCGCCATGCGCCGCCCGCCGGCGCTGAAGGCGATCGTGCCGATCTACGCGACCGACGACCGCTACACCGACGACGTGCACTACATGGGCGGCTCGCTGCGGCTGCTCGACGTCGTCGACTACCCGACGTACATGATCGCGATGAACGCGCTGCCGCCGGTGCCGTCGATCGCGGGGCCGGACTGGCGCGAGCGCTGGCACGACCGGCTCGACCGCACCGAGCCCTGGCTGCTGCGCTGGCTCGACGAGCCCCTCGACGGCCCCTACTGGCGGCACGGCTCGCTGCGCGACTCGTCTTTGGACACCGGCGAGAGCTACGGCAACGACTACGCCCGGATCGCCGTGCCCACGATGGTCGTCGCGGGCTGGGCCGACGGCTACCGCAACAACAGCTTCCGCACCGTCGCGCAGCTGCGTGACGCGGGCACCCCGGCACGGCTGCTGGCCGGGCCGTGGAGCCACATGTCCGCCGAGTCCGCGCTGCCCGGACCGCACCTCGACCTGGTCGCCGAGCTGGCGCGCTGGTTCGACCGCTGGCTGCGGGGCGCGGACAACGGGGTGGACGCGGAGCCGCCGTACACCTTCTTCCTGCGCGAATCCGGCGGCGCCCCGGAGCCGGACGCGGCGCAGGTCGCCGGGTCCTGGCGGAGCATGCCGGACTGGCCGAACACGACCTGGCGCTGCCCGCGGTCCTGGGCGATCGGCGGTGGCACGCGGGTGCTCGCGGTGCGCGCCGACACCGGCACCGCGGCGTGGAACAGCTGCGCCGGGCGGCTGCCCTGGGGCCAGCCCACCGACCAGCGCTTCGACGACGCCGCCTCGCTCACCTGGGATCTCCCCACCGAGACGGAGCCGCTGACGCTCATCGGGCCCGGCTGGGTCAGCCTGCGCGTCGCGGCCGACCAGCCGCTGGCGAGCGTGTCCGTCAAGCTGTGCGACGTCGCCGACGACGGCACCTCGACGCTGATCACGCGCGGATTCCTCAACCTGGCCCACCGCGCCGGCCACACCGAGCCGGTCCCGCTCACGCCGGTCGAGTTCACCGACGTCGAGGTCGAGCTGGAGACCTGCGCCTACACGGTGCTGCCCGGACGCCGGCTGCGGCTGTCGGTCAGCGGCGTGGACTGGCCGAACACCGTCGCGCCGCCGCGCCCGGTGACCCTGGCCGTGGACGGCGACCGCAGCACGATCCACCTGCCCGCCCCGCAGAACCACGACCCGGCGCCCCGCTACGACCAGGGGCAGCGTGCGGTCGAGGGCGACGCCGTGGCGTGGCGGATCAGCGACGACGTGATCGACCGTGTCACCACGGCCACCGTGGAGCACGGCTCGACCTGGGACATCGCCGGCGGCACCTGCACCGACCGGTACAGCGCCTCGGTCACCGTCGACCGGCGCACCTGGCGGCAGACGTCGACGTCCACCGCCCGGTTCACGCTCACCTGGGGCGAGACCAGCGTGAGCACCGAATGCGCGGTCGAACTGACCGCCGACGCCGACCACCTGACGGTCGCGATCACGCTGCAGGCGTACGACGGCGCCGCCGTCGTGAGCAAGCGCTGCTGGAACCACCAGGCGGCCCGCCGCTTCGGTTGACGCCGCCCACCGCGCCGACGTCGACCCTTTCCTCACTTCCTGCTTGGGAGCCCTTTCCATGTCCGGCCTCGCGGTCGTCACCGCTGCCCGCCGTTACCGTGCCCTGATGGCCAGCCCGGGTGTCGCCCGGGTGGCGCTGCCGTCCCTCATCGGCCGCCTGCCCTACGGCATGGCGACCCTCGTGTTCATCCTCGCCGTCCAGCACGGCACCGGCTCGTACGCCGTCGCCGGCATCGCCACCGGCGCGCACTCGGCCATCACGGCGTTCACCTCGCCGTGGCTGGGCCGGCTGTGCGACCGCGGGCACGCCGTCGCGGTGCTGCGGGTCACCGGCGTGCTCTACGCGCTGCTGCTCACCGGCATGGTCGCCGCACTGTGGACGCACCAGCCGGTAGCCCTGATCATCGGCCTGGCCGCGCTGGCCGGAGCCGCGAACCCGCCCGTCGGCGCGGTCACCCGCGTCGTGCTGCCCGGCCTGGCCCCGGCACACGTGCAGACGGCGTACGCCTTCGACGCCATCACCGTCGAGCTCACCTACGTGCTCGGGCCGATGCTGATCGCCCTGGTCACGGCGGCCACCAACCCGTACGTCGCGGTGATCGTCACCGCCCTGCTGGCCACCGTGGGCTCGCTGGGCCTGGCCGCCGCACCCGGGCTGACCGCCCGTTACCGCGAGGTGCGCACCGCCGCGCTCGCCGCCGCGGCCACCACCTCGGACCTCAGCGCCGCCGCTCGCACCCGCGCGCTGCGCGCCAACCGCCTGATGCGGCTGAGCCTGGTCGTCGTGCTGGTCGTCGGCGCGCTGGAGGCGGCCGCCTACGGCGTGATGGAGGTGGCGATCCCCAAGTACGCCGCCGACCTGGGCGCGCCGCAGGCCGCGGGTGCGGTGGTGGCCGCCTGGAGCGCGGGCTCCATCGTCGGCGGCGTCTGGTTCTCCGGGATGAACCCGAAACTCGGCCAGGCGAAGCTGTTCGCGCTGCTGCTGTGCCTGAACACGGTCGGCTTCGGCGCGATGCTGCTGGCCTTCGGCCTGCCCAGCCTGGCGCTGATCCTGTTCCTGGGCGGCATGGTCATCTCCCCGACCACCGCGGTCGAGTGCGCGCTGGTCACCCGGATCGCCCCCGCCGGGCGCAGCACCGAGGCCTTCACCTGGGTCGGCACCGGCATCTACGTCGGCTTCGCGGCCGGCTCGTCGATCTCCGGCCTGATCATCAACCAGGGCACCAGCCTGAGTGTCGTCATCCTGATCGCCACCGCCATGGTCGGCACCGGAGCCCTGCTGGCCATCACCGCCAGCCGCCGCATCGCCGCCGACGCCGCCGCCAACCCCGACCCCGCCGCCTTCCCCACCCCCGCCGCCGCCCACTGACCCCCTGACCTGCCGCAACTCTTAAAGAGTCGCGGCCTCATGGCTCCCGTGAGGCCGCTAGTCCGTAAGAGTTGCGACTGGCCGGGGCGGGCGCGCGGGCCGGTGGGCAGGGCCTGGTCGGCGAGTTGGTGGATGGTGGGGCATGGACGGGCGTGCGTTAGGGTTCAGCGGTGGCTCGACGAACTGCCGAAGTGCGCCTGGACGCGCTGCTGCGCACCGCAGTGGACGTGATCGTCGAGCGCGGCTTCGCCAACACCCGCACCGCCGACGTCGCCAAGGCGGCCGGGGTCAGCCAGGCGCTGGTGTTCTACCACTTCACCAGCAAGGACGCGCTGCTGGCGCAGGCGTTCGCGTACGCCGCCGAGCAGGACATGGCCCGGCTGCACGCGGTGATCGACTCCAACGCGTCGTCCGTCGAGAAGCTCAAGAAACTGGTGAAGCTGCTCGCCCCGACCGGGCGGTCCAAGTCCTGGATGATGTGGATTGACGGCTGGTCGGAGGCGCTGCGCACCCCTGAGCTGGAGAAGGTGTCGCGCCGCATGGACCTGCGCTGGAAGGAGGGCCTCACCGAGGTCATCGCCAACGGGGTCGCCGACGGCTCGTTCACCTGCGACGACCCGGCCGGCGCGGCCTGGCGCATCAACGCCATCATCGACGGCCTCGCCGTCCAGCTCACCGTCCACGAAAAGGCCATCTCCCGCAAACAGGCCTTCGAATGGATGCGCATGACCGCTGCCCGCGAAGTAGGCCTCGACCCCGCCGCCCTGGCCTGACGCCCCGCCGTCACACGGCCGGGCCGGCGCGCACTTTCCGGAAACTGCACGAATCAGCGCCGCTATTGCCGCAGTTTCCCCGAAACTGCCGCGACCTGCCTGCCTCAGTCGCTGATCACCACGCGGAGGGCGCCGGTGCGGGTATCGCCCGGCTCGATGACCCGGGTGTGCTCGTAGGCCCAGGCGGCGCAGACGCCCGGATACCCGGTCGAGCCCTCGGTGGTCCGCACGAACCAGCGGTCGCCGTCGCCCAGGCCCGAGAACCGCAGGGTGTACGCCGCCCCGCCCGACTCGCCCCGCCAGACCAGCTCGGGCTCCGCACTCCCGTTGACCTGCTCCTCGCCGGTCAGGTCTCCCGCGGTCAGCCCCAGGTTCGGCCCCGGCGCGACACGCCAGAAGCACCCGCCGTAGCCGGCCCCGCCCGGCCGCCCGTTCGTCGCCGGGCTGCCCAGCGTCACGGTCTGCTCGGCGGTCAGCGCCCAGCCCAGGTCCAGCGCCCAGGACCGCTCGTCGAGGTAGGTCGCCGCCATGGTGCGCCGTTCCGACAGCAGCACCTTGCCGTCCGCGCCGCGCCAGGCCAGCCGCTGGGCGAACCCGTCCGGCCGCACCTCGTCGAAGCCCTCGCCGGTGATCGACCCGTGGTCGTCGAGCCAGGTGTACCCCTGGTCGCGCACGTACGTACGCCCGCCCCAGAGGTTGTTGCGGTTGACGTCCTGCATGGCCAGCGACAGGCCCAGGTGCCACCGGTGGTCGGCCGGCAGCGTGTCGGTGACCACGGTCCCGGCGAGCGTCCGGATCGGATGCAGGTGGGGCCGCGGCCCGAGGGTCGCCTCGATCTCCAGGCCCGAGCGGTATGCCGCGACCACCCGTCCCGCCACCGTGAACTCCACGCGGACCCGCCACCTCTCCCGTTGCGGAAAGCGCTTACCGCAGAGAGGTTAGCGGGTTCCGGTGACGCCCGCCAGGGTGGCGACCGTCAGCGGGCCGAGCGTCGGCAGGTGGTAGCCGCCCTCGTGCACGGCGACGACGGGCAGGCCCAGCTCACGGACCAGCTCGCCGGTGCGGCCGTAGCCGTCCTCGGTGACCTGCAGCGGGCTCTCCGGGTCGTCCTTGGCCGCGTCGACGCCCAGCGAGAGCACCACCGCGTCGGCCCGGTCGCCGACGAACTCGACGAGCCGGCGTACCCCGGCCAGCCAGCCCTCGTCGCCGGTGCCCGGGGCCAGCGGCACGTTCAGATTCGCGCCTTCGCCCGCACCGGCGCCGGCCTCGTCGGCGAAACCCGCGTAGTGCGGGAACCAGCCCTCGCCCGGGTCCACGTGCACCGAGGTGTAGAGCACGTCGGCGCGGTCATAGAAGATCGACTGAGTGCCGTTGCCGTGGTGGGCGTCCACATCGACCACGGCGACCCGGGCCACGCCCGCCCGCCGCAGCGCCAGCACCGCCACGGCGGCGTTGTTGAGGTAGCACGAGCCACCGAAACCGCTGCGGGTGGCGTGGTGGCCGGGCGGGCGGCAGATGGCGTACGCGGCCCGCTCCCCCGCGGCGACCAGGTCGGCCGCGGTCGCGGCGGCGTGCGCGGCGGCCCGTGCCGCGGGCCAGGTGCCCGGACCGACCAGGGTCATCGTGTCGTAGCAGAACTGCCCCGCCCGCGCATGCGTGGCCGTGGGCCGGCGCACCGGCAGCCCCTCCAGCATCGCCGGGGTCGGGAAGACGTACGGCACCACCCGGTCCTGATACTCCACGTAACCGCCGTCGGCCCACTGGCCGTAGACGCCTTCGAGGTGCGCCAGCAGTTCCGGCGTGTGCGCCTGGGCGAGCAACTCGTCCCCGAGTGGCCGCGCCTCGACCAGCCGCGCCCCGGCCCGCACCAGCGCCGAGCGCAGCACGGTGGCCCGCTCGGGCAGTTCCGTGCCGGGTGTGCGCACCCCGATCCAGATCTCCGCGTCCGGCACGTGCCGCAGCACGTCGTCGCTCCACACCACGGGCAGGTCCAGCTTCGCCATCCCGGCATGATGCCAGCGCAGACGGCCCGCGACGGGGATCGTTACTGAGTCGAGACTCAGTTAGGCTGCGCCCATGCCTCGTGTTGACGACCTCGGCATCACCATCGGTGAGCTGCCCAGCGGCCCCAGCCGCTCCATCCTCGACGTGCCCGGCGTGGGCGTCGGCCACACCACCGTGTGGCGCGACGAGGAGCCTCCGCCGGCCGGACGGGGTGTCGCCCGCACCGGGGTGACCGTGCTCGACCCGGGCGGCAACGCGTTCCGCGAGCCGATCCCGGCGGGCGGCGCGATCCTCAACGGGGCCGGCGAGTGCACCGGTTTCATGTCCGCGCAGGAGTGGGGCCTGGTCGAGACGCCGATCTTCCTGACCTCCACGATGCAGCTGGGCCGGGTGTACGACGCCGCCTGCGAGCTGCTGATGGAGTCCGAGCCCGGCATCGGCGACGACGACGTGGTCATCCCGGTGGTGGCCGAATGCGACGACAGCTTCCTGTCCGAGTCCCGCCGCATGCAGGTGACCCGCGACGACGTGGCCGCCGCGCTGGACGCCGCGCGGGCGAGCGCCGCCGCCGCCGAGGCCGACCGCGCGGTGGGACGGCCCCCCGCCGCGCCCGCCGAAGGCGCGGTCGGCTCGGGCACCGGTATGAGCTGCCTGGGCTTCAAGGGCGGCATCGGCACCGCGTCCCGGGTGCTGCCGTCGGGTCACACCCTGGGTGTGCTCGTGATGACGAACTTCGGCGAGCGCGGTCGCCTGACGGTGTCCGGTGTCCCGGTCGGACAGCTGCTGCCGCCCGCGCCCGCCCCGACCGCCCCGCCGGCGGGCTCCTGCATCGTCATCGTGATCACCGACGCGCCGATCGATCCGGCGGGCTGCCGGCGGCTGGCCCGCCGCGCCGGGCTCGGCCTGGCCCGCACCGGCTCCACCGCGCACCACGCCAGCGGCGAGATCTTCCTGGCCCTGGCCACCGGCCTGCGCGCCCCGCGCGGCACGGCCTCCACCGTCACCCCGCTGCAGGGCCGCCAGCTCGACCCGTTCTTCGCCGCCGTGGTCGAGGCGACGGAGGAGAGCGTCCTCAACAGCCTGCTCAACGCCCCGACGGTGGTCGGCCGCAGCGGCAACACGTCGGAAGGCCTGCCGGTCGACCGCGTCGCCGCCCTGCTCGCCCTGCATTCGTAGGCCATCGGGCCGCCCACTACCGCCGCTCCTGCGCTTTCTCGTTGAACCTGCGAGCACGCCCGAGAGCGCTGTTGCACGGGACCCGCCGTCGCACGGGGCCGTGGCCGCCCCGTTCGGTCCGGGCGCCCACCAAGATCGCTCGAATTGCCTGGCACCTGTGGGAAACGCGCTCAAGATACGCACAGGTGCCGGGCAAGTCGGGCGATCAACGAGGTGAACGGGCCGTTGACCGTGAGTGAAAGGTCCCGGTAGGGTGGGCGACCGCGATGGAAAACGTTTTCCATCGCGTTACCATCGGGCCACGTACCCGCACTCGCCCATCGGAGCCGGACATGTCCTCACGACACGAACACCCCTGGTGGCGTGACGCCGTCATCTACCAGGTGTACCCGCGCAGCTTCGCCGACGGGAACGGCGACGGCCTCGGCGACCTCACCGGCCTGCGCGAGCGCCTGCCGTACCTGCGCGACCTCGGCGTCGACGCGGTCTGGCTGAGCCCCTGGTACGTCTCCCCGATGGCCGACGCCGGCTACGACGTGGCCGACTACCGCGACATCGACCCGGTCTTCGGCACCCTCGCCGAGGCCGAGCGGTTCATCACCGAGGCCCACCAGCACCACCTGCGGGTCATCGTCGACGTCGTGCCCAACCACTGCTCCGACCGGCACCCGGCGTTCCAGGCCGCGCTCGCCGCCGGACCCGGCTCGCCCGAGCGGGAGCTGTTCTGGTTCCGCCCCGGCCGCGGCGAGCACGGCGAGCTGCCGCCCACCGACTGGGGTTCGCACTTCGGCGGCCCGGCCTGGACCCGGGTCCCCGACGGCGAGTGGTACCTGCACATGTTCGCCCCCGAGCAGCCCGACTGGAACTGGGACAACCCGGCGGTGCCCGAGGACTTCCAGACCACGCTGCGCTTCTGGCTCGACCGGGGCGTCGACGGGTTCCGCATCGACGTCGCCGATCACCTGGTCAAGGACCCGGCGTTGCCCGACGTGGCCACCCTCGGCCCGAACGTGATCCGGCCCTGGCGCGACCAGGAGGGCGTGCACGAGATCTACCGCGAGTGGCGCAAGATCGCCGACTCGTACCCGCAGCGCGGGGTGTTCGTCGGCGAGCTGTGGGACGACGACCCCGACCGGTTCACCCGCTACCTGCGCCCGGACGAGCTGCACACCGGCTTCAACTTCCCGTTCCTGTCCTGCCCCTGGGACGCGGCCGCGTTCCGCGACGTCATCGACACGACGCTGGCCACGCACGCCATGGTCGGCGCGCCCGCGACCTGGGTGCTGTCCAACCACGACGTGGTACGGCACGTCACCCGCTACGGCCGGGCGCACACCGCGCACTCGTTCGACGACGCCAAGCACTTCGAGGCCAGCGACCTCGCGCTCGGCACCCGCCGCGCCCGCGCCGCCGCGCTGCTGACCCTGGCGCTGCCCGGCTCCGCCTACGTGTACCAGGGCGAGGAGCTGGGGCTGCCCGAGGTCGAGGACATCCCCGACGCACTGCTGCAGGACCCGCGCTGGCTGCGTTCGGGCTTCACCGACCGGGGCCGCGACGGGTGCCGGGTGCCGCTGCCCTGGTCCGGCGAGGCCGTGCCGTACGGCTTCAGCCCGGACAGGGCGGCCGCCGACCCGTGGCTGCCGCAGCCCGCGAGCTGGGCCCGGCTGTCCGCCGCCGCGCAGACCGGGGACCGGCGCTCGATGCTGGAGCTGTACCGCCGCGCCCTGCACGTGCGCCGCACCGAGCCCGACCTCGGCGACGGCCCGATGCAGTGGCTGCCCTCCCCCGACGGCGTGCTGCTGTTCCAGCGCGGCGACGGCTTCGCCTGCCTGGTCAACCTGAGCGACGCCCCCGCCGAGCTGCCGCCCTACGAGTACCTCCTGCTCACCAGCGACCCGCTGGAGGACCTGAAGGTCGCCCCGAACAGCGCCGTCTGGATGCGCGTCGCCTGACCTGCCCTGACCCACCTGCCCGCCAGCCCGCGGCGGGCAGGACCACGACCATGCCCTGAACACCCTGGAGCCACCGCATGAGCGCACACATCCTGGTCGTCGGCATCGACGGAGTCCGGCTGGACACCGCACGCGCGGCGCACACCCCCCACCTGGACACGATCGAGCGTGAAGGGTGGCTGGCCGAGTTCGAGCCGAGCACCGACGCGCCCACCCTGTCCGGGCCGACCTGGGCGTCGGTCGCGACCGGGCTGTGGCCGCGGGTGCACGGCATCTACGGCAACGTGTTCTCCGGCCACCGCCTCGACGCCTTCCCCGATGTGTTCACCACGGCCAAGCGCCGGGGTTTCACCACGTTCGTCGGGGCGAGCTGGGCCCCGCTGGTCACCACCGCGTACGGCGGCCCGATGTTCGCCTCGCCCAGCCTGCTCACCTTCGCCGACGGACACACGCTCGGCCACGACACCGCCGACCAGCACGTCGCCGACGCCGCCGCGCGGGCCCTGGGCCAGGGCACGTTCCACGCCTCCTTCGTCTACCTCGGCGAACCCGACGAGGTCGCCCACGAACTGGGCACCGGAGCCGAGTACACGGCCGCCATCGAGCGCGCCGACCGCCGCCTCGGCCAGGTCCTCGACGCCGTCCGCGCCCGCCCCCGGTATGCCGAGGAGAGCTGGACGGTCCTCGTCGTCACCGACCACGGGCACCGCGACGAGGGCGGCCACGGCGGTCGCAGCCGCTGGGAGCGCACGGCGTGGCTGGCCGCCTGCGGAGCGGGCATCGGCGCCACGCCGCCCGCCGACGTCAGCCACGTCTCGGTCGCCCCGACCGTGCTGGCGGTGCTCGGCCAGCCCCTGATCGGCGAGAGCCACCTCGCGGGCACGTCCCTGGTGCCCGAGCGCCGGCCCGCCCCGGCCGCAGAGCCTGCCGCGACCGCCGAGCCCGTCGCGGTGGCCTGACGTGTCGCTCGCCGCTTTCGCCCTGGTCGCCGCGTCGGTGCTGTGCCACGCGACGTGGAACCTGCTGTCCAAGCGGGCCGCCGTCGCGGGCACCGTGTTCGTCGCGGTCTGGTCCGTGGTCGCCGCGCTGATCTGGGCCCCGTTCGGCATCTGGGCGCTGGTCACCGGCTGGGACGCACTCGGCTGGGGCAGCCTGGTCCTGCTCGGCGGCGCGGCGCTGCTGCACACCGGCTACTACCTGCTGCTGCAGCGCGGCTACGCGGTCGGCGACCTGTCGGTGGTGTACCCGGTCGCCCGGGGCCTGGGCCCGGTGCTGATCTGCGCCGTCGCGGTGCCGTTCTTCGACGAGGACCCCGGCCTGCTCGGCTGGGCGGGCACGCTCGCGCTGTCGGTCAGCGTCGCACTGATCGGCAAGCCCTCCCCCGACGCCCTCAAACGCAAGGCCCCCATCCTGTACGCGCTGGCGACAGGCGTCTTCATCGCCGCGTACACCCTGTGGGACCGCAACGCGGTCGCGGTCGCCGTGCTGTCGCCGATCCTGGTCAACTGGGGCGGCGACACCGGCCGGGCGCTGCTGCTGGCCCCGTGGCTGATCCGGCACCGGACGAAGGTCAAGCAGGTGTGGCGCGAGCACCGGCGCGAGGTGTTCGGCACCGCGATCTGCTCGCCGGGGGCGTACATGCTGGCCCTGACCGCGATGACGATGGCCCCGGTGACCGTGGTCGCGCCGCTGCGCGAGGTCAGCGTGCTGCTGGTGGTGTTCCTCGGGGCGCGGTTCCTGGGCGAGCGCGACATGTGGCGGCGGCTGATCGCCGCGCTCGGCGTGGTCGTCGGCGCGGTCGGCGTCACCCTGGGCCGCGGCTGATTCGCGCCCGGCCGCGACGGCACC